>DASWTB010000152.1:0-2043 GCA_036402315.1 Pseudoduganella sp. | reverse complement strand
CGGCACCACCGCGCACATCGCCAAGCTGATGCCGGAGAAGGATTTCATCGGGGTGGAAGTGCACACGCCCGGCGTGGGCAGCCTGCTCAAGCTGATCGGCGAGGAAGGCTTGACCAACCTGCGCGTGATCCAGCACGACGCGGTGGAAGTGCTGCGCGACATGATCCCGGCCGGTTCGCTGGCGGGTGTGCACATCTACTTCCCGGACCCGTGGCATAAGGCCCGCCACAACAAGCGCCGCCTGATCCAGGCGCCATTCGTGAAGACGCTGTGCGAACACCTGGCGCCGGGCGGCTATATCCACCTGGCCACCGACTGGGAAGATTACGCCGTGCAGATGCTGGAAGTGCTGGGCGCCGAGCCGGCGCTGCAGAACACGGCGGACGGCTACGCGCCGCAGCCGGCCTACCGCCCGCTCACCAAGTTCGAAAACCGTGGCCTCAAACTGGGCCACGGCGTATGGGACCTGGTGTTCGTCAAGAAGTAAGCCTGGCTCCCGCCGGCGCTGCCGCCTTGGCGCGCGCCGGCATGAAAGCCAGCAGGTTCCCGCCGATCACCAGCAGCAGCCCGGCCAGCGCCATGCTGCTCCACTGGTAGCCTTCGAAGAAGGTGGACACCGTCAGCGCCACCACCGGGAACAGCACCGTGCAATACGCCGCGCGGTCAGGCCCGATCCTCCCCACCAGCAGCAGGTAAGCCGTGAAGGCGATCACCGAACCCGGCACCGCCAGGTAGAGCAGTGCGCCCACGTAGCGCGGGCTTGGGTCGAAATCGAACGGCATGCCGAGAGCCAGCGCGCCCAGCGTCAGGATGGTGGCGCCGCACAGCATGGCCCAGGTATTGGTCAGCCAGGGCGCCATGCCGAGCGCCTGCATGCGGCTGGAGAGCAGGTTGCCGGTGGAGAAGCACAGCGTGCCAAGCAGTGCCAGGCCGAGGCCGGCCAGCATGCCGCTGTCGTTCCAGTGTCCCTGCATTGAAGGCAGGAACAGCAGCGCGATGCCCGCCAATCCCAGTACCGCGCCGCCCAGCACTTGCGGCCGGATCGGGCGCGCCATGAAGAGGCGCCCATTGATGGCGTTCCAGATCGGCGCGGTGGAGAACACGACTGCCACCAGCCCGCTCGGCACCCACATGGTGGCGTAGTAGAAGCACAGGAAATTGCAGCAGAACAGGGCCAGGCCCTGGGCGACCAGATAGCGCCAGGCGGAACGCGGCGGCAGGACCTGCTGCCGGCGCGCCAGCAGGATCAGCATAAGCACCAGCGCGGCAATCCAGAAACGGTAGGCGATCGACACCGGCGCGGCGACCACGCCGAGCTGGAACTTGATCGCAATCCAGGTGGTGCCCCAGATGAGCACCGTGGTGAGGTAGAGGGCAGTATTCATGCCCACCAGAATGCCTTGCGCCGCGCCGGCGCGGTTGTCTGATCTTGCGGCGATTCGCTTACAGGATCTCTACCCGACCATGCTCGACGATGTGCGCCAATGCCGAGGAGATGTCGCCCAGCGCGGCCTTGCTCAGGCTGAACGAGACCACGATCTCCGCGACGCCGATCCGCTCCGCCGCGCTGGCGGTGAGGCGGAATCGCACGGCATTCAGCAGCACCTGCACGCGCTCCAGGCCGCCGTAACAGGCGCGTGAAGGATCGCAAAACTCGATGTAGTGGATATTGAGCCCCTGTTGCCCATGGATGTTGTTCACATCCCGCCGGACCAGGAAGGTTTGTCCCTGTGCAGGAGCCGAGAATTCGACAGTCCAGATGCCATCCACCGGCGCTGCCGATACCTCCGTAGCGAAAAAATTGATATTCATGCGAGGCTCCTGCTCCTGGGAGCCCTTAATATGAAGCATTGTCTGATCTTGCGCAAATCGAACGGGGCGTAGGCCTGGCCGTCCGGGGCATGCTAGACTTTTCGGCGTGAAGCCACTGATTGGACAACTTGAGGGTGCCGTACCGCGCAAGCGCGTGGGAGCGGCGGCGCGCGCGGCCTTGGGCGACAAGCCGGGCGACGCCATGTCGCACGCCGTATTCCGCACCATGTC
>DASWTB010000151.1:0-4901 GCA_036402315.1 Pseudoduganella sp. | reverse complement strand
CCGCGCGTTCGCGAAAAAGAGCCGGTCATCCGCCAGATCTTCATCGGCCGCGGCCAGGACGTGATGGTGACCGACGCGCTGGAGCGCAAGCTGTACGTGATCCGAAAATCGTCCGGCCACGCGATCCAGGCGCTGAAACTGATCCATGGCAAGGAATTCTTCGTGCCGTCCATGTCGGCCCGTACCGTCGTGTACAAAGGCCTGCTGCTGGCCGACCAGGTGGGCGTGTACTACAAGGACCTGCAGGACCCGCGCTGCATTTCCGCGCTGGCGCTGGTGCACCAGCGTTTCTCGACCAATACCTTCCCTGAGTGGCCGCTGGCCCACCCATACCGCCTGATCGCGCACAACGGCGAGATCAACACCGTGAAGGGCAACTTCAACTGGATGCGCGCCCGCGAAGGCGTGATGAAGTCGGCCGTGCTGGGCGACGACCTGCAGAAGCTGTTCCCGCTGATTTACGAAGGCCAGTCCGACACCGCCTGCTTCGACAACGCGCTGGAACTGCTGCTGATGGCAGGCTACCCGCTGGCGCAAGCGATGATGATGATGATCCCTGAAGCGTGGGAAAACCACACGCTGATGGACGATAACCGCAAGGCCTTCTACGAATACTACGCATCGATGATGGAACCATGGGACGGCCCGGCCGCCATGGCCTTCACCGACGGCCGCTACATCGGCGGCACCCTGGACCGCAATGGCCTGCGCCCTGCCCGTTACATCGTGACCGACGACGACCTGGTGGTGATGGCCTCTGAATCGGGCGTGCTGCCTATCCCTGAATCTAAGATCATCCAGAAATGGCGCCTGCAGCCGGGCAAGATGTTCCTGATCGACCTGGAAGCCGGCCGCATCATCGACGACAAGGAACTGAAAGACACCTACGCCAACGCCAAGCCATACAAGGCATGGATCAATGCGGTGCGCATCAAGCTGGGCGAACTGAAACTGAGCGAAAGCCAGACCGCCGCCAACGTGGCCAAGTACGGCCCGGCCTCCGGCGAGAAGCAATCCGCCTCGCTGCTGGACCGCCAGCAGGTGTTCGGCTACACCCAGGAAGACATGCGCTTCATCCTGGCGCCAATGGCGATCAATGGCGAAGAAGCTGTCGGCTCGATGGGTAACGACTCGCCGCTGGCCGTCACTTCCAACAAACTGAAGCCGCTGTACAACTACTTCAAGCAGCTGTTCGCGCAGGTGACCAACCCGCCGATCGACCCGATCCGCGAAGCGATGGTGATGTCGCTGGTGTCCTTCATCGGCCCGAAGCCGAACCTGCTCGATACCAACAACGTCAACCCGCCGATGCGCCTTGAAGTGTCGCAGCCGGTGCTGGGCTTCGACGACATCGCGCGCCTGCGCACCATCAGCCAGCACACCGGCGGCAAGTTCAAGTCCTATGAGCTGAGCATCTGCTACCCGCTGGCCTGGGGCAAGGAAGGCGTGGAAGCCTCGCTGGCATCGCTGTGCGCGGAAGCTGTGGACGCGGTGAAATCCGGCCACAACATCCTGATCATCTCCGACCGCACCGTTGGCCCGGACCGCGTGGCGATCCCGGCCCTGCTGGCAACGTCGACCATCCACCTGCACCTGGTGAGCAAGGGCCTGCGCGCCTCCACCGGCCTGGTGGTGGAAACCGGCTCCGCCCGCGAGACCCATCACTTCGCCCTGTTGGCCGGTTACGGCGCGGAAGCGGTTCACCCATACCTGGCAATGGAATCGCTGGCCGAACTGGCGCACTCGCTGCCAGGCGACCTGACTCCGGAAACCGCCATCTACAACTACACCAAGGCAGTCGGCAAGGGCTTGATGAAGGTGATGTCGAAGATGGGCATTTCCACCTATATGTCCTACTGCGGCGCGCAGATCTTCGAAGCCGTTGGCCTGAACCGCCAGCTGGTCGACAAGTACTTCCGCGGCACCCAGTCGAACGTGGAAGGCATCGGCCTGTTCGAAGTGGCCGAGGAAGGCCTGCGCCTGCATAAGCTGGCCTTTGGCAACGACCCGGTGCTGGCCGACGCGCTGGATGCAGGCGGCGAATACGCTTACCGCGTACGCGGCGAAGACCACCTGTGGACGCCGGACGCCATCGCCAAGCTGCAGCACTCGACCCGCTCGAACAACTATTCGACCTATAAAGAGTACGCCCAGCTGATCAACGACCAGAGCAAGCGCCACCTGACGTTGCGCGGCCTGTTCGAGTTCAAGATTGACCCTTCGAAAGCGATCCCGCTGGACGAAGTGGAACCGGCCAAGGAAATCGTCAAGCGCTTCGCCACCGGCGCCATGTCGCTGGGCTCGATCTCGACCGAAGCGCACGCCACCCTGGCTGTTGCGATGAACCGCATCGGCGGCAAGTCGAATACCGGTGAAGGCGGCGAAGATCCACGCCGTTACGCCAATGAGCTGAAGGGCATCCCGATCAAGGTCGGCGAAACCCTGGCTTCCGTGCTGGGCAAGGAACAGGTTGAATCGGATATCCAACTGCAGGAAGGCGACTCGCTGCGTTCCCGCATCAAGCAGGTTGCGTCCGGCCGCTTTGGTGTGACCGCGGAGTACCTGAATTCCGCCGACCAGATCCAGATCAAGATGGCGCAGGGCGCCAAGCCGGGCGAGGGCGGCCAGCTGCCGGGCCACAAGGTGTCCGAATACATTGCGCAGCTGCGCTTCTCGGTACCTGGCGTGGGCCTGATCTCGCCGCCGCCGCACCACGACATCTACTCGATCGAAGACCTGGCGCAGCTGATCCACGACCTGAAGAACGCCAACCCGCGCGCTTCGATCTCGGTCAAGCTGGTGTCGGAAGTCGGTATCGGTACCGTCGCTGCCGGCGTGTCGAAAGCCAAGGCCGACCACATCGTGGTGGCCGGCCATGACGGCGGCACCGGCGCCTCGCCGCTGTCCTCGGTCAAGCATGCCGGTACCCCATGGGAACTGGGCCTGTCCGAAACCCAGCAAACCCTGGTGCTGAACGGCCTGCGCAGCCGTGTGCGCGTGCAGGCCGACGGCCAGATGCGTACCGGCCGCGACGTGGTGATCGCCGCCCTGCTGGGCGCCGACGAAGTGGGCTTCGCCACCGCACCGCTGGTGGTGGAAGGCTGCATCATGATGCGCAAGTGCCACCTGAACACCTGCCCGGTCGGCGTTGCGACGCAAGATCCGGAACTGCGCAAGAAGTTCCAGGGCAAGCCTGAACACGTGGTGAACTACTTCTTCTTCGTCGCTGAAGAAGCCCGCCAGCTGATGGCGCAGCTGGGCATCCGCACCTTCGAAGAGCTGATTGGCCGCGCCGACCTGCTGGACAAGTCGAAAGCCATCACCCACTGGAAGGCGCAAGGCCTGGACTTCACCAATGTGTTCTACCAGCCGAAGGTGGACGACGGCATGTCGATCTATCACAGCGAAGAACAGGACCACGGCCTGGACAAGGCACTGGACCTGAAGCTGATCGCACAAGCCAAGCCGGCGCTGGAGAAAGGCGAGCGCGTATCCTTCATCTCGCCGGTGAAAAACGTCAACCGCACCGTCGGCACCATGCTGTCGGGCGAAGTGGCCAAGAAATACGGCCACGCCGGCCTGCCGGACGACACCATCCACATCCAGCTGCAAGGCACCGCGGGCCAGTCGGCCGCGGCCTTCCTGGCAGCGGGCATCACCATCGACCTGGTGGGCGAAGGCAACGACTACGTGGGCAAGGGCCTGTCGGGCGGCCGCATTATCGTGCGCCCGAACACTGAATTCCGCGGCTGGGCTGTGAACAACATCATTGTTGGTAACACCGTCATGTACGGCGCGGTTGCTGGCGAAGCCTTCATCAACGGCGTGGCCGGCGAGCGTTTCGCTGTGCGTAACTCCGGTGCTACCGCGATTGTGGAAGGCCTGGGCGACCACGGTTGCGAATACATGACCGGCGGCACCGTGGTCGTGCTGGGCGCCACCGGCCGCAACTTCGCGGCGGGCATGTCGGGCGGCATCGCCTACGTGTACGACCCGGACGGCGAATTCCACAGCAAGTGCAATATGTCCATGGTGAGCCTGGAAGAAGTCAGGGCGGCAGCCGACCAGCTGGTCGACAAAGCCACCTGGCACAGCCAGCATCGCAATGGCGAACCGGAGGCCGATGAAACCATTCTCAAACGCCTGATTGAGCGCCACTTCAAACACACCGGCAGCACGCGCGCGCGCCTGTTGCTGGACAACTGGAACGAAAGCCGTTCCAAGTTCGTCAAAGTGTTCCCGAGCGAGTACAAACGCGCCCTGGTTGAAATGGCAGACAACGCCGCGATCGAAGCGGAAACTCAAGCAATCGCTGCGTAAGAGAGGATCAGAAAAATGGGTAAGATCACCGGTTTCATGGAATTCCAGCGCCAGGAAGAAAGCTACCTGGCACCTGAGGCTCGCCTCAAGAACTACAAAGAATTTGTTATCCACCTGAGCAACGACCAGGCCAAGGTGCAGGGCGCACGCTGCATGGATTGCGGCATCCCGTTCTGTAACTCGGGCTGCCCGGTCAACAACATCATCCCGGACTGGAATGACCTGGTCTACCGCGGCCACTACCGCGAAGCGCTGAACGTGCTGCACTCGACCAACAACTTCCCCGAGTTCACGGGCCGCATCTGCCCGGCGCCTTGCGAGAGCGCCTGTACGCTGGGCATCAACGAGTTGCCGGTCGGGATCAAGTCGATCGAGCACAAGATCATCGACGAAGGCTGGGAGCACGGCTGGGTCGTGCCGCAGCCGGCTGAAGTCAAGACCGGCAAGAAGGTTGCCGTGGTTGGCTCGGGCCCTGCGGGCCTGGCCGCCGCGCAGCAATTGGCACGGGCCGGCCACGATGTGACCGTGTTCGAGAAAGCCGACCGCATCGGCGGCCTGCTGCGCTACGGCATCCCTGACTT
>DASWTB010000150.1:0-13783 GCA_036402315.1 Pseudoduganella sp. | reverse complement strand
CGCGACCCTGGTCGGCACGGTGATCGCCACCTGGATGACCGGCCGCATCGCGCGCATGAATGCCGCCGCGGTGTTTGTCAGCCTGCTGTTCTGGGGCTGGCTGTGGGGCGTGTGGGGCTTGCTGCTCGGCGTGCCGGTGGTGGTGATCGTCAAGGTGGTCGCCGAAAAGGTCGAAGGCATGGAGGTGGTGGCCGAACTGCTTGGCGAGTGAGTTCATGCCCGCTGCCGCAGGCTGCCAAGCTGGAGGGCATACTGGCGCGCGAATTCGGCGCCGAGGAAGAACACCTGGGCCGAGTAATAGACCCACAGCAGCACCGCGATCAGCGAGCCGGCGGCGCCGAAGCTGTCGGTCACGCCGCTATTGCCGATGTAGGCGCCGATGCCGAATTTGCCAAGCGTGAACAGGGCGGCCGTGCCAAAGGCGCCGATTACCACATCGCGCCAGGACAGCTTCACGCGCGGCAGCATCTTGTAGATCACCGCGAACAGGGCCGAAATCACGAAGAAGCTGATCACCTGGTTGAGGGTGGTCAGCAGCAGCGCCGCATCTTGCCAGTAAGCGCCCATTTTTTTCTCGACGAAGGAAAGCGCGGCGCTGACCACCAGCGATACCAGCAGCAGGAAGCCCAGCACCAGCACCATGCCGAAGGACAGCAGCCGCGTGCGCACGGTATCCCAGATGCCGCTGGCGGCGGACGGCGGCAATTGCCAGATTTCGTCGAGGCTGCCTTTCAGTTCGGTGAACACGCTGGTGGCGCCAAGCAGCAACAAGGCGCCGGCGACGATGGTCGCGATCATGCCTTGCTGTTCATTGGTGGCGCCGGACAGGATCAACTGGATCGCTTCCGCGCCCTGGCTGCCCAGCAGGCCGCGCAACTGGAAGAACAGTTCGCCCTGCGCTGCCTCCTTGCCGTAGAACAGGCCGGCAATCGCGATCACCAGCACCAGGATCGGCGCCAGCGAAAACAGGGTGTAGAAGGCCAGCGCGGCCCCCTTGCTGCTGGCGCGGTGCTCCAGCCACTCGGTGATGGCGCACCAGCCAACGGCAGGCAGTTGCTTGGCGATGTGAGGAAGTCGTCTCCAGCTCATGGGACTAGCTTACGTCCGGCGCCGCCAGACTGACGGTGCGCCGGTGCACAAATGAAAAAGGGCCCGAAGGCCCTTTTCCAGACTGCGTTGGCAGTGATTACTTCACGCGGCGTTCCGCGGTCACGTTGTCGATTTCAACGCGACGGTTTGGTTCCAGGCACTTGATCAGGTCAGCGCGCTTCATCTTCTTGTCGTTGCACTGAACCACCGGCTGCGACTTGCCCTTGCCTTGTGCGGTCAGGCGGGAAGAATCAACACCCTTGCCAACCAGGTAGGCCTTGACGGCTTCAGCACGGCGCTCGGACAGCTTCTGGTTGTACTTGTCGGAACCCAGGCGGTCGGTGTGGCCGGTGATGACTACGTTGTTGACCGATTTGTCTTCGTTCAGCAGCTTGGCCATGTCGTCCAGCTTAGGCTGTTCCGGTGCCAGGGTGGCGCTGTCGAAGCCGAACAGTTCCTGCGCCGACATGGTCACTTTCTCGAACTTCGGTGCTGGTGGCGGAGGCGCCACTGGCGCCACGACTGGCGCCGGGGTTGGCTCAGGCGCCGCAACCGGGGCCACCGGTGCTGGAGCTGGTGCTGGCTGAGGAGCTGGGCCCAGCAGGTAGTTCAGCGAGAACATCAGGTACTGGTTGTCCGCTTTCGAGTGGTTGAACTCGTTGCCGCGGATGAAGCCGTGCACATTGCGCAGGTCAGCTTGCAGGAACAGGCGTTCGGTGATGTTCGACTGCAGGCCGAGGCCGACGGAAACGAATGGGGAATTGCGCTTTGGCTCGGCCAGGCTGTTGGCCGCGGTGTACACGTCGCGTTCCGCGCCGGCGCCTACCAGCAGGAATGGGCGAACCGACTTGCGCGAGAACATGTACAGGGCGTCAACGCCCAGGGTCTTCTGGCCATAACGTGCGCCGTTTTTCTTAACAGCGCCTTCGGTGGCGTTGAACTGCAGGTCCCACTGTTGGTTCAGGGCCTTGCCCAGTTTCAGGCCGAAAGCGGCGTCGTCCTTGTCGATGCCCCAAACGCCGTCAGGGCGGATCACGCCAGCACCTGCGCCGACGTACCAGTTCTGGTTGAGGAGGGTGTCCTGTGCCGAAGCAGCGAACGAAGCCGACAACAGTGCGGCGGCAATGGCGATATTTTTAATCTTATTCACTAGAAAACTCCCGTTGGTTGAGTAGTAAAGCCGCAAAAAAAAGTTGCGCGGCTCCCTTTCCCAGCTTGTTGCAATGCTGTGGGACAAGTTTAGGCGGTGTTAACCACCGGTATCAGTGCGCTAGCGCACATTTTGCTTTGAAGTATAGCAAGTATGTAGCATTTATGCAACATATCACTAAATTCACTATTGAAATTTTCTTCAAGCCGCCCTCTAAACGGGCATAGGGGGCGGCTGGTTGACAGCTTGACTATTTCTTTTCAGCTTCCGGTGGCGGGGTCTGCGGCTGGACGATGACGGTATCGCCACCCGGCTTGCCAGGTTCGCCCTGCGGGCCAGGCGTGCCCGGTTCCCCTTGCGGGCCGGACGGCCCCGGAGGCCCCGGCACCACGGCCGGCGGCGGCGCCGGCTCCACAGCCGGTGGCGGATTGTTGGTGACGGTCTTTTCGCAGGCGGTCAGGCCCACCAGGGCCAGGGCTGCGAGCAGGACTGGATATTTCATGGTCGTTCCTCTCTGGTTGGTTGATGCCGGAACCAGCATAGGCCGCTGTCGGGTTTGCCCTCTGTTCGGGAACACACACAGGGAAGCCCTGTCTAAGCCCTGAACCGTCCGAAATTGGCAAATAGCCAATGTTTGTGCGTTTGTATGTTCGTTGCCGCACAGACCGATGAGTCACGGGCAGGCACTCTGGAGCCTGCGAATCCACCCTGGCATCTACAAGGAGTGTTCAAATGCACGCAATCAGAGAATCGTCCCATGGCCTCGAAATCGAAGCTACCCTGGAGCTGCCGGCACCATTGCCGGCTGTGCCGTCCCGTCCACGCCTGGCGCTCGTCGAGCGTCCCGGCCCTGTCACGGAGCGCAAAGCCCTGTCCTTAGCCCCGATCGAGCGCGTCCGATCCACCTCGGCGACCCTGCGCCGCATCGAAAATATGCAGAAACTGGTGGCGGAATTACAAAACCACGAAATGCTGGCCGACGAAATCGCCTGGTTCCTGAAATTTTCGCCCTCTGGCGCCCGTAAATATATCCGCGACCTGCGCGAAGCAGGCGTGATCGAACTGGCACGCTATATCGAAGGCACGGCGACCTACCTGGGCAAGGCCGTCTACCAGCTGACCCCGGACGCCGAACGCGTGCAAGCCTTCCTGGCCGCGATCGCCCAGCCCAAGCGCGAAGGCGCGCCACCGCGCAAGGAGCGTCCAAGCCTGCGTGAGCAGAGCATGGCCGGCAATGGCCGTCATTTCCATATCCTGGCCGATGACACCCATTATGCAATCCGCGTCAACCGCGGTCCGGTGCAGCGCGACCCGCTGGTCGCAGCCCTGTTCGGCGCCCCCAGCTCGATGCAAAAGGCCATGCCTTAAGCTGGAACAGTGATAAGCTTCCATCAGTGGCATGTTGAAATGCCATTGAAGAGCCCCATCTGTGGCGGAACGAGTTCTGTTATGGACGGCATCATGGACGCTTGGGTTTTGCTAATCTTGACGGCGCTGGGCATTGCCGCGCCGATCGTGTATCCACGCTGGACCTTGCGGCGGGCGCTGGCCCGGCCGCTGGCCGCCGCCGAGCAGGCTGCGCTCGAACGCAGCCTTCCTTTCTACCGCCAACTGGCGCCGGACCTGCAGCGCCAGTTGCAGCGCATGGTGGCGCAATTCCTGCATCAGAAAAAATTCGTCGGCTGTGCCGGGCTCGAGGTGAGCGATGAGATGCGCGTCACCATCGCCGCCCAGGCCTGCCTGCTGCTGCTGAACAAGCCCAGCAGGGTGTACCGTGCGCTGTCCACCATCCTGGTCTATCCCGGCGCCTTCATCGCCAAGCGCGAGGAAATGGGGGCGGGCGGCGTGATTACGCCGGCGCGCCGCCAGATGCTGGGTGAATCGTGGAGCGACGGCCGCATCGTGCTGTCCTGGGACGACGTCGCGCGCGGCACGCTGGACTGGCAGGGCGGCAACAATGTCGTGCTGCATGAGTTCGCCCACCAGCTCGACAGCGAATCGGGCAGCAATAATGGCGCGCCTTACCTCGGCAGCCCGGACAGCTACCGCAGCTGGTCGGAAGTGCTGTCGCGCGATTACGCCAACCTGCGCCATGAAGCCTGGCTGGGCCGGCAAGATAGCGTGCTGGACCATTACGGCGCCACCAGCCCGGCCGAATTCTTTGCCGTGGCGACGGAAACCTTCTTCACCCGGCCGTGGCAGCTGGCCGAGCGCCATGCGGCCTTGTATGGCGAGCTGCAAAAGTATTACCGGGTTGACCCGCGCGACTGGCTGCCGGCGCCGCCGCCGCCAGTGCCGGAACCGGTTTTCACATCGATGCCAATGCCGGTGCGATCGTTCGCGCGGGCCGACTGGTAAGGAGACTCGCAAGGCGCCCATGGAATTCGAAGACTTCGATTTCATCACCAGCGAAGCGCCGGCCCGCGCCAGCGAACCGGCCGATCCGTTGCAGCGCCTGAAATACCTGGTCGACAATACGCCGGCCATTATCTACAGCACGGTGCCAAGCGGCGATTTCAAGATGACTTTCGTCAGCGCCAACGCCCTGAACGTGCTGGGCTACCGGCCCGAAGACATGGTGGCCGATCCCAATTTCTGGTTCGACCATATCCATCCCGATGACGCGCCGAATATTTTCTCCAGCCTGGCGCAGATCTTCACCGAAGGCGAGAAAGCGTACGAATACCGCTTCCGCACGGCCGATGGGCGCTACCTGTGGATGCACGACCATCTGCGCCTGATCCGTGACGAGCAGGGCGCGCCAGTGGAGGTGATCGGCTCGCTCAGTGACATCACCGACCGCAAGCAGATGGAAGAAACCCTGCTGCAGGCACAGAATATGGCGTCGATCGGCCAGCTCGCCGCGGGGGTGGCGCACGAGATCAACAATCCAGTGGGCTTCGTCACCTCCAACATCGGCACCTTGAAAAGCTATGCCGACACGCTGTTCGAGCTGGTTGAGCACAGCACCACGGCCGAGCAGCGCAACCAGGCCGATTTCGACTTCATGAAGGAAGATACCGCAGCCTTGCTGCGCGAATCGATGGATGGCTTGCGCCGGGTGCGCGACATCGTGCAGGCGCTGAAGGATTTTTCGGAGGCGGGCGACAGCCAGTGGCAGGAGACCGACATACATGAAGGCCTGGAAAGCACGCTCAATGCGCTGGCCAACGAACTGCGCTTCAAGGCCAAGGTTGACCGGCATTACGGCAAGCTGCCGCCGCTGCGCGGTTTGCCGGGCCAACTGAACCAGGTGTTCCGCAACATCCTGCTGAACGCGATCCAGGCGATTCCGGCGCAGGGCATCATCCGCATCGTGACCAGCGCCGACCGCGAAGCCGTGCAGGTGCGCATCCAGGACAATGGCGTCGGCATCCCGCCCGAAAACCTGGGCCGTATTTTCGATCCCTTCTTCACCACCAAGCCGGTCGGCAGCGGCACCGGCCTGGGGCTCTACCTGGCGTACGGCATCGTCAGCAAGCACGGGGGGCGCATCAACGTGATTTCCGAGCCCGGCAAAGGCACGGCGTTTACCGTGGTCCTCCCACTCCGCCCCGCTGAACCCAGATAGGCAGGCGGTGGCCGCTCTTTTTCTCGAAGTCCTGCAACTGCTGGATCATGCGCTCATTGAGCACGTGGTCGGAGGCGAGCAGCATCAGGCCATCGCGGCTGACCACGTCGCGCGACAGCACCATGCCGGGCACCAGTTCGCCCGACAGCAGTTCGACGTCGGTGCTTTCGGCCACGCCGCGCACGCCGCCGTCGACCACCTGGCGGAAGGCTTGCACCACCTGCGGATCGTAGCGCTTGCCGCTGCCGTCCATCACCAGTGACTTGGCTTCTTCCGGCTTCAGGTGGCGCTGCACCAGGGCGCCTTGCTGCAGGTTGTAGTAGTCGATGGCCAGCGTCAGGATGCGCGAACCGATCGGGATCGCAAAGCCGGCCAGGCGGTCCGGGAAGCCCTGGCCGTCAAAGCGCTCCATCTGGTGGCGCACGATGGCGGCCACGCCGGCCATGTCGGTCAGCGGCATCAGCAACTGGGCGCCCGACACCGGGTGCTTGCGGAACAGCGCCAGGTCGGCGCCTTGCAGCATGGTCATCGGAGTACGCAGCATTTCGTCGGAAAAGCCGATGCGGCCCAGGTCGTGCAGCAAGGCGGCGATGAAGACATCCTGCACCTCGTTCATGTCGAGCTTGAGCTGGGTCGCCATCTTGCGCGCCAGGTCGGCTACCTGGCGCGTCTGACCCGTCTGGCCGGTGCCGCGTGCTTCGGCGATGCTGGACAGGATCTTGATGGTGGTGAGGAAGTTGGCCTTGAGCTGGCGCGTGCGCTCCTCGACTTTTTGCTCCAGGCCGGCGTTGAGCGACTTCAGTTCCTCGTTCTGCTTGAGGGTCAGCGCTTCCAGGCGCTGCTTTTCCAGTTCGAGCTGGTGGCGCTCCAGCGCGTGGCGCACGATCAGCAGGATATCGTTGTCGTCCCAGGGCTTGGTGATGTAGCGGTAAATTTCGCCGCAGTTGATGGCATCCTGGATCGACTGCACGTCGGAGTAGCCGGTCAGCAGCAGGCGCACGGTATTGGGCCAGCGTTCGCGCACCTGGGCCAGGAAGCGCGCGCCATCCATTTCCGGCATGCGCATGTCGGAGATCACCAGGTCGACCGGCTGCTGCGCCAGCAATTCCAGTCCCTGTGCGCCGCTGATGGCCGTCAGCACCTCGTAGCCTTTGCCGCGGAACAGGCGGCGCAGGGAGGAGAGGATGTTCGGCTCGTCGTCGACACACAGGATGGTCATCATGGGGTGGCTTCCTTCTGTTCGTTAACCGGACGCTTCTTGGGCAGGGTGACGCGGAACGTGGTTCCCTTGCCGAGGGCCGACTCGACCTCGATGCGGCCGTGGTGTTTTTGCACGATGCCGTAGGACAGGGACAGGCCAAGGCCGGTGCCTTTGCCCACCGCCTTGGTGGTGAAGAAGGGATCGAAGATGCGGCCCAGGTTTTCCGGCGCGATGCCGCTGCCATTGTCCGATACGCTGAACCAAACGTCGTCGCCGTCGCAGCCGGTGCGGATCTCGATGCGGCCGCGCATGGAGCCGATGGCGTGGGCGGCGTTGACCAGCAGGTTCATCACCACCTGGTTGATTTGCAGCGGCAGGCATTCGATGTCCGGGATCTCGCCGTACTCGCGCACCACGTCGGCCTTGTACTTGATTTCATTGCTGACGATGTTGAGGGTGGAGTCGATGCCCTGGCGCAGGTCGGCCCAGACCCATTCCTGCTGGCTGTCGACGCGCGAGAAGTCTTTCAGGTCCTGCACGATGTGCCGCACGCGCACGATGCCTTCCTTCGACTCCTGCATCAGGGTCGGGATATCGGTGCGCAGGAAGTCCAGTTCCACCTGCTCGCGCATGCTGCGCAAGCGGGCCGCCACGGCAGGATCGACAATCGCCGCCTCGGCGTCCTGGTAAGCGTCGAGCATCGAGAACAGGCTGTCAAGATAGCTTTGCAGGGTGCCGAAATTGGAAAAGATATAGCCGATCGGGTTGTTGATTTCGTGCGCCACGCCGGCGGCCAACTGGCCGATCGAAGCCAGCTTGTCGGACTGCACCAGTTGCTGCTGGGTGCGGCCCAGGGTTTCGTTCAGTTCGGTCAGCTCGATATTGCGGCGCCGCAGCTCTTCTTCGGCGCTCTGGCGCTGGCGGATGTCTTCCGCCAGCTGGGCGGTACGCTGGCGCACGGTCTGCTCCAGGTTGTCATGCGCGCGGCGCAGGGCATTTTCCGCCACGCGCCGCTCGGTCACGTCGCGCAGGCTCTGGATGGCGCCGACCAGCTGGCCGTCGTGCCCGCGCAGCGGCGCCGCCGTCGATTGCAGCCAGTGTCCGGCCGCACCGAGATTGGGGAAGAAGTCTTCTTCCTCGTAGGCGCCGTCGATCAGCGAGGAGGGCTTGTACTTGTCGCGGAAATTGCGGTCGGTGGCGGGATCGATGTTATCGACGATCAGGTCGGCCAGCAGGGGGCGCGGCTTGGTGTAGAACGCTTGCCAGTGCTGGCGCGTGCCCACCATTTCATGCGTGCCCCA
This sequence comes from Pseudoduganella sp., assembly GCA_036402315.1. Taxonomy (GTDB): domain Bacteria; phylum Pseudomonadota; class Gammaproteobacteria; order Burkholderiales; family Burkholderiaceae_D; genus Rugamonas. The sequence continues at coordinate 5,471 of DASWTB010000150.1, read as the reverse complement.
GCCCAGCAAGTGCTCGCAGGCCTTGTTCCAGTGGGTGATGACATGGTCGGTGTCGATGACAAAAGTCGCAACGGGGTGGCCGTCCAGCAGTTCGGACAGGGCGCGCTCGACAGACCTTTCGACGTGGAAGCTACTCATGTCAAAGTTGCATCTGGTGTGGACGATCTGATTATACGGCGGGAAATAGAAAAGGTGCGCGTGCGATAGCTAACAGTCATAAAGGCTTGGCTTAGGCAGTCTAGGGCTTTGGGAGGAAAATACCATGGCCACCATTATTGCAGGACATTTCCAGTTGCAAGACACCGCGCTCGATGTCTGCGAAGCGTTCAAGTCCGCCGGTTTCGATGCCGGGCGCGTCACCAGCTTCTTCAACAACCCGCCCGGTCAGCACAATGTGATCCCGACCGGCGGCGACCGCGCCCAGTCGCCGGGGGCCAAGCAGACGCCGGAGGCGGTGGTCAAGGGGGAGGTGACCGGCGCGGCCATCGGCGCGGCTGCCGGGGCGGCGACCATTCCGCTGACCGGGCCGCTGGGGCCGGTGCTGGGCGGCCTGGTCGGCGCCCACGTCGGCTCGCTGTACAGTTTTTCTGAGATGAAAGAAAAAGGCCAATCGGGACCGCCGCCACGCCACTCCGGCATGATGGTCGCCGTTGCCGTCGACGAAGGGCAAGAGGCGCGTGCGATCGAGCTGATGCGCCAGCACGGCGCCGAAAAAATCGAGCGCGCGCAGGGCATTATCGAAAACGGCGACTGGAAAGATTTTGATCCCTTGTCAGTCCCACAATTCGTTTGAGCGGCCTGTTGCGGAATGCAAACGCCCCCTGTGCGAAAAGTAATTTTCGGTATGATAGTTGCTACAATAAAAGCAGCGAACTAGACGTGGATCATGACCACGCTGTGCCGTCCAGTACATCATCTGCCACAAGAGCGATCGCTTTGTTCTGAGGGGGAGAGGGCCAATGACACAGGCATGGGTAGTCCTTTCGCGGCCGGACCGCCGCGATATTTCGGCGCCGACCGAAGCCCAACTGGTGGCGGCACTGTCGGATGTGTACGGCGGCAAGATCCACGGCCCCGATGGCATTCCCGGCAGCGCCACCCTGAAGTTCGGCTATGACGACGGCCTGATGTACCAGGTCGAAGTCGGCCAGGACGGCGCGGTGCGCTACGAGGAGTGGTCGGACCGCGATTGCGAGATTGCCCTCGCCACGCCGCGCCATATGAGCTGCAAGCAGGAAGATGCGCTGCAACTCTGGAAGTGGCTGGCGCTGCGCCAGGTGTCCAAGATCCGCAGCCAGGCCTGGCAGTCGGAAGATTGAGGAGGCGCCGCTCAATGCGACATCAGCAGCGGCAGCGTCATGGCATCGAGCACGCTGCGCGTGACGCCGCCCAGCAGCGTTTCGCGAAAGCGCGAATGCCCGTACGCCCCCATCACCAGTAAATCGCAATCGCGCTCGCCGGCCAGGGCCAATAATTGCTCTGCCACATTGCCGGGACGCTTCAGCAGGCCCTGGCGCTCGCTTTGGCCCAGCACCAGTTTCGCCGTCACGCCATGCCGCTCCAGCCAGGCCAGCACATCGGTGCCAGGCGGGTCGCCAAAGACGCCGGGGCGTGCATCGGCATCGTAGATCGCCACCGTGACGCTGTCGGCGCGGCGCAATAGGGGCAGGGCATCCTGCAGGGCGCGGCCGGCTTCGCGGCTGGCATTCCAGCCGACCAGGATGTGGCGCGCCGGCGCCGGACCGCCCGGGCTGGCCACGCCATCGCTGCTGACGGCAATCGCGGACGAGGTGCGCGCCGCAAAAGGCAGGACCAGCACCGGCTTGCCACTGCCGGCCAGCACTTCGGCCGGCACGTCGGGACCCCGTCCGCTGGGGGCGAGCTGGCCGACGATCACCAGGTCGGCATGGCGCGCCATCAGGCTCAGTCCGGTGGCTGCTTCATCGTCGAGGATGCGCTGTTCGAACGATTGCACGCCCAGCGCCTGCAGGCGCGGCGCGAATTCGGCCAGCGCATGGCTGGCGCGCTCGCGCAGGATGGCGAGGTGGCGCGCCAGGTTGGGATCGTTGTCGTCCACCGTTTCATTCTGGTACAGGAAGCGCGAAATGCCGGTGGTGGCGACGCCCACCACGTGGGCGCCTTCCTGCAGCGCCAGTTCGCCGGCCAGCAGGATGCGCGCCGCACTATGGGGCGCGTCGTCCACATGCACGAGGATGGTTTTATAGGCCATGGCTTGATCTCAGCGCAGGGCCGCCGTCGCTTTCTCCAGCCGCGTCTGGCAGGCAATACACAGCGGCGCTTCGGGCCGCGCATTCAGGCGCGAGAAGGGGATTTCATTGCCGCAGTTGTCGCACAGGCCGTAGCTGCCTTCGTCGATCTTGGCCAGGGCGTGCCGAATACTGCTGAGCTGGGCCTGCTTGTGTTCGTCGGCTTCCAGTTCCAGCTGGTTCAGGGTGCGGTTGCTGGCGCTGTCGGCCGGCGAGGTTTCGATTTCCTCGACTGCCGGAACGCGCGCCAGCTCGCCGTCCATGCGGCCGGCAAGCTGCTGCAAAAGTGCTAGCTTGCGTTGCTCCAGCGCGGCTTGCAGTGATGCAAGCTGATCCGGCGACAGGCCCATGGCGGTCTCCACGAATTCATTGTTCGGAAGACCATTGTATGCCTGCTGCGGTGTTTACGCACTCTCGCGTGCATGCCGTGTGGCGAGCTGCTGTTTCAGGCTCTCGAGCGGCGCTGCCAGGTGTTCTGGCCGGCCCGCCGCGATCGCCGCCGCCACGGCCAGCAAGTCGGCGCTGATGCCGGCCAGTTCCTTGACGCGCTCGATGCGGCGGATGGTGTCGCGCGCCTCGGCGGCCAGGCGCAGCAGCTCGGGCAGGGTGACGCCCATGCCTTCCAGCGAGTGGCTGGCAGCGTCGACGTACAGGCTGTTGGCTTGCTGGCGCAACGCCACTTCGTTTTCGAACAGGGCCTGGGCCGCGCCGTGCGTCAGCGGGGCTGCGCCGCCTTTGCCGTCGTTGCCCTCCAGCCTCTGCTGCTGGCGGATGCCGCGCATGATGCGCTCGTGCAGTTCGTCGGCGCTGGCGGACAGGCTGTCGGCCAGCGTTTCCAGGTCGTGTGGCAGGGCGGCGGTCAGGCTCATGGCTGGGCTCCTTTGGCGATGGCGGATGGGATGGCGGGCGGCGTGGCGCTGGCGGCGTCGGCCGCCGGCTGCGGGTCGAGGCCGCGATACAGGGCGGCATGGCGTTCGCGCAGGGCGTCGACGTGCTGCGCCGCCAGCGTGTGGCGCAAGCCCAGCAGCCGGTACTCGCGCAGCTTTTCCTGCTGGTGCGAGCGCGCCAGGGCGGCCAGCAGGCGGTCACGCGGCGTATCGGCATAGGGGATCTCGACTTCCAGCATGCCGAGCACGATGCGTTGTTCGTTGTCATGGTTCTTGTTGAAGTAGCGTAGCAGCGTATCCATGGCGTCGAGCGTGCCTTGCAGCGGCTCGTAGCCTTCGCGCAGCATCGCTTGCACGGCCTTGTCCTGCTCACGGCCAGTGGCCGCGCGCAGCATCAGGCGCACCAGGCCGGAGTAGGCGTTGACGTGGCGGTCGGTCAATCCGGTGTCGGGCCAGGCCTTGATACCCGCGGACATATGCTTGACCTGGTCGCCGTAGTTGAACGTCTCGCCGCCGGCCAGGGCGCCCAGCGCGCGCAGGTAGGTGGTGGCAGCCTGGTACAGCGCGGTGAAATCGGGATAGGCATCGCGGCGCTTGCGGTCGATCGCTGCTTCACGCTGGGCCGCTGCGGCGCTGAGATAGGGCTGCTCGCGCTGGTAGGTGTCGCGGAAGCGTTGGCTGAGGTCGTTAAAGCCCGACAGCTTGGGCGCGTCGTCTGCGAGGGCGCGCACTTCTTGCAGGCGCGGATTGCTGGCGCAGGCAGCCAGTAGCAGGCACAACAGGATGTACAGGTAGCGTTTCATGATCGGTCTCCTCGGGCGGCAGAGACCATCTTGCGCCTCGGCGCAGGCGGTGCGTTTGCGCCAGCGCAAAGGTCAGGCGCGAAGGTAAGGCGCGAGCCAGGCCAGGCTGTCGCCGCTGTGCGCGCTTGGCACGTACTCGCAGCCGATCCAGCCCTGGTAGCCCAGTTCGTCGAGCAGGCGGAACAGGTAAGGGTAGTTGATTTCGCCCGTGCCCGGTTCATGGCGGCCCGGCGTATCGGCCAGTTGCATGTGGCGGATGTTCGGCAGGCAGGCGCGGATGGTGTTGGCCAGCTCGCCCTCCATGCGCTGCATGTGATAGATGTCGTATTGCAGGAACAGGTTGGGGCGCGCCGCTTCGGCAATGACGTCGAGCGCCTGCCGGCTATGGTTCAGGAAATAGCCTGGAATGTCGAAGTGGTTGATCGGCTCGATCAGCACCTCAATGCCGTGCGGTGCGAACTGGTCGGCGGCGTATTGCAAGGCGCGGATATACGCTTCGCGCGCACGCTCCGGCGCCAGGCCGCCGGGCAGGATGCCGGCCATGCAGTGCATGCGCGGCGTGCCCAGCTCCCTGGCGTATTCCAGGCCGAGGCCGACGCTGTCCTGGAATTCCTCGAAACGGCGCGGATCGCAAGCCATGCCGCGTTCACCTGCCTGCCAGTCGCCCGGCGGCAGGTTGTGCAGCACCAGCTGCAGCTGGTGGCGCTGCAAGCGCTCCTGGATATCGTCGGAATCGAAGGCGTAAGGAAAAAGAAACTCCACGCCCTTAAAGCCTGCCGCATGCGCCTGCCCGAAACGCTCGATGAACGGCGCTTCGGTGAACAGCATGGACAGGTTGGCGGCAAACTTAGGCATGCCGCAAATTATAAATGTCCACTTCGGGGCCAGGAACAAAGGTGGACATTTTTTCCGGAAATGTCCACTTCGGCCGGGGCGCCGTAGCGTCCTTACCCCAAAACGGGGATTTAGCGGGGCGGGCGGTTGCGCGGGGCGTTGGATGGGCGGGAGCCGCTTGGGCTGCCGCCTGGGCGGGCGTCGCGGCGGATGCCGGCTGGGGCGGTGCCGCGAGGTGCGCCGCCGTTGCCGTTGGCTGCCACGCGTGGCTTGCCCTGGCCGTTCTGGCTGCGGTTGCCGCCGCCATTGCCGTTGCCGCCGCCGCCACCACCCTGGCGTGGTGGACGGTTCTGGTGACGGCCGACGCCACTGCGCAGCTGGATCGGTTGCGCCTTGGCATTCGGGTCCGGCTCGAAACCGGCAATCACTTCACGCGGCAGGGTCTGCTTGATCAGGCGTTCGATGTCGCGCAGCATCACGTGTTCATCGACGCAGACCAGCGACACGGCTTCACCCTTGGCGCCGGCGCGCCCGGTGCGGCCAATGCGGTGCACATAGTCTTCCGGCACGTTCGGCAGGTCGTAGTTGACCACGTGCGGCAGCTGGTCGATGTCGATGCCGCGCGCGGCGATATCGGTGGCGACCAGGCATTGCAGCGTGCCATCCTTGAATTCGGCCAG
>DASWTB010000149.1:0-3764 GCA_036402315.1 Pseudoduganella sp. | reverse complement strand
GCCCTGATCGACTACGATGCAGGCCTGAAGGGCGACCTGGCACGTGCCGGCTTCGTCACTCGCGATGCGCGTGAAGTTGAACGTAAAAAAGTTGGTCTGCGCAAAGCACGTCGCGCAAAGCAATTCTCGAAGCGTTAATCTTTACGCTTTCGACCGAAAAGCCGCTGGGTTCCAGCGGCTTTTTTGTTTTTTAGAACCGGTAAACCTGTGTCAGACCCGCAGGGTCTGGCACCTGATACGCGGCGGCCGCTGGCCGGGTGTCTGACCCTGTGGGTCAGACACCGATTTACCGGTTTTGATAGAATGACCCCCTCACTCAAATTTACCTCGCAAGGAAGAGATCATGATCAAAGTAGGCATCGTCGGCGGCACTGGTTACACGGGTGTGGAACTGCTGCGACTGTTAGCCGCACACCCTGAAGTCGAACTGACCGCGATCACCTCGCGCAAAGAGGACGGCTTGCCGGTGGCTGAGATGTATCCCTCCCTGCGCGGCCGCGTGAACATTGCTTTCTCGTCGCCGGACAAGGTCGACCTGACCCAATGCGACGTGGTGTTCTTCGCCACCCCGCACGGCGTGGCAATGGCGCAGGCGCCCGAGCTGCTGGCCAAGGGCGTGAAAGTGATCGACCTGGCAGCGGACTTCCGCATCAAGGACCGCGCCGTGTTCGAAAAGACCTACAAGATCGACCACACCGCGCCGGAGCTGCTGGAGCAAGCCGTGTACGGCTTGCCCGAGCTGAACCGCGAAGACATCAAGAAAGCCAAGCTGATCGCCAACCCAGGCTGCTACCCAACCACCATGCAGCTCGGCTTTGTGCCGCTGCTGAAGGCAGGCCTGATCGACGCCGGCCACCTGATCGCCGACTGCAAATCCGGCGTGTCCGGCGCCGGCCGCAAGGCGGAAATCGGCACCCTGTTCTCCGAATCGTCGGACAACTTCAAGGCCTACGGCGTGAGCGGCCACCGCCACACCCCGGAAACCGCGGCCCAGCTGCAGCGCTACACCAGCGAGAAGGTCAACCTGATCTTCACCCCGCACCTGACCCCGATGATCCGCGGCATGCATTCGACCCTGTACGCGCGCCTGACCAAGGAAGTGTCGAACGAAGAACTGCAGAAGCTGTTCGAAGACGCCTACGCCGACCAGCCGTTCGTCGACGTCATGCCATGGGGCTCGCATCCGGAAACCCGCAGCACCCGCGGCGCCAACATGCTGCGCCTGGCGCTGCACCGCCCGAACAACGGCGACACCCTGATCGTGCTGGTGGTGCAGGACAACCTGGTCAAAGGCGCGTCCGGCCAGGCAGTGCAGTGCATGAACCTGATGTTCGGCCTGGACGAAGGCCTGGGCCTGCAAACCATTGCCCTGATGCCTTAAGTGGAAGTTCGCATGGAGCAGGCACGCGCGCCAATGCTGGTGCGCGTGCTGGGCCTGGCTGCGGTACTGGTTGCCGGCGGCGTGCTGGTGATGTGGGGCGTGGACCTGGGCAAGCGGGTGATTGGCGTGTCGAAGGGCGAATCCGGCCCGACAGTGGCCAGGCAACTGGCAGCAGCCGAGCTGGAACTGGCCCGCGTGTCGGCCGAGCGCGACGAGCTGGCTGCGAAGCTGAAGGCAATCCCTGCCGCAGTCCCCGCGGCAGCTGCTTCCGATGCCGAACTGGCAAGGTTGACTGCCGACCTGGCGTTGCTGGAAGACGCACTGCCGCCCGCCAAGGCCGGCTCAGGCCTGGTCATCCGAGGCATGCAAGCCCGCATGGCGGCACCGAAGCTATTGCATTACACGGTTCTGCTCCAATATGGAGCGAAGAAGAAGGGCCCATCCGCCTTCAACGGCCGGCTCAAGCTGGCGGTTGCGGTCATCCAGTATGGCAAGAAAGCGGTGCTCGAATACCCAAAGGAAGGCGCCGAGCGCTATGACCTGAAAGTGGACCGTTACCAGCGCGTAGACGGCACGCTGGAGGTGCCCGAAGGCGCCAATGTCGTGGCGGTCAAGGTCAGCCTGTCGGAAAAGGGCAAGGTTATTGCTGATGAGACAACGACAGTGCGCAGCCTCTAAAGCGGCCAAGTCCGGCATGGACTATAATGGGACAACTGATTTTAAGTAGGAGTAACACATGACTGCAGTAGCCGAAGACGTGATTCCGGCACCGATCGTTTTCACCGACGCCGCGGCCGAGAAAGTAGCGCAACTGATCGAAGAAGAAGGCAATCCAGACCTGAAGTTGCGCGTATTCGTGCAGGGTGGCGGTTGCTCCGGCTTCCAATACGGCTTCACCTTTGACGAAATCGTCAACGAAGACGACACCACCATGGTGAAAAACGGCGTCCAGCTGTTGATCGACTCGATGAGCTACCAGTACCTGGTAGGCGCCGAGATCGACTACAAGGACGACCTGGAAGGCGCGCAATTCGTGATCAAGAACCCATCCGCAACATCGACCTGCGGCTGCGGCTCCTCCTTCTCCGTCTAAGAATTCCAATCACGGCTCAGTCCGTGTCTCACCTTGGGGTCACACCCGAAATGGGACACGGTCTCTGCCGCTGAATTGTCGAGCCCGTGTCTCAAATGGGGTGCGACCCCATGGTGTGACACGGGCTCGGCCGTTAACGCGGGTACAAAGCGCCGAGGATGCGTTCGCCGCGGGCGCCAGTTACCGATGGCAGGTTGCCGGGTTGGCGTTCGCCGAAGCGGTGGGCCAGCCAGGCGAAGACCATCGCTTCTACCCGGTTGGGCGGCACACCCAGTGCATCGGTCGACTGCACTTTGGTCGCTTCGCCTAGCTCCGCTTGCAACTCGCGCATCAGCGTGGCGTTGTAGGCGCCGCCTCCGCAAACGTAGAGTGTATCCGCACCGTGCGGGGCGATTTCGCGCGCCAGGCTGACTGCGGTCAGCCGGCATAGGGTGAACATGACGTCCTCCGGTTGCGCGGCGGCGAAGGGGGCCAAACGGGTGTCCAGCCAGTCGGCGTGGAACAGGTCGCGGCCTGTGCTTTTCGGTGCCGGCAGGGCGAAGTAGGGCTCGGCCAGCAGCGCGGCCAGCAGGCCCGGTACTTCCTTGCCGGTGGCGGCCCAGGCGCCGTTGACGTCGAATTCCACGCCCTTATGACGCGAGATCCAGGCATTCATCAGCACATTGCCGGGGCCGGTGTCGTAGCCGCCGACCGTGCCATCCTTGTGCAGCAGGGAGATGTTGGCAATGCCCCCGATATTGGCCAGCACGCGCATCTTGCCTTCTTTTCCGAACAGGGCTTTGTGACCGGCCGGAACCAGGGGCGCTCCCTGGCCGCCGGCGGCCACATCGCGCGAGCGGAAGTCGGCAATGACGTCGATGCCGCTCAGCTCGGCCAGCAGGGCGGCGTTGATGATCTGGCGGGTAAAGCCCAGTTCCGGGCGGTGGCGGATGGTTTGCCCATGCGCCCCGATGGCGCGCACGTCGGCCGATTTCATCTCAGCCTTGGCCAGCAGTTCGGCCACGCAGTCGGCATAGAGTTCAGCCAGCTTGTTGGCGGCCAGCGCCTCGCGTTCGATTTCGTTCGGCGAGGCAGCCTGCAGCGCCATCAGCTCGTCGCGCAGAGATTGTGGGAATTCCACGTAAGCGGCCGACATGGTGCGCGCAGCACCCGCCCAGAAGTCCACCAGGACGCCATCCACGCCGTCCAGGCTGGTACCCGACATTAATCCGATATATAGGCTCATACCTTATTGTAAGTCGGGGTCAGCTCCGGCAATCGGACAAAAGGCGCACAAAAGTGCGCCTTTTT
>DASWTB010000148.1:0-3773 GCA_036402315.1 Pseudoduganella sp. | reverse complement strand
ACCGCTTGCGTAACACAAGCGAATTTTCTAGAACGGCCGCTCTATTTTTCTGCGACGCAACACATCACACTGTTGTCATTTCCGCTATTTATCGTTAGTCTGTTTTTACAATTACTAACTGTCAATGGAGGTGTGGCATGCAAAAACTGGGTGCGGAATTCTTCGGTACGTTCTGGCTGGTATTGGGCGGCTGCGGCAGCGCGGTGCTGGCGGCGGCATTCCCCGGCGTGGGGATCGGCTTGCACGGGGTGTCGCTGGCCTTCGGCCTGACGGTGCTGACCATGGCCTTCGCGATCGGGCATATTTCGGGTTGCCACCTGAACCCGGCCGTGTCGGTCGGCCTGTGGCTGGGCGGCCGTTTCCCTGCCAAGGATTTGCCGGGCTATATCGTGGCGCAAGTGCTGGGCGGCATCGCAGCCGGCGGCGTGCTGTACCTGATCGCCAGCGGCAAGGCAGGCTTTGACGTCGCCGCCGGTTTCGCCTCCAACGGCTATGGCGAACATTCGCCGGGCGGTTATAGCCTGGTGGCGGCCCTGGTCACCGAAGTCGTCATGACGGCCTTCTTCCTGGTCGTGATCCTGGGCGCCACCGACAAGCGCGCGCCGGCCGGCTTCGCTCCGATTGCCATCGGCCTGTGCCTGACCCTGATCCACCTGATCTCGATTCCGGTCACCAATACCTCGGTCAACCCGGCGCGCAGCACCGGCGTCGCGCTCTACGTTGGCGGCTGGGCCGTGGCGCAGCTGTGGCTGTTCTGGGTGGCGCCGATCATCGGCGCCGGCGTTGGCGCAGGCATCTACCGTTTCATTGGCCGGGATTAAATGGGGACGTACCCCATTTATTGATCTCTGCGACAGGGCCACGGTGCGCTGAAAAAATGGGGTACGTCCCCATTTAATCCTTGCTGCTATCATTGGAATTCTCCAGGGAGGGTATATGGCGCTACCACATGCAACATCCGGGCAAGTGGTCCGGATTGGCCGCGAGGCCGGTGAAAGCCTGTCGCAATTTACTTCCATTGCGTTGGCCAAGACGGAGCAGCTCGAATTGATCCGCATGACCGTGCCTGCCGGCCGCGCAATTCCTGAACATGCGGTGCGCGGCCAGCTCACCCTTCAATGCCTGGAGGGTGAAGTGGCGTTCGACGCGCACGGCCGTACCGCGCTGCTGCGCGCCGGCGAAATGCTGTACCTGGAAGGCGGCGCGCCGCATGCACTGCGCGCCAACGCCGATTCGCTGCTGTTCCTGACTATTGTTCTGGCAGACTGAGCGGCAACAGGAAGGTAAACCGCACTCCCTCGCCCAGCCTGCTGTCCAGGCGTACGCTGCCCTTCAGGATCGCCTGCACCGCGTTCAGCACCACCGACAGTCCCAAGCCTTGGGCGCCTTCGCCTACCCGCGTGGTGAAGAAGGGATCGAACACGCGCGGCTGGATAACCGGGTCGATGCCCTGGCCATTATCCTCATACACCAGCTCCACGGCATCGCCGCGCAGGCTGGCGCTGATGCGCGCGCGCCGGTCCTCGCGGCCGGCAAAGGCGTGCACGATGGAATTGCTGACCAGTTTGGCCAGGATCTGTTCGATGTGCCCAGGGTAGCTGTCCATCTGCAGGCCTGGCGGCACGGTCGCCTCAAGCTGCAACTTGCCCTGCCGGATTGCTGGCCCGAGTGCCCGCAGCAGGTTCTCTATGGTCTCGTTCAGCATGAACAGGCGTCGCTCCTGGCAGTCCTGGTCGACCGCCACCTGCTTGAAACTGGCGATCAAATCGCCGGCGCGGCTGCCATTGCGTTCGATCAGCGCGCAAGCCTGGCGGCCATCGTCCAGCAGCTGGCGCAGGCTGGCCTGCGTCAGGCGCTGTTCGCTGGCCTGGCGGTAAACTGTGTCGAAACGGTCGGCCAGCGAGGTCGCGCCCAGCATCATATTGCCCAGCGGCGTGTTCAGTTCGTGGGCAATGCCCGTGACCAGGCGGCCCACCGTGGCCATCTTTTCGGCCACGATGATCTGTTCCATGGCTTTTTTCAGTTCGACGGTGCGCTCGGCCACGCGCTCTTCGAGGTGGTTATTCAGTTGCTGGAGCTGCTGCAATGCACGTTGCTCGCCGGCGCGCAGCACGGCAAACTCGGCGCGTACCCGCTCAGCCTCCTCGGCACGCAACTGGGCGTCCTCGTGGGCGCGCTGTTCGCGCTGGAAAACCTGGCGCAGGTCGCGCTCGACCACGCTGCGGAATTGTTCCAGCACGCGCATGTGTAATTCGCTGTAGGCATTTTCCTTGCGGTCCAGTACGCAGATGGTGCCGAAGACATGTTCGTCCGGCCATACCAAGGGCAGGCCCAGGTAGGAAATCATGCCCAGCTTGATATCGGGATTGCTGCACCAGGCGGGATCGGCCAGCGCATTCGGCACCAGCAGCTGGCCTCGGCGCGCCATCACGGTTTCGCAATACAGGCCGGTGTTGAGCGGGGCCAGCTCATGCTCTTCGTAAGGATTGCCATCGGAATGGCTGGAGAGGAAGACTTTGATGCTGGGTGGTTCGACGCGCATGATCAGGGCGGCGGGTACCTTGATCAGGCTGGCAATCAAGTCCAGGACTTGCTGCCATTTGTCGGCCATCACGGTATGGATCGACAGGCTGGCTGTCGCTACTGTGAAACTACCCATTGTCGCCTCCGGTCGCGGGGATGAGGCGATTATAGGCCGGGGACGCAGCCCCGGCTACCTGGCCGCTTACTTGCCTGCCGCCTGTTCGGCACGTGGGTCGCGCGCCAGCAAGCCTTGCACCAGGTCGGCCGGCTGCAAGCCGTCGAACAGCACGCTGGCGACGGCATTGGTGATCGGCATCTCCACCCCGAGGCGGCGCGCCAGTTCGCGCACTGCTTTCGCGCAAGGCACGCCTTCGGCCACATGGCCCAGCTCCTTGACCACGGTTTCCAGCGTCTTGCCCTGCGCCAGCCCCAGGCCGACGCGGCGATTGCGCGACAGGTCGCCGGTGCAAGTCAGGATCAGGTCGCCCATGCCCGTCAGGCCCATGAAGGTTTCCACCTGGCCGCCCAGCGCAGTACCGAGGCGGGTGATCTCGGCCAGGCCGCGCGTGATCAGCGCGGCACGCGCGTTCAGGCCCAGGCCCATGCCGTCGGCAATGCCGGTGGCAATGGCCAGCACGTTCTTGACGGCGCCGCCCACTTCCACGCCGACGATGTCGTCGCTGGAGTAGACGCGCATGCTGCCGCCATGCACGGCGCTCACCACCAGCTCGCACAAGGCGGCATCGCTGGAGGCGATGGTCAGCGCGCATGGCAGGCCCTTGGCCACTTCCTGCGCGAACGATGGGCCGGACAGGGCGCCGGCCGGCACGCCCTCACCCAGCACCTCGCGCACGATCTGGTGCGGCAGCATGCCGGTGTCGTATTCGAAGCCCTTGCACAGCCAGACGATGTTGGGAATCTGCTTGCCTTTCAGCGCCTGCAGCAAAGGGCGCAGGCCGGCTACCGGGCAGGCGGCGATCAGCAGGCCATCCTGGCCGACGTGGGCCACGGCGGCGTCGAAATCGGAGCTTACCTGCAGCGCAGGCGGGAAAGGGTAGCCTTTCAAATAATGGGTATTGTCGCGGGCCGCGGCCATTTCAGCCATGGCGGCGGCATTGCGGCCCCACAGCACCACCTCGTGGCGCGCAGCGACGGCGATGGCAACGGCCGTGCCCCAGGCGCCGGCGCCCAGCACGCTGATCTTGCGGGTCGTCATCACAGGCCCCAGATGTCGTTGCTGCGCACGTAGC
>DASWTB010000147.1:0-17239 GCA_036402315.1 Pseudoduganella sp. | reverse complement strand
CGGCATTGGCCGACCAGCGCTCGCCTTCCCACTTTGAATCGAGGAAGATGCTCGATACCTTTTCCTTCACGCTCCAGAAATTCGGCTTGGTGTAATCGATGGACATCGGGCCGTTCGGGAACTTGGTCTTGTCCAGGTACAGGGCCGGATCGTTCGACAGGGCCAGCGTGGATGGCTGGTTCAGGTAGTTCATGTACTCGTACGGATTGAAACTGAGATAGCTTGCCGGCGCGCCCGGGAAGGCGTTATCCAGCGACTTGACCGTGAACAGGGACGATGGCAGCGCGACGTGATAGCCGCTGAATGCGTTCCAGGAATCGCTCTCCCACTGGTTGCGCCCCACCTTGCGCTGCGAGTACGAGACGCCAGTGTCGAGGCCCTTGAAGGCGCCCATCTCATGCGCCCACGAAGCATTCATGCGGGCTTCGCTCAATTCATCGGCAAAGCGCACGTCCTTGTTGGACACGGCGTGGGCCCGCACCGCAGTCGGGTCGGTAATGCCGTCGCCGAAGGTCAGGCTCGGGATGCTGCCGAAAGTCAGAGAATCGCCATTATTCGGCACCATGCCGGCCACGATCCACTGGTCGGGCGTCTTGGTGGTGGTGCGCGAATTCGAGATATCGCCTTCCAGCTTCCACTCCGGCGACGCGTTCCATTTCGCATTCAAGCCGAAGGCCTTGGTGATCGACAGCCGGTCACCGCCCTTGACGATCATGTCGTTGGAGTTGGCGTCGGTCAGCACGCCAGTGCCGTCGCCCACCAGGGCCGGGTTATTGGCGAAGAAGTTCGCGCCAGGGCGCAGGAAGCTGGTGACCTGGTTGTTCGAGTCGTATTTCACGCCCAGTTGCACCGGGTTGTTCCAGTCGCTGATCGCGATCACGTCGTTGCGCTGGTTAAGGCGCGAATACAGCGCGTCGGCCGTCAGTTTCCAGTCTGCCGATGGGTTGTACTGCACCGTGACGTTGCTGACCAGGCGCTTGCGGCTTTCGTTTTCCTGCTGGTAGCCGAAGCTTTGCGGCATCAGCAGCTTTTTGCTGCTGACGTTGGCCATGGTCAGGCCCTTGGAATTCAGGTCGCCGTCGATCATGGTGACGTCGCGCAGGTTCCAGGCATCGTTGATGGCCTTGTTCTGCTTGGAGGCGCGGTCGGTGTACGACAGGGAGCCGGTCACGCCAAAGGTCTTGTTCTCATTGGCGAAGGAATACATGCCGCTGACGTTGGGCGTATTCTTCTTCGAGTTCGAATCATAGGAGTCGAATACATTGACCACGCCCGAGTGCCCGGCCTTGCCGGACAGCGGGCGGGCAGTCTGGATGTCGACCGTGGAACCGATGCCGCCTTCCGGCAGGAAGGGCATGGACGTCTTGTAGACGATGGCTTTCGAGATCAGGTCGGACGACAGCAGGTCGAACGAGAAATCGCGGCCGCCGGTATCGCTGGTCATGGTGCGGCCGTTGACCAGCACATTGTTGAACTCCGGGCCCAGGCCGCGCACGGAAATGTAACGCCCCTCGCCGTTGTTGCGCTGGATTTGCACGCCGGTGACGCGCTGCAGCGATTCCGCGATGTTCGTATCCGGGAATTTACCGGCGTCTTCAGCCGATACGGCATCCACTACGCCTTCCTGCAAGCGCTTGGTCGCGAGCGAGGAAGCCAGGGAAGCGCGCACACCGCTGACCACGACACGAGCCGAAGGATCGAGCGAATCGTCTGCAGTTTGAGCATGGGCACCCAGGGGCAGCAGCATCTCTGCGATCAGCGCCGCCAAAATAGTCTTACGCATATTGTCTCCTTTTATATTGGTATTGGTGAGGCAATGTTACGCAGGGCTAGCAATATCAAAGTATTGCGTCTTTTCGAATTGATATTCCGAAAACATATGAGTCAGCGCGCGCTCCGATCGGGCGCCCGGCTGATGTCGGATTCATACAACTTGTGAATATTCGATAGTTTGCTTACAGAAACAATAGTTACAATTTGCGTCCGAATAATTTGCAGGACCCACAGTGTCAGATAACATCTACGCCGCGCCGAGCGCCAACCTTGATGAACGACTTGATGCCGACGTGGAAGGCCGCTTCTACGTGGTTTCCACCCGCAAGCTGCTGATCCTGTTCTTCGCCACCTTCGGCCTTTATCAGCTCCACTGGAATTTCCAGAACTGGCTGCTGCATAAACGCGCAACCGGTGAGGACGTCTGGCCGCTGCCTCGCGCACTCTTCGCCATCTTCTTCACGCATACGCTGTATCGTGAAATCGCCGCCTACGACTCCACCGGAGACCGCCGCACCTGGGACAGCGAGATCTATGCGAGTGGCATGGTGTTCATGCTGTTCATCGGCTACGCCCTGTCATGGGTCGGTACCGATTCGAGACTCATCGACCTGGCTTCGTTACTGCTGCTGATTCCAATTGGCCTGCTGCTGAAGACCGTACAGGTGGAAGTCAATATTCGCAGCGGCGATCCGTCCGGCAGCAGCAACGACAGCTTCACCGCAGCCAATATCGCCTGGTGCGTAATCGGTGGCGTGGTCTGGTTCTTTGCCGCGATCGGCCTCCTGTTCATCCCTTAACTTCCTGTCATAGCTATCGATCATGACCGATAACATCTACGCCGCCCCGCTCTCCAACCTGGACGAGCGAACCGCAGCCGGCACCAGTTCACGCTTCTATGTCGTCTCGACGCGCAAGCTGCTGGTCCTGTACTTCATGACCCTCGGCCTGTACCACCTGTACTGGAACTATAAGAACTGGGCCCTGCATAACGAGGCAACGGGGGAAGGCGTATGGCCGGTGCCGCGCGCAATTTTCTCCATCTTCTTTACGCACAGCTTGTTCCGCGAAGTGGCGAGCCACGACGTGACGCACGAACGCGCCGAGTGGAACGCCGGCTCGTATGCCGGCTTCATGGTGCTTCTGGTCATCGGCGGAAATATCCTGGAACGAATGGCATCGAAGGGGCTGGGATCGCCCCTGACAGACATCGCCTCCATCGCATTCCTGGTGCCGACCGGCCTGCTGCTGAAGCAGGTGCAGATGGAAATCAACGCGCGCTGCGGCGATCCGGCCGGCCGCGGCAACGCTTCGTTCTCGGGCGCGAATATCGCCTGGTGCGTTGCAGGCGCCGTCTACTGGGCCCTGGCGATCCTCGGCATCTTTTTCACGGATTAATCGGCCTTGTGGCCTGCCAGTGGAATCTCCCCTTCCTCGGCCTGACGGCCGCCGCTTGCGCGGAAAGGAATAGGATTCCTACGGCGCTACACGATACGCCGCGTTGTCGCTTCGGTGGGTTCCTGCTTCATCGAGCGGCCCGGCTGCGCCGGCTCTCCACAGGATAAATCGCGATGTCCGCGCGCTAGGCTACCTGTCAATATTGCCGGATTTCTCCTGGCCGCGCAAAAGCGCCAGCAGGTGTTCACGCGCAGCGGCCAGCGTCATGCCCTGTTCCTGCAGGTGCGGCAAAAGCTTCTCGAACAGTTCGCGGCGCCGCAGGCCGGCGTCGGAGATATCGCGCCGGTCGCTGAAGAAGTCCATCAGGGTGGAGCCACACAGGCAATTGCGATAGGCCTCCACGATCGCAACGCTGTCGTCGTCGAAGCTTTGTTTCAGGCCAGAGATGTCCTTGCGCACCGATCGGGTTTGCTGCATGAAGTCCTGCGCCGTTGCGAACACCCGCCCGCAATTGCCGCAATGCTTGGGGAAGGCCGAAGCAGCCAAGGCTTGCAAGCCCTCAAAGAAAAGACGTTCCTCCATTTTTGCAACCTCTTTCTTCCAGTCCGCTGCAATTTATGAGAAAGTAAATCTTTCGCGCTGCGGAGCACACATGACCTCTCAGGAGCATTGCCGTATCGAGCCGCTGGAGCGCGCACTTGCGCTGCATGCCAGCTTCTACACCGACCAGCAATGGCTGGAATTCGAACAGCGGGAAGTTTTCGGCGCCACTTGGCAACTGGCCGCGCACACTGGGGAGCTCAGTGCGCCTGGCGACCATGTGGTCGGCGATATTGCCGGCAAACCGATCCTCATCATACGCCAGCCCGACGGCAGCCTGCAGGCTTTCTTCAACGTCTGCCGTCACCGCGCCGGGCCGCTTGCGACCTGCAACGGCAAGGGCGCGCGGGCGCTGCACTGCAAATACCACGGCTGGACTTACGAACTCGATGGCAGCCTGCGCGCCGCCACCGAAATGCAAGGCGCGGCAGATTTCGACAAGTCGGCGATTCGCCTGCCCCGCATCCGGGTGCGCGAGTGGCAAGGGCTGGTATTCGTGGCGCTGGATGCCACCACGCCGCCGTTCGAGCAAGTCTTTGCCGGCATCGCCGAACGTATCGCGCCAACCGACTTGTCGCACATGCGCTTCGCCAAGCGCGACACCTACAAGCTCGAATGCAACTGGAAGGTGTATATCGACAACTTCCTCGAAGGCTACAACCTGCCCTTCGTCCATCCCGGCCTGTCGAAGGTGCTCGATTACCGCGTCTACGACACCGAACTGGCGCAATGGCATTCGCTGCAGCATTCGCCGCTGCGCAACAACGACGGCATCTATGGCGATGGCAACGCCTGGTACTACTTCATCTACCCGAACATCATGCTGAACATCACGCCGGGCCGGCTGCAGACCAACCGCATCCTGCCGCTGGGCCACCGGCAATGTATCGTGGAGTTCGACTATTACTATACCGACGATCCGGAAGTGCAGGCACGCGTGCAGGCCGAACAGGCCTTCAGCGACGAGATCCAGGCGGAAGACATCAGCATTTGCGAGCACGTGCAGCAAGGCCTGGCGTCGGGCTCCTACAGCGCGGGGCGCCTGAACCCCAAGCGCGAAAGCGGCGTGTGGCATTTCCAGAATCTGCTGCGAGCCGCCTATGCACGCCACAAATAAAGGCAAGCCGCTCGGCTTCTGGATGTGCACTTCGCTGATCGTGGGGAATATGATCGGCATGGGCATCTTCATGCTGCCCGCCGCGCTGGCGCCGTTCGGCAGGAACGCCTTCGCGGGATGGGCCATCACCGTCATCGGCTGCCTGTTCATCGCCCACGTGTTCGCCCGGCTGGCGCGCGCCATGCCGGATGAGGACGGGCCTTACGGCTACTGCCGCCGCGCCTTCGGCAACGGCGTCGCCTTCTTCACCATGTGGTGCTATTGGGTGTCGATCTGGGTCACCAATGCCGCGCTGGCGATCGGCATCGTGGGCTACCTGACGACACTGGCGCCGGCCCTGTCCTCGCACCCTGCCCTGCCGCCGCTGGCGGCCATGGGCATCATCTGGTTCTTCGTGCTGGTCAGCCTGCGCGGGGCGCTGGCTTCAGGCCGGGTGCAGCTGGTTTCGGCAGCGCTCAAGCTGTTGCCGATGGGCGCCATCGTGCTGCTCGGCGCCTGGATCTTCGCCACCGACAGCGCGGCTTATGCGGCGCACCTGCCGCCCACCCCGTTTTCGCTGGACGGCACGGCCGCTGCCGGCACCATCGCCCTGTTCGCGATGCTGGGCGTGGAATGCGCGTCGCTGCCGGCCACCAAGGTGCACCAGCCGGAGCGCACCATCCCGCGCGCCACGATTGCAGGCACCCTGGTGGCGGCCGCGGTCTACGTCCTGGTTTGCACGATTCCGATGCTGCTCCTGCCGCAGGCGGAACTGGCAGCGTCCAATGCGCCCTTCGTCGACCTGTTCCGCCGCTACTGGGATGCCGGCAGCGGGCATTGGCTGGCAATGGCCGTCATCTTCAGCGGCCTTGGTGCGCTGAATGGCTGGACCATGCTGGCGGGCGAAGTGACGGCCTCGATGGCCCACCACGGTATTTTCCCCGCCATGCTGAAAGCGCCCAACCGCCAGGGCGCGCCGGCCTGGTCGCTGCTGCTGGTGGGTGCGCTGGCGAGCGTGATGGTTGCGATGAACTACAGCCGTTCGATGGCCGAGGCCTTCACCTTCCTGACGCTGGTGGTGACGGCGGCCAGCATGCCGCTCTACCTGGTCGGCGGCGCGGCCGTATTCACCCTGCACCGGCGCGGTGTGCTGGCGCGCGGCACGGCATTGTCGCTGAGCGCGGTGATGACCTGCGTGTTTTCGCTCTGGGCCTTTTACGGCATGGGGAAGGAAGCCTTCTGGTGGGGCGTCGCGCTGGGCGCGGTCAGCCTGCCGGTGTTCTGGCTGGTGCGCTGGCGGCAGAAGGCGCAGCGGGCTGCAGGCAGTACGCCACCAGCAGCAGCACCGCAGTAACGGCGCCGGCCAGCGCCAGTCGCGCCGCTAGCGACAGCTCGGCAGCATGCGTAATCAACTGGTTCTGCATGACCACGGCGGCGATGAACGCCAGGATCGCGGCAATGGTCCAGCGCGCACCGCCGGCTGTCGCGCGGGTTGCGGTGTACAGGCGGCCTGCCGGCAGCACGAAGGCCGGCCAAGGATCGGCAGCGGCGACATCGGCCGGACGCCAGCCGGTATGGCGGAACCACAGCGACAGCTTGTCGCGCCAGCGCGCGGTGCGCACAGCGTCATGCCACATCACGGCCGGCCAGGCGAATTGCGCCCACAGCACATTCCAGCCTGGCCCGCCCTTGCGTACGCCGTACACGCATTCCTCGGCTTCTTCGATATAGGTGCCGAACATGCGGTCCCAGATCATCAGCGTGGCGGCGTAGTTGCGGTCCAGGTAGACATCGTTGACCGCATGGTGCACCCGGTGCGCGCTGGGCGTGTTGAAGATGCCTTCGATCAGAGGCACGCGGCCTATCAGGCGGGTATGAATCCAGAACTGGTAGAACTTGCTGAGCGTGAGCTGGAGGATGAACACGCCCGGCGGGCAGCCAAGCAGCGCCAGCACCATGAATAGCGGCGCGTGGAATACGTCCTGGAAGGCGCCCTGGCGCAGCGCCGTGGTGAAATTGAATTCTTCGCTCTGGTGGTGCGGCGAGTGCACCGCCCACAGGAAATTGATCTCGTGCGACCAGCGGTGCGCCCAGTAATAGACAAAGTCGAAGGCCACGAACGACCAGGCCCAGGTCCACGCCGAAGCCGGCGCCGATTCCCATGGCGCCAGGTGGCTGAACACCCAGCCATAGGCCAGCAGCATGGCGGACTTGGTGAACACTTCCAGCGTCACAGTCCAGATGCCGCAGGCCATGCTGGTCAGGCTGTCGGCCAGCGTATAAGCCATCACGCGCTGCCGGTGCGCGAGCCAGGCTTCGGCCGCGATCATGACGAGGAAGACGGGAGTGGCCGCAGCCACCAGGGCATTGTTATCGAGCATGTGCCGGCTTGGCGCCAGCCTTGCGGCCAAGGGCGCTGCGCAGCACTTCGCCGACCGGACGGTTCAGCACCGCTGCCACGGTTTGCATGCGGGTCGAATCCAGCATTGGGCGGGAATTCTGCGAGGCCAGTGCGGCTTGCGCCGCCTGGGCGGCGGCCAGGGCCTTGGCTTTCGCTTCGCGCCTCGCGGCAGCAGCGATATCGGCCAGTTGCGCCAGCTGCACCTCGTTCGGGAAGCCTTCGACAAAATAGCGCGGCGGATAATCGTCGGTACGCTGCATCAGCGCGCCCACCACCGGCATGGCCGCTTCCCAGGTCACGGTAATCGGCGGATCGAGGCTGGATGGATCGGCAAAGTACAGCAAGTCCGTCTTCGGCAGCAGGCTTGGCATGTCGCGCGTCCAGGTGCAGGCGCTGGTGCGGACCTGTTCCGGCCCCAGCTTGCCGACCAGGTAGGTCACCACGCAGCGATTGCGGCCGCTGGCCCATTCGTGGGCTTTCAGCAGCTCTTTCTGCAGGCGGTAATCGTTGCCTTCCACGTACTTGGCCAGGCTGTTCAGGCGCCGCGCCAGGCTTGGCGGAACGAAGACCTGCCAGCGGCCATCCACCAGGCGCAGCAAGCGTGGCATGACCATCTTTTCTTCGCGCATGGCGGAAATCGCCGCCTTCAGCATCGCATCCATCGCTACTTCATTCTTCTCGCTGCAGACCATCAGCATGCCGCGCGTCGGCACCATGACAACCGGGCGGTCATCGGGAACTGCAGCTTCAATCAGCTCCGGCAGCAGCATGCGCGAAGAATCGTACCCATCGTCCCAGCCGCCGCCGAAGACTCCCTGCGGCGATGGCAGCAGCGGCGCGGTGGAGCGTGCGCGCAAGTTGGCGAAGGCGGCTTCGAAGGCCGCGTCTTCCGTCATGTCCCAAGCCTCGAGGTGGGCGCGCGCCACGCGGTGTACAACGGTGCCCCGGTGGAAAGCCAAGCCCACTTCCAGCCCTTCGCAGATCGGCCGGAACAGCAGCGGCGAGTAGCCGCGCGCTGCGGCCAGCATGGCTTGCCCGCGTTCGGCGCTGTTTCGCACGATGGGCAGCAGGTGGCGCTTGGCCTCTTCCACCATGCCGGGCGTATTGCCCATCAGGACCATGCCGGCGGTGTGGCGCAGCAAATCCTCGCCGGCGGCCAGCGAAACGCCAAGCCATTCCTGGTACATGCCCGCCAGCGGCACCAGCAGTTCCAATGGATACGGCGATTCGGGGCCGGGAACGCCAAACATTTCGCCTTCGTCAGGCATGTAAGTCCAGCGCCGCCCCGGATCGAGCAGCTCCAGGTGCGCCTGCAATTGCGCCGCATATTCGGCCAGGGTAGCGCGCGGCGCCGGTGCTTTTTCCTCTTCGACCTCGCAGCGGATACCGCAAGTCATCAGGGCATCGCGGAAGCGCTCGGCCATGGCCCAGTCGACGCCCTTCTTCACGATCGCGCCCTTGCCTGCGGCGATCGGGCGCACCGCCTCCAGCGGACGGCGGAACAAAAGCATCAGGCGTGCCTCGACCCGCTCCTGCAGGAAGCCACTCTGTACGCCAAGGGTTTTGATCCGATAAGTTGCCACGAACGTCGCCACGTAGACCAAGTTGAACAAATTGCAACGGCATTGTAAGGGAAGCCGGCCGTTAACAGTTCAGCAAAGCTGTATCATGTTGGCCCCATGCCACAAACCATTATATCTCTCGCGACTAGCGATTTAATTGTTAAGAAGAGCCGTTTTCTCGGTTTTGCCGTCCCGGTAGCCGATCGCGCCGAAGCCCAGGCCTTCGTCGCCCGCCTGCGCGCCGAACATCCCGCTGCAGCGCACGTATGCTGGGCGCTGCTGGCTGGCGGCCAATCGGCCGCGGTCGATGATGGCGAACCAGGCGGCACCGCCGGCCGCCCCATGCTGGACGTGCTGCGCCACCAGGACCTGGAAGGCGTGCTGGCAGCCGTGGTGCGCTATTACGGCGGCGTCAAGCTTGGCGCCGGCGGCCTGGTGCGGGCCTATATCGATGCCGTGGCCCAAGCCCTGCTGAAGGCGGAAAAAGCCGCCATCGTGCGCTATACCGAACTGCGTTGCACCCTGCCTTATTCGCTGGAAGGCTTGCTGCGGCGCGAACTGTTGGCCGCCGGCGCCACCCTGCTGGAAGTGGGCCACGACCAGCGCGTAACGCTGGCCTTCCGCGTCTCCGAGGCCGCCGCGCCTGGCCTGGTGGCCCGGTTGAACGAAGCTGCCAGCGGCCAGCTCGAATGGCCGGCCAGGCAAAATGCATAATTCAAATAGTTACAATTAAATTATTTCCTATTAACAATTTTTGCGTTCTTGGCCGAGGCTGGCTACTGTCTTGGACATGCGCGATGAAACCCTATTCTCGGGCAATCAACTCTCATCGTTGTTGAATGCCCTGCCCGACCCTGCGTTCATCCTGACGCGCAGCGGCCGCTACATCGCCATTTTCGGCGGCATCGACGTGCGCTATTACCACGACGGTTCGCACCTGATCGGCAAAACGGTGCATGACGTGCTGACGCCGGACAAGGCGACCTGGTTCGTGAAAGAAATCGAAACCGCCCTGGCCTGGCGCGCCCTGCACATCGTCGAATACAGCCTGGTACGGGGCGATATCAAGGGACTGCCAACCAGCGGCCCCAGCTATCGATTGTGGTTCGAAGGCCGCATCCAGGCGCTGGACTTCCAGGTGGACGGCGAAGACGCGGTACTATGGGTTGCCAGCAACATCACTGCACGCAAGGAAATGGAAGACCAGTTGCGCACGCTGAGCGAGGTCGATCCGCTGTCCGGCTTGCTGAACCGCCGCAAGCTCATGAGCGTCCTGGCCGAGCATTTCGACACTTTCGAACGCTACGCCACGCCGATGGCCATGCTGATCTTCGATATCGACCATTTCAAGCACGTCAACGACGAGCATGGCCACCTGGCCGGCGACGTCGTGATCAAGACCACGGCCGACGTATGCCAGCGCGAGCTGCGCTCCACCGATTCGCCGGCCCGCCTGGGCGGCGACGAATTCGTGGTCCTGATGCCACACACCACCTGCGAGCAGGCGACGCCAATTGCCGAACGCCTGCGCCTGCGCATCGCCGAAACCCTGCACGCCCTGGGCCGGATTGGCGAATCCGTCACCATCAGCGGCGGGCTGGCCTGCTTCCATGCCGGGGACAACTCTTGCGAGGACGTTCTGAAACGGGGCGACGACGCCCTGTACCAGGCCAAGCGCGCCGGCCGCAACCGCAT
Organism: Pseudoduganella sp.; assembly: GCA_036402315.1. Taxonomy (GTDB): domain Bacteria; phylum Pseudomonadota; class Gammaproteobacteria; order Burkholderiales; family Burkholderiaceae_D; genus Rugamonas. The sequence goes on along the minus strand of DASWTB010000147.1, from coordinate 6,714 downwards.
TGCCGGCGCCGGCTGACGCTTGCGAGGGCTTGATAAAAGGTTCAGAATTCCCTCAAAGCCCGAGGGAGGTTGCGATGGACTCTTTACTACAGTTCAAACCTGGCGACACCTGGCTGCTGCGCAGCCGCGGCGCCCGCGCCATGAACCACTTGCTGGCACCGGCATCTGCTCCGCGTACCGCCACCCTGCCAGCCTTTGCCCGATGGCGCGGCCGCGAGTCGCTCCCCACCCACCTGCTCGACAAGCTGCGCGAGTCGCGCGCCAACCACGCCTATTTGCGCCGGCTGGAAGACCTGCAGGTATGCGTTGCACGCGCCGAAGTCCAACTGCGCCAACTGGCTTCGCCCCAGGTCTGGCAAGTCCCTGGCGCCGGGCAGGTACTGGGCGGCGACGCCATGCTCGCCAGCTGGCACAAGATGGCAGACGGCGGCCCGCTGGCGCGTGAATTTGCGACCTATGCCTGCCACGTTTCGGCCTGCACCCGCCAGCTTCAGGATGCATTGGCCAGCTTCGGCCAGCTGCTGCAGCAAGCCAGCACGCCCGAGCGCTACCCGCCGCTTCACGAGCTGGCCGAACGCCTGCTCGCCTGGGGCGACAGCCTGGTGGAAGACGAAGTGGCGGACGAAGTCATGCTGCGCATCCAGGCCTATCCGCAGCTGTACGAGGAAATGCTGGAAGAAGCCGGCGGCGGCAGCGATGAGGCGGCCGCCAGCCTGGAGTCACTGGGCGACGCCGACCTGCTGCGCCTGGACTGGGCCGGCGGCCAGCGCACCAAGCTGCTGAAGGCAATGGCCCGCCTGCGGACGTAGGCCATAGCCATCTGATACGGTCGTTTCCAGGCGCTTCTGCGCCTGTTTTTCGGGGCCGGGCCGGCGCACAATAGGCCCAACCTCGAAAGGAAACGACATGGACGATACCAAACCCCGCAGCTTCGGCGAAACCATGCTGGCCGTCGCCTGGTCCTTCATCGGGCTGCGCCGGCGCAGCGATTTTGAACGTGATGTCGGCGCCCTGCGCCCCGGTTACGTCATTGCAGGCGGGCTGATTGCGGCCAGCTGCTTCGTCGGCATCCTGCTGTTCGCGGTTCGCCTGGCCACATCGTGATGCAGCTTGAACACGCCCACCAGGGTATCGAGGCAGGCGGCCTGCTGCTTCAGCGCATCGGCCGCTGATGCCGCCTCCTCCACCAGCGCAGCATTCTGCTGCGTCACCGTATCCAGCTCTGTCACAGCCCGGTTGATCTGCTCGATGCCTGCGCTTTGCTCCTCTCCGGCGGATGTAATCTCGCGCATGATCTGCGACACCCGCTGCACCGAAGCCACCACTTCATCCATGGTGCTGCCGGCGTGGGCCACCAGGGCGCTGCCCTGGTCAACCTGCTCCACGGAGTTGACGATCAGGTCCTTGATTTCCTTGGCGGCAGCGGCCGAACGCTGGGCGAGCTGGCGTACTTCGCTGGCGACGACAGCAAAGCCGCGGCCCTGCTCGCCGGCGCGTGCCGCTTCCACCGCCGCATTCAGCGCCAGGATATTGGTCTGGAAGGCGATGCCGTCGATCACGCCGATAATGTCCGAGATCTTGCGCGACGAATCGCTGATCGAGCCCATGGTCTGCACCACCTGCCCCACTACAGCGCCGCCCTGCTGCGCCACCGCGGTGGCCGCCGCCGCCAGTTCATTCGCCTGGCGCGCATTGTTGCCGTTTTCACGCACGGCGCTGGTCAGCTCCTCCATCGAGGACGCGGTTTCCTCCAGCGCGCTGGCCTGCTGCTCGGTGCGCGACGACAGATCCATGTTGCCGGCGGCGATCTGGGTGGCGGCAGTGTTGATGGTTTCCGTCCCCTGCCGTACTTCCGACACGATGCGCAACAGGCTGTCGCGCATCACGCTCATGGCCTTCATCATGCTGGCTTCATCATCCTTGTGGGTTTCCACGCGCACGGTCAGGTCGCCGGCAGCGATGCGGCCCGCGATTTCGGCCGCCACATCGGGCTCACCGCCCAACTGGCCAAGCAGGCGGCGTGCAATCAGGATGGCGGCGACCACGCCGGCCACCAGCGCCAAGGCGCTCATCGCCAGCATGATTGTGCGGGCCGTGGCATAAGCTTCGGACGCCGCGGCGGCATCCCTGGCATTGTGCTGGCGCTGCAGTTGCACGTCTTCATCCATCACGTCCTGCCAGCGCTGGGTAGCCGGGCCGGCCTTCTGCATCAGCAGGTCCATCGCCTCCTGGTCTTTGTGCTGCAGCGCCAGTTGCAGCAACTGGTCGGTCAATGGGCGCGCCTCCTGCTGCAAGGCGCGGATCGCATTGCCTTCCTTCGTCCCCGGCAGAGCCTCCAAGGCCGCCTGCGCCTTGTCGTACTGGCCCCTGGCTGCCTGGATCTTGGGCAGTTCGCGCTGTATTGCAGCTTCATCCGACAGCAGCACCACAGTGCGCGTGACGCGCGCGACGATGTGCACCGCTTCCGACATATCCTGCACATGGGCCAGCTTCGCCACATTGAGCTGCACGACCTTCTCGAGCTGGGCGTGAATGCGGTGCATGTTATAGATACCCAGGCCCGAGACACCGGCCATCAGCGCCAGTACCAGGCCAAAGCCAACGGCCAGCCGGGTGCCAACCTTCATCGATTGTTTCGACATAGCTATTCCTTTCGTAGCGACTCTGCAAGCTCGGCACTGCGAATAGGCAAGACTACACCAATTCAATTAGAATCTGACGATTCCAAAACATAAGCCGCCGCCCTACATGAACCTGCAAGTGATCATCAACCTGGCCGTCGCCGTCATCGTGCTGGCCTTCCTCGTCGTGCAGCAAAAACGCCATGCCAGCTTCACCGTGCGCGTATTCAGCGCGCTGGGCCTGGGTGTGGTGCTGGGCGCCGGATTGCAGGCCCTGTACGGCGCCGGCAGCGACGTGATCAAGGTGACCGGCCAGTACCTCGATATCGTCGGCAGCGGCTACGTCAAGCTGCTGCAGATGATTGTGATGCCGCTGGTAATGGTGTCGATTGTTTCGGCCATCCTCAAGCTGCGCAATGCCAGTTCGCTGGGCAAGATCAGCGCCCTCACCATCGGCACCCTGATGCTGACGACCACCGTGGCGGCGGCGATCGGCATCCTGATGGCCAAGCTGTTCGGCCTGAGCGCAGCCGGCCTGGCATCGAATGCGGCAGAAGTGGCGCGCGGCGCCTACCTGGAAGGCAAGCTGGCCGACGCGCAATCGATTTCGCTGCCGAACATGCTGCTGTCCTTCATCCCGAGCAACCCCTTCCTCGACATGACGGGCGCGCGCAAGACGTCGACCATTGCAGTGGTGGTGTTCGCGGTGTTTGTCGGCGTGGCCGCCATCGGCATCGCAGACAAGAAGCCGGAACACTTCACTTCCTTCGACCATGCCGTGCATGTGGCCCACACCATCGTGATGCGCATGGTGACGCTGGTGCTGCGCTTGACGCCTTACGGCGTGTTTGCGTTGATGGCGCAGGTCGTCTCCAGCTCCAGCTATGCCGACATCCTGAACTTGATCGGCTTTGTGGTGGCTTCCTACTGCGCCCTGCTGCTGATGTTCTGCGTCCATCTGGCGATGGTCAGCGCCAGCGGCCTCAATCCGCTGCGCTATACCAAGAAGATCCTGCCGGTACTGACGTTTGCCTTTACCTCCCGCACCAGCGCAGGTTCCATTCCAATGAGCGTGCAGACCCAGACCCAGCGCCTGGGCACGCCGGAAGGCATTGCCAACTTCGCCGCCTCGTTCGGCGCCACCATCGGCCAGAACGGCTGCGCCGGCATCTACCCGGCCATGCTGGCGGTGATGATTGCGCCGACGGTCGGCATTGACCCGTTCACCGCATCGTTCCTGGTTCCGCTGCTGGCGATCATCACCATCGGCTCGGTCGGCGTTGCCGGCGTCGGCGGCGGCGCGACCTTCGCGGCGCTGATCGTGCTGTCTTCCATGAACCTGCCGGTGGCACTGGCCGGCCTCCTGATCTCGATCGAGCCGCTGATCGACATGGGCCGCACTGCGCTGAATGTCAGCGGCTCCATCGCCGCCGGCACTGTCACCAGCCGGGTAATGGGCGAGACCAATATGGCGGCCTTCGCCAGCGATCAGGAATTGCAGGTCGACTCGCAATCTGCTGCATAAGCCATGACGCTGATTCGCCAATACACTCCAGCCGACACTCAAGGCGTCATCGATGTGATCCTGCCGATCCAGCAATCCGAGTTCGGAATTCCCATCACACTTGAAGCTCAGCCCGACCTGCTGAACATTCCGAGCTTTTACCAGCACGGCACCGGTGGCTTTTGGGTGGCGGAGACTGGAGGTTCCATCGTAGGCACCATTGCCCTGCTGGATATCGGCAACCGCCAGGCCGCCCTGCGCAAGATGTTCGTCGCTCAAACCCATCGAGGCGCTGAACATGGAGTGGCCAGGCAACTTCTTGCGACCTTGCTCGAATGGTCGTGCCTTCAGGGCGTCGACGAAATCTACCTTGGTACAACCGGGGCATTCCTTGCCGCCCATCGGTTCTATGAAAAGAACGGCTTTACGGAATTAACGCGGAGCGAATTGCCCCGTACGTTCCCTGTAATGGCTGTGGATACCAAATTCTATGTGCACTCACTCCAACGATGCTGATACGCTACGAATTCGAAGTCGGCGCAAGCGCTGAATACCTGTTCAAACTCACCCAGGACTATGACCTGCGCGCAAAGTGGGATCCGCTGACGGCCGAGGCATTCCTTATTAATGCAAAAGACGCTGCGCAAGGCGAACTGGTTCGCTGTACGGCGGCCAATGGCCTTAGCATGGATACGGTCTACGTCTCTTACCAGCCCAACAAGGTCGCGGCCGTGAAGCTGATCAAAGGGCCCTACATCTTCGACAAATTTGCCGGTGGATGGAACTTCAAGGAACTTGGTCCCGGCAGGACTCGCGTACTTTTCTCGTATAACATCACGACCAAGCCACGCTGGCTTTCGTGGCTCCTGACACCCGTTGTCGTATTCTTTTTCAAGCGCGAAACGCGAAAGAGAATCGCAGCGCTGCAACAATACGCTTCAGCAAATTACCAGCACAGTGCATGTGCGATTCCGTGATGGCTCGCTCAAGTAATCGCCGACCAAAGAAGCGCCAGGTTAAACCGTAAGGATTGGTAAGGAAAAATGGCTGCAAAAAAGTGGCGCCAATTCAACCTCATCTTGATTACTGTCGGCAGCTTCCTGCTTCTGTTAAATTGGCTTCGTCCATACGCGCTGCAGTATGTCCACGAGTGCGCGAAGTATAATCCCCCAGACATGCCTGCGTTTATCGGCGCATTCATTGTAATCGTCATGCTCGCAAATATCGTCTACGGTGGCTTATTTTGGTGCTTGAGCCGCTTCGAGGGAACGAGGCCCTATCGTCACGCAGTCATCAGCTGGGTTTTACTTCTGCTGGTTGTTTGGCTGCTGTCCAACGATTTCCTGGTCAGCGAGCTGCCGTCCCTGATTAACAACCCTGAGCTACTTTGCGATTGAGCGCCCCTCGGTATCGCGTTCATCGCCCCCAGCAAGCTCGTTACGACTCATGAAAGCCTGATGCTGAGATCAACTTCCATTCCATTGCCCTTCACGCGTGGGTCGGTACTTCGCGTTCTGGAGTTTCGCGCGTTCCCGGAAAATTCGCCCTGCTCGCGAAAGCAAATTGCAGAATGGTGCGAACTCAAGGGACAGCCCGTGCTACGCGAGCTAATCGAGGACATGAGGCGGGAGTACGCTGCCCCACTCACCTCCTTTACCTCTGGCGATCTTTATTTCCTGGGACAGGTTCTTCGGTCATGCGCCACCTGATGCTCGATCGGCAGGTTCTGCTTCCTCCGGGTTATCCGGAGCGATCTTGTTTGCTGGTCAGGTACAGGTTGCCCTGGCTGCGTCACTGTTACGTTTTGTGCCATGCGCCGGACAGCGACGGGCCAACCGTATCCTCAGTTGAACTCATGTCTTTCTTTCTCCAGCAAGCGGAGCAATTAGCCACTGATGCCGTCAATGACCCGCAGGCCTTCATGCTGATTCACAGCGGCACCTCTATTCGTAAACGGTCAAACTGGCATATGCATGTATTCGTAGTCCAGCACCGTTGGCAGAAAGCCTGGATTTATACGATCCTGGGGATAAAGAACTTTGCACTCGTCGCTGCATCCGCGATTCGAGCAATGACAAATCGCCGTTCGACACCTCCCCAGCCGGTCGAACATAACCAGCATTTTTGAATTTCGAGATGAACTTACCTCCAATTCCACTTGTAATGAATCCCGAAATGCCCGAGGCAATGGCTGCCGTAGGATTTCGATGGGCTGGCGACGAGATTGGAAAGCGCCACCGCCTCGGCGGAATCCCGGACTGGATCCAGGGTGACGAGACGCCAAATTGCTCATGTGGCGAAAGGATGGCCTTCTACGGTCAGCTAGACTCAATCGGTGATCAGATCATTCTGGGAGACTGCGGCATGATTTACGTATTCGTTTGCTTCGACTGTCTGAAGACGAAAAGCCTTGTGCAGTCGTATTGAAACTGCTGACCAATGGATATGTTTCTGCTGGCAGCGCTTGTGGTGAATACCAGGCCGATGCACGTATACCTGGATGACAAACGCAGTACGCCTGCCAGATGGATAGCCACATCGCGCCGGTCGGCTGGACCCGCACTGGCTTGAATAGGCAGCCAGCGCCCA
>DASWTB010000146.1:0-7456 GCA_036402315.1 Pseudoduganella sp. | reverse complement strand
TACATCACCAAGCTCGAGCGCGAACGCAACGCCCGCATCGCCGGCCTCGAATAATCAACAACTTAAAAATAGGGACGTACCCCATTTTTTCAAAAATGGGGTACGTCCCTATTTTCTAAGTGCTTGATTACACCTGCATGTTCATGATGTCGTGGTAGGCTTGCACCAGCTTGTTGCGCACCTGTACGGTGGCCTGGAAGTTGATGCTGGCTTTTTGCATCGAAATCATCACGTCCGACAGGTTGACTGAGTCGTCCCCCATCTGGAAACGCTTGGTCAGGCCTTCAGCCTGGTTCTGGCTGGCCTGGACCGCGTCCAGCGCCCCTTTCAGGGCATTGGTGAAGTCCGGCTTTTCCGCCACCTTCTCGGTCTGGATCGCCGGCGGCGTTGCAGAAGGCCGGGTGGCCGCCGCGTGCAGCTGGGCGATCATCGCCTGGATCTGGCTAGAATCAATTCCGCCTGTTCTCATTAGTTGACTCCAAGATACAATATTCCTGTTTTCAGGCTTCCAGAATACCCGTGCGAACGCAAGGGGATAGCCTTGAGCAGGAAGGCAAACGGCCGCCTATTCAAGCCTTTAAAGGGCGCAACACCGCCTGATAATGTGCAACAGGCCCATTAACCCACAGTGATTACCCATGGCTGCAGCCGCCGAACCAATCGATATCGACGATCCAGACGCCCAGCAGGCGCCCAAGGGCCGCTTCGCCTTCTTCCAGACCCCGATGGGCAAGATGGTGATCCGCGGGGCCGCCGTGGCGGGCATCCTGGCGCTGATCCTGATCCTGTGGCTGTGGAACAGGGAGCCGGATTACAAGGTCCTGTTCGCCAATTACACCGACAAGGATGGCGGCGCCATCACCGCGGCGCTGGACCAGATGCAGGTCAAATACAAGCTGGCCGAGGGGGGCCAGGCCATCCTGGTGCCGGCCGAGCAAGTCCACAATGTGCGCCTGCGCCTGGCCCAGCAGGGCTTGCCGAAAGGCGGCAATGTCGGCTTTGAAGTCATGGAAAACCAGAAGCTGGGCGTGTCCCAGTTCCTGGAACAGGTCAACTACCAGCGCGCACTGGAAGGCGAACTGGCGCGCTCCATCCAGTCCATCGGCGCCGTGGAATCAGCCCGCGTGCACCTGGCCTTGCCGAAGCCTTCCGTGTTCGTGCGCGACCAGCAAAAACCGACCGCTTCCGTGATCCTGCAACTGCATGCCAACCGCATGATCGATCCGGCCCAAGTCAGCGCCATCGTGCACCTGGTCGCCTCTTCCGTGCCGGAATTGTCGCCGGCCAATGTGACCGTGGTGGACCAGGCCGGCAATCTGGTGTCCGACATCAACAAGAACGGCAACGCGGCCAACAACACCAAGAACCTCGACGCATCCCAGCTCAAGTACGTGCAGGAGATGCAGAAGCAAGTCATCAAGCAGGTCGAGTCGATCATCACCCCGATCGTGGGCGAAGGCAATGTGCGCGCCGAGGCCGTGGCCGACGTCGACTTTTCCGCCATCGAACAGGCGGCCGAGACCTATAAGCCGAATTCGCCGCCTGCCGCCTCCGCCATCCGCAGCCAGCAAAGCAGCGAGACCAGCGGCAATGCCAATGCCAATCCTGGCGGCATCCCGGGCGCCTTGTCGAACCAGCCGCCCGGCGTCGCCACTGCCCCGCTGACCACCACGCCGCCGGGCGCTGCCGGTGCACCGGGCCAGCCGGGCACGGGCGCTGCGACCACCGCGGCCGGCCCCAGCCATAAGGAATCGACCACCAATTACGAAGTCGACAAGACCGTGCGCTATGAACAGAAGGCAATGGCCGGACTGAAGCGCATGACCGTCGGCGTCGTAGTAAACTATCGTCGGACCATCGATAAAAACGGCAAGGTCGTGGTCAAGCCGCTGAGCGCTGACGAAATGGCCAAGATCAACAGCCTGGTCAAGGAAGCCATGGGCTACAACCAGGACCGCGGCGACTCCGTCAGCGTGGCCAATGCGCCTTTCGACGGCGTCGACAGGGAGCCGGAAGCACCGCTCGAATGGTGGCGCGACCCGGCCAACCTGCCGCTGGCCAAGGAGTTGGCGAAGTTCCTGATCACGGCCCTGATCCTGCTCTACATCCTGCTGCGTATCGTGCGTCCGATGATGCGTCCGGTATTCAAGAAGATCGACGAGATCAACGAGCCGGAACCGGAACCAGAACCAGCGCCGGTGGTCGAGCCGCTGGGCCCGACACCGGAAGAATTGCTGGCGGAGGAGATCGCCAAGATGGAAGAAAACACTGCCCGCACCTACCGCGACAACCTGGCGCTGGCGAAGAAACTCGCGCAGGAAGATCCGCGCATCGTCGCCAACGTCATCAAGGAATGGATAGGCAACAATGACTGAGAATACCGGACTGCAAAAGGCCGCCATTCTGATGCTGGCCATGGGTGAAGCCGAAGCGGCCGAGGTCATGAAGTTTCTCGGCCCGCGCGAAGTGCTGAAGCTGGGCGCCTCGATGGCCACCATGAAAAACATCCCGCACGAAATGGTGGTCGATGTGCTGGACGATTTCCGCGACCAGTACGCGGCCGCCTCCACCGTGGGCCTTGATTCCGACGAATACATCCGCCAGGTGCTGACCAAGGCACTGGGCGACGACAAGGCGTCCGTACTGCTGTCGCGCATTCTGGGCGGCAAGGATGCCTCCGGCATCGAATCGCTGAAGTGGATGGATTCGCAATCGGTGGCGGAACTGATCCGCAATGAACACCCGCAAATCATCGCCACCATCCTGGTGCACCTAGAGCGCGACCAGGCTTGCGAAATCCTGGGCCACTTCACCGACCGCCTGCGCAATGACGTGGTGCTGCGTATCGCCACGCTGGATGGCGTGCAGCCGGCCGCACTGCGCGAGTTGAACGACGTGCTGACCAAGCTGTTGTCCGGTAATGAAAACATCAAGAAATCCACGCTGGGCGGTGTGCGCGCCGCGGCGGAAATCCTGAACTTCATGTCCGGCGAGCAGGAACAGAACGTGATGGACAACATCAAGAACTACGACAACGACATGGCGCAGAAGATCATGGACGAGATGTTCGTGTTCGACAACCTGATCGACGTCGACGACCGCGGCATCCAGCTGCTGCTGCGCGAAGTGCAGTCCGAAATGCTGATCATTGCGCTGAAAGGCGCCTCGCAGGACTTGCGCGACAAGATCTTCAAGAACATGTCGGCGCGTGCCTCTGAAATGATGCGCGAAGATTTGGAAAATAAGGGGCCTGTTCGCCTGTCCGAAGTGGAGACGCAGCAGAAACAGATCCTGCAGATTGTGCGTCGCCTGGCGGATGAAGGTCAGATCGTGCTGGGTGGTAAAGGTGAGGATTCCTTCGTTTAAAAAGCCAAACCGGTAAACCGGTGTCAGACCCGCAGGGTCTGACACCGGGCCAGCGGCCGCCGCGTATCGGTGTCTGACCCTGCGGGTCAGACGGGTACGGCCATCCGGCCGGGTTACCGGGTTAAAAGCAAGCAAAGCAATGACAAGCATCCCAAAAGAAAAACAAACCGCTTACCAACGCTGGGAATTGCAATCCTTCGGCGACACACGCCCGAGCGTCGTAGCCCAGCGCGAACGCGAAGAAGAGGAAGCGCGCGCCATTGCCGCGGAAGAAGCGGCAGCTGTAGCCGAAGTCGAGCAAGCCGAATACGAAGCCGAACACGCCCCCGCCCCCGACTACCCGACCGAGGAAGAACTGGCCGCCATCCGCGAGGAAGCGCGCCAGCAAGGCTATGACGCCGGCTTCAAGGCAGGCCACGACGATGGCGTGGCGCAGGCCCTGGACGAGCAGCGCGCCGCCACCGAGCAAGCGCTCACGCCAGTGCGCGAGATCGCCGACAGCTTCAGCGCCGCACTGCGCGAAGCCGACCAGGCCATCAGCAACGAGGTGCTGGAACTGGCCCTGCACCTGGCCAAGGGCATGATCAAGACCGCCCTGCGCGTGAAGCCTGAACTGATCCTGCCGGTCGTGCGCGAAGCGATCGAATACCTGCCGGTGCTGCAGCAGCCTGCCCTGCTGATCCTGAACCCGGAAGACGCTGCCGTCGTGCGCGAAGGCATCGCGGAAGAACTGGATAAAGGCGGCTGGCGTGTGATCGACGACCCCACCATCGAGCGTGGCGGCTGCAAGGTCGATACCGCCTCCAACCAGATCGATGCCACCGTGGCATCGCGCTGGCAACGCCTGAGCCTTGCGCTGGGCAAGGACATCGACTGGATCGACTGAGATGGGCGCCCCCGATCCCCAAGTGCATGCAGGCCGCTGGCGTTCCTACCTGAACGACTGCGCTACCCTGATCGATTTCGTGGAACCGATGCAGGTCTCGGGCCGCGTCACGCGCGTGGCGGGCCTGGTGATGGAAGCGGTCGGCCTGCGCCTGGCGGTCGGCGCCGCCTGCACCGTGCCCCTGCCCTCGGGCGGCAAGGTCGAGGCCGAAGTGGTCGGCTTTGAAGGCGACAAGCTGTTCCTGATGCCGCAAAGCGATGTCGAAGGCATCATCCCCGGCACCCGCGTGTTCCCGGTCGAACAGAGCGTGCCAAAGCCAGGCGCCGTCAACCATCCGCGCCGCCGCCCCAGCGACCGCGCGCGCCACCTGCCGGTTGGCCCCGAGCTGCTGGGCCGCGTGGTCGATGGCGCCGGCCGCCCGCTCGATGGCCTGGGCCCGATCCAGACCAACGATTCGGCGCCGATCAATGTGCGCCCCGCCAATCCATTGGGCCGCGCGCCGATCGTGGAAACGCTGGACGTCGGCGTGCGCTGCATCAACGCCATGCTGACTGTAGGACGCGGCCAGCGCATGGGCCTGTTCGCCGGTTCCGGCGTCGGCAAGTCGGTCCTGCTCGGCATGATGGCGCGCTACACCGAAGCCGACGTCATCGTGGTCGGCCTGATTGGCGAACGGGGCCGTGAAGTCAAGGAATTCATCGAGCAGATCCTGGGCGAGGAAGGTTTGCGCCGCTCGGTGGTGGTGGCAGCGCCGGCCGACACGCCGCCGCTGATGCGCATGCAGGGCGCCGCCTATTCCACCGCGATCGCCGAGCACTTCCGCGACAAGGGCCAGAACGTGCTGCTGATCATGGACTCGCTGACCCGTTACGCGATGGCGCAGCGTGAAATCGCGCTGGCCATCGGCGAGCCGCCAGCCACCAAAGGCTACCCGCCTTCCGTGTTTGCAAAATTGCCAGTACTGGTGGAGCGCGCCGGCAATGGCGAACTGGGCGGCGGCTCGATCACGGCTTTCTACACCGTATTGACCGAGGGCGACGACCAGCAGGATCCGATCGCCGACTCGGCGCGCGCGATCCTGGACGGCCACATCGTGCTGAACCGGCGCCTGGCCGAAGCCGGCCACTACCCGGCGATTGATATCGAACAGTCAATCAGCCGCGCCATGCACTCGATCACCTCGCATGCCCACCAGAACCAGGCACGCCGGTTGAAACAGTTGTTTTCGCGCTACGAGCGCAGCCGCGACCTGATTGCTGTCGGGGCATACACGCCCGGCACCGATCCAGTGCTTGACCAGGCCATCAACCTGCACGATAAGATTGAGCAATTCCTGCAGCAGCAAATTACCGAGCAGGTGACCATGCCCGAGAGCTTGGGGCAGTTAACCACGCTATTCGACTGATTGATGTGTTTGGCCTTGCATATAATTGAACATCATGGCCTCTACCCAGCAACTTGAAACCCTGATCGACCTGGCGCAGCGGGAAACCGACGATGCCGCCAAACGCCTTGGCGCGGCACTGAAAGCCGTGGCGGACGCGGAAGAGAAGCTGAACATGCTGATTGGCTACCGCGACGAGTATGGCCGCCGCTTCGAAGCTTCGCAGCAGCAGGGCATCACTCCCATGGCTTATCGCAATTTCCAGGCTTTCATGGAGAAGCTGGATACGGCGATCCAGGGCCAGCAGGAAGTGCTGCGCCACAGCAAAGCGCGCGGCGACAAAGAGAAGCAAATGTGGCAAGACGCTGAACGCAAGCGCATGTCGTATTCCACCTTGCGCGACCGGGCTGAAGCCCAGGAGCTCAAGAAGGAAGCCAAGCGCGACCAGAAGGCCATGGACGAACACGCCTCCCGCCAGGCATTTTTCAAACGCTAGACTGATTCGATCATGCAAACCCAGACTGTCCAGAACTCCCCTCTTCTTTCCGGCAATACGACCGCTGGCCGTTCGTCCAATGCCGCGCAGGAGGACAATCAGTTCGCACAGGCCCTGAACAACCAGATCGAACGCCAGGCCAAGGCTTTGCCGCCTTCGCTGCAACCGCAAGCCAATGCCGCGCCGCGCCGCGCTGAAGCGCCGAAACCGGCTGCGCAGCAGCCATCCCAGGCCAGCCAGCAGCCGAAACCAGCCTCTAACGCTGCGGCCCCAGCCAACAAGCCTGCCGCGCAAGCGCAGGCCCCGGCCCAGGTCCAGCAAGGCAACCAGGCCAGCCAGGCGAACAACGCCGCCCAGCCCGCAGACGCGCAAACCGCAGCAGCCGATGCCGCGGCTGCCGACGCATCGACTGGCGCCAACACAGCCGCAACTGCCGGCGCCGCCACCGAGGAAACCGATAGCCAGCAAGCTGCCGGCGATGCCGTAGCCGACATGCTGGCCATGATCCAGGGCCTGGCCCAGCCAACTGCAGCTGATGCCGCCGCGAGTGCTGCGGCAGCCGCAGCTGCTGCCGGCAAAGATGCCCGCGCCAGCGATGCCGAACTGGCCGGCGACGCCGTCCTGTCCGGCAAGGGTGGCACGACCGGCAGCGCCGACCGCTTGCCTGCCGAGGGCATGGCGGTCGACCAGGCCACACTGCTGGCAGCCAAAGCCGCCGCCGAAGGCGCCGGCAAGGCAAACGAAAGAGATCCCTCCCTGGCGGACGCGCTTGCGAAGTCGCGCCACGCAGCCGCAGCCGGCGACGCCAGCGCCTCCTCCTCCGCGGCGGCAGGCAGCGACAAGACCGCAGCCCAGCCGCGCGCCGATTTCCAGGCTGCCCTGCAGCAAGCCAACGCCGATGCCGGCAAAGCCGCCGACGCTGCCGCGCTGGAAGCCCTGCACGCGATCCAGCCGCAAGCCGGCGCCCTGCAGGCCGCCGCCACTGCCCTGGCACCAGCCGGCGCCGCGAACGCGCAAGCCGCCCAGGCCTTGGCCAGCAACCAGCTGCACGCCCGCGTCGGCAGCCAGGGCTGGGACCACCAACTGGGCCAGAAGGTGGTATGGATGGTCAATGGCGGCGAACACAGCGCCACCCTGACCCTGAACCCGCCGGACCTCGGTCCCCTGCAAGTGGTGCTGAGCGTCTCGAATGACCAGGCCAGCGTGGCCTTCATGGCCGCCCAGCCGGAAGTGCGCGAAGCGCTCGAGCAGGCACTGCCAAAGCTGCGTGAAACCATGGGTGAAGCCGGCATCATGCTGGGCGACACCAGCGTTTCGTCAGGCA
>DASWTB010000145.1:0-8434 GCA_036402315.1 Pseudoduganella sp. | reverse complement strand
GGGCGGCATGATCCTGCCGGGCCTGGGCCTGATGGCCGCCTCGCTGGCCAAAAACACCGCCCAGCTGCCGCAGATCAAACCGGGCCAGCTGCCGGAAGGTTTCGCCGACAATACCGACGATGCCATCCTGACCGGCTGCCTGGCCGCGCAAGCCGGTGCGATTGAACGCGCATTTGAGCTGCACCAGGCCGTAGAATGTATTATTTCCGGCGGCGCCGCACCCTATGTCGCGCCCGCGGTCCCCGTGCCGCACCGCCATGTCGAAAACATTGTGATGATAGGACTGCACGCTGCCCTGCGCAGCGCCTGACCCGTATGGAGTGCCCGTGCTGAAACTGATATTCGCCCTGCTGCTGGTCGCCAACGCCGCGCTGTACGCGTACGGCGCAGGCTACCTTGGCCAATTCAGCGGCAACGAACACGAACCCGCGCGCCTGCAGAAACAGCAGAACGCCGACAAGCTCCAGCTCATCAGCGCCAGCAAGGCCGAAGCGGCCGTTGCAGCACTTGCCCCGCCGCCGCCAGTGCCGCGCGACGAACCAGCGGCTGTCGCCTGCGTGGAAGTCGGCAATTTCGCGCTGGACGATGCCCGCAAGTTTGAAAACCGCCTGGCGCCGCTGGAACTGGGCGACCGCCAGCAGCGCCGCAACGTGGCCGAGCAGGAAGTCTCCAGCTACATCGTGCACATCCCGCCGCAAGCCAGCCGCGCCGCCACCGAAAAGAAAGCCGACGAACTGCGCGAACTCGGCGTGACCAACTTCTTCATCCTCAACGACAGCTCACCGCTGAAGTGGGGTATCTCGCTGGGCGTGTTCCGCACGGAAGCAGCCGCCCAGGCGCAACTGGCAGCGCTGAACAAGCAAGGTGTGCAGACTGCGCGCGTGACGCCGCGCTACACCGGCAGCAAGCAGGTGTATTTCCAGTTCCGCGACATCAGCGAAGACGCCAAGGCGCGCATTGCCAAGATCAGCGCCAAATTCCCGGAACAGGAAACCCGCTCCTGCTCTAGCGCTCGATAACGATCGGTTTGAGTTTCAGGCTGGAGGGCAGCGCCTGGCCCGCTGCCTGCGCCTCTTCGCGGCTCGCATAAGGGCCGGCGAACAGGCGATAGAATTTGCCGGCCTGCTCCGTGTCGAGTTTCAGGCCAGCATCGGTCGCCTCCAGCCGCTTGCGCAAGCCATCCGCGCCATCTGCGCGCGCGTAGGACCCCAGCTGCAGGTAGAAGCCCTGCGCTCCCGCACCGCCCAGCAAGACCGGCTTGGCTTCCTCGCCGTTGGAAGAGGCCAGCATCGGCGCCGCCTTCGGCATGCTCTGCGGAACCTGGGGCGCCTGCGTGGACGCGGTCGCCGGTGCGCTGCCGCCAGCTTTGCGGGCCGCGATCATGCGCTCGATCTCAGCCGGCGGCAGGTGCTCGACCTCAAGCTGGCTGCTGCCGTTGACCAGCAGGCCAAGCTTCAGCGCCGCCGTATACGAAACATCAATGATGCGCTTGGAATGGAACGGCCCGCGGTCGTTGATGCGCACCACCACGGAATTGCCGTTCGAAACATTGGTCACGCGCGCATAAGAAGGAATCGGCAGCGTCGGATGCGCAGCCGTCATCTTGTACATATCGTAGATTTCGCCGGACGCGGTGCGCTGGCCGTGGAATTTCTTGCCATACCAGGTGCCAGGCCCGCGCTGCTTGAAGTCCGAGCCGAGCGGGATGGGTTTATAGGTCTTGCCGAAGACTGTATAAGGACGGTTGGAGTACGGCGCCAGGGGATCGTTGCGCACCTCGGCGTCCGGCGTTTCGATCAGTCCCGCTGGCGGGTTCTCGCCGGGACCGTCATCCTGGTAGTAGGCACCGCGTCCCGAGCCGGCGGCCGGCAGCACCGGAATGCCCGGCTGCGGCTTGGACGTCACGGGCGACGGCGGCTTGCGCGAAGTGGATTCAGTCTGCGTGGTACCGCAAGCGGCCAGCAGGGCGGCTGCCGCAAGCGGCAGGAGTCGGATTGCGTGCTTGTTCAAGTTTGCACCAGCTTTCTATGTCGCTGGATCGACATCAGGATGCCCGATGCCAATCCGAGTGTCAGCAGCGCAGTGCCGCCGTAGCTCATGAACGGCAGTGGCACGCCCACTACCGGAAGGATGCCGCTCACCATGCCCATGTTGACGAAGGCATAGGTGAAGAAAATCATCGTGATCGCGCCCGCCAGCAGGCGCGTGAACAGGTTCGGTGCGCCCGATGCGATCATCAGCCCGCGGCCAATCAGCATCAGGTAGAGCAACATCAGCACCAGGTTGCCGATCAGGCCAAACTCCTCCGAATATACGGCGAAGATGAAGTCGGTGGTGCGCTCGGGAATGAATTCCAGGTGGGCCTGGGTGCCCTGCGTCCAGCCCTTGCCGGTCACGCCGCCCGAGCCGATCGCAATGGTCGACTGCAGGATGTGGAAGCCTTTGCCCAACGGGTCGGAGGTCGGGTCGATCAGCGTCATGACCCGCTCGCGCTGATAATCGTGCAGCATCGACCACGCCACCGGCAGGCACGCCGCACCGATCGCCCCCAGCGCAAGGATGGCTTTCCATGCCAGGCCGGCCAGGAAAATCACGCAGGCGCCGGCCGCCACCACCAGCAGCGCAGTACCCAGGTCGGGCTGGCGCGCAATCAGGAAAACCGGCACCAGCAGCAATAGCGCTCCCAGGGCATAGGCATGCCAGCGCAGGTGCCCGTGACGCTGCTGGAAATACCAGGCCAGCATCAGCGGCACCGCAATCTTGGCGAACTCGGAAGGCTGGATCTGTGCGAACCCCAGGTTGAGCCAGCGCCGCGCCCCCAGCTTGATGGTGCCGAACAGCGCCACCGCCACCAGCAGCGACACCGTAAACACGTATGCGGGCAGCGCGATGCGCATCATGTTCTGCGGCGAGATGTTCGCCACCAGCCACATCACCAGGAAGGACATGGCGATGTTGCGCAACTGGTCCTCGATCTTGCCGGGAATGCCGATACTGGCCGAATACAGCGCGACCAGGCTGGTCGTCAGCAACAGCACGATCACCGTCATCAGCGGACCATCGAACACCGTCACATAGGGACGCATGCGCCGCCACAGTGAACGCCTCTCATTGATAGGCATGCTGCCTCCTTAATCTCTCTTGCGCGGCGGGCCAGCCGGCGGCTTTTGCTCCGCCGGGGCCGGTGCAGGCGCCTGTGGCGCAGGAGCTGCCGCCTGGCCGCCCGCTTCGCCTTGCAGCTGTTGCTGCTGTTGCTCGCGGCGCTCCGCTGCCGCATCCACGTCAGCCGCCGGCAGGTCTTCCACCGGCACGGTCACCGCGTCTTCCTTCGGCACCGGCGTCGTATCCTTTTCCTTGGGCCGCTTGCCCAGCAGCCAGTAGTCGAGCACCTTGCGCGCGATCGGGGCCGCCTCGGCGCCGCCAAAGCCGGCGTTTTCCACGATCAGCGCCAGCGCGATCTTCGGTTTTTCCGCTGGAGCGAAGGCGGTGAACCATGCATTGTCGCGCAGCCGCTCGTCCAGGCGCGCCGCGTTGTATTTCTCGTTGGCCTTGATGGCCACCACCTGCGCCGTACCGGTCTTGCCGCCAACGGCATATTCGGCGCCGGCAAAGGCGCGCGTGGCAGTACCGCCGCCTTCGCTGGTCACGCCCACCATCGCGTTCTTGATGAAGTCGATGTTCTCCTGCTTGAGCGGGATGCGGTAGCTTTCCTTGGGCACGGTCAGCGTGCGCTTGCGCGTGCCGCCGTCTTCGATGATCTTGACCAGGTGCGGCTTCATCACTACGCCGTTGTTGGTCAGGTTGGCCACTGCATGCGCCACCTGCAGCGGCGTGTAGTTGTTATAGCCGGAACCGTTGGACACCGAGATCGTATCGCCGCCGACCCATTTGCCGGCCTGGGGGTTCTTCTTGTAGCGGCTGCGCTTCCACTCTTGCGAAGGCAGCACGCCCTTCTTTTCGTTCTCCAGGTCGATGCCGGTCAGCTGGCCAAAGCCGAAGGGCTTCATGAAGTCGTGGATCAGGTCGATCCCCATGTCGCGGCCCAGGATGTAGTAGTAGGTGTTGCAGGACACGATGATGGATTTGCGCATGTCGACCATGCCGTGCCCGCCCACCACGTCGTCGCGGAACTTGTGCGTGCCGAGATAGAAGTAGCCCGGATCCGCGATCGCCTGGCCGGGGGTGCGCTTGCCCGTTTCCAGCGCGGCCAGCGCCATGAACGGCTTGAATGTGGAGCCGGGGGCGTAGGTGCCCGACAGCGGACGGTTCATCAAGGGCCGGTCGAGCGAGGTATTGAGCTCGTTCCAGCTTTGGGAATCGATACCGTCGACGAACAGGTTGGGGTCGTAGCCGGGACGCGAGACGAAGGCCAGCACATCGCCGGTGCTCGGCTCGATCGCGACCAGGGCTCCGCGGCGCTGGCCGAACGCTTCTTCGGCAATCTTCTGCAGCTCGATATCGATCGAGAGGATCAGGTTGGAGCCCGGCGTGGCCGGGGTGCGCGACAGGGTGCGGATGGCACGGCCGCCGGCGGTCACTTCCACCTCCTCATAGCCGGTGATGCCGTGCAACTGCCGTTCGTAGCTCTTCTCCAGGCCTTCCTTGCCGATATGCTCGGTGCCGTTGTAATTGGCGGCGTACTCGGTGCCCTCCAGCGCCTTCGATTCGGCCTGGTTGATGCGGCCGATATAGCCCACCACGTGGGAGGCGACTTCGCCCAGCGGATATTGGCGGAACAGGCGGGCCTGGATCTCCACGCCGGGATAACGGAAGCGGTTGGCCGTGAAGCGCGCCACTTCTTCTTCGCTCAGGCGGGTGCGCAGCGGCACACTGGTGAAGTTCTTCGACTCTTCCAGCAGCTTCCTGAAGCGGCGCCGGTCCTTCGGCGTCACTTCGACCACCTTGGCCAGTTCGTCGATCATGTCTTCCAGCGGCACGCGCAGCTTGGACGGCGTGATCTCCAGCGTGAAGGCCGAATAGTTACGCGCCAGCACCACCCCGTTGCGGTCCAGGATCAAGCCGCGGTTCGGCACGATCGGCACCACTGCAATGCGGTTGTCCTCGGCCTTGGCGATATAGTCGCTATGCTTGATGACCTGCAGCCAGATGAAGCGCGCCAGCAGCAGCGAGAAGCAGACGAACACCAGGCCGCCCAGTACGGACAGCCGCACCCGGAAGCGGTGAAGGTCCTGCTCTGTATTCTTAAACTCGGTCATGCTCAGATCGGACGGGTATGGTCTTTATCCACTGCGCGGCGCTGCGGTGCGAGCAGCAGCATGGTGGCCAGTGGCCACAACAGCGCCGCCACCACGCTTTCGATGAAGAAGAACCAGCCGGGGAACTTGCCGGCAACGATGAAGCGCACCACCATCTGCACCGTCTGCGCCACCAGCAGCAGCGGCAGCACGTGCAGGATCTGCGTCGTCACGCGGAACCACAGGATGCGACGGTGCAGCATGATGGCGAAGTAGGACAGCAAGGTATAGGCCAGCGCGTTTTCGCCCAGCAGCGAAGCGTCGTGCACGTCCATCAGCAGGCCGAGGCAGAATGCGGTACCGATGCCGACCTTGCGCGGCTGGTGCACGCCCCAGAAGACCAGGGTCAGCGCCACGAAGTCTGGCGCCGCGAAGAAGCGGCCCCATGGCAGCATATTGAGCAGCACAGCGCAGAACAGGCTGAAGAAAATGAACAGCGGGCTGACCGGCAGCAGGATGTATTGTGGACGGTTCATCGGGTCGCCTCTTTCGGTGCTTGCGCAGCAGCTGGAGCCGGCGTTTCGGCGCTTTCCGCCCTGGCCTTCTCCTTATCCTTCTTCTTCGATGGTTTGGTGACCGGCTCTTCCTCCGGAGGGCGCGGCGGCAGTTCCGGCAGCGACATCAGGATCAGCAGCGCAGTATTGCGCTCAGTACCGGCCAGTGGCGCGCACACCACGCGGCCAAAGGCGCCGCTGGCATTGCTCTCCACCTGTACCACGCGCGCCACGGCCAGTCCGGCCGGGTAGACACCGTCGATGCCGGAAGTGATGAGGATGTCCCCGACCACCACGTCTGCGGTGGGCGCCATGAAGCGCAAATCCAGGTTGCCCGACTGGCCGCGGCCCACAGCCACCGAGCGCAGGCCATTGCGCAGGATCTGCACCGGAATCGCCTGCTCCTTGTCGGTCAGCAGCGTGACTTCGGAAGTGAACGGGAACACGCGCGTCACCTGCCCCACCACGCCCTGGTTGTCGATCACCGGCAAGCCGGCCGACACGCCATGCTGGGTGCCGCGGTTCAGGATCACCTTGCGCGTGAACACATCGCGCGCTTCGTAAAGGATTTCAGCCAGTTGCGACTTGCCCGGCACGCGCTGCTGCGCGTCGAGCAGCTTGCGCAGCTGGTTGTTCTCGGCCTGGTAGAGCTGCGCCTGCTGCAAAGCCTGCGAGGCGGCGATCTGCTGTTGCTGCAGCATGCTGACCTGCTTCTCCAGCTTCGACAGCGTCGAGAAGTAATCGCCCATGCCATAAATGGCATCGCGCGGCAGCAGCGCGATTTTCTGCAGGGGATAAAGGACAAAGCCGACGCCCTGCCGGACTGCCGTCAGCGCATTCACGCGCGAATCGGCCAGCAGCAGCGCAATCGAAATGCACGCGAACACCATCATCTTGAAACGGGCGGACGCGCCTTGCTTGAACAGTGGCGGTGGACTGTATTCCATGTCTTAGAATTAACAAGGGCAGCTTACGCTGCCCTTTTACTCACTCTTACTCGTAGGAGAAGATGGACCCCAGCTGGTCCATGCGCTCCAGCGCCAGGCCGGAGCCGCGCACCACGCAGGTCAGCGGGTCTTCTGCCACCAGCACCGGCAGGCCGGTTTCTTCCATCAGCAGGCGGTCCAGGTCGCGCAGCAGCGCGCCGCCGCCGGTCAGCATCATGCCTTTTTCGGCAATGTCCGCGCCCAGTTCCGGCGGGGTCTGTTCCAGCGCGTTCTTGACGGCGGACACGATGTTGTTCAGCGGGTCGGTCAGCGCTTCCAGGATCTCGTTGGACGAGATGGTGAACGAGCGCGGGATGCCTTCGGACAGGTTGCGGCCCTTGACTTCCATTTCCTTGACTTCGGAACCCGGGAAGGCGGAGCCGATGGCCTTCTTGATCGCTTCAGCGGTCTGTTCGCCGATCAGCATGCCGTAATTGCGGCGGATGTAGTTGACGATCGCTTCGTCGAACTTGTCGCCGCCCACACGCACGGAGCCCTTGTACACCATGCCGCCCAGCGAGATGATGCCCACCTCGGTGGTGCCGCCGCCGATGTCGACCACCATCGAGCCGGTCGCGTCGGACACTGGCAGGCCGGCGCCGATCGCAGCTGCCATTGGTTCTTCGATCAGGTACACCTGCGATGCACCAGCGCCCAGCGCCGATTCACGGATCGCACGGCGTTCCACCTGGGTCGAGCCGCAAGGCACGCAAATGATGATGCGCGGCGACGGGCGGAAGAATTTGGAGTCGTGCACCATGCGGATGAACTGCTTCAGCATCTGCTCGGTGACGGTGAAGTCGGCGATCACGCCGTCTTTCATCGGGCGGATCGCCTCGATGTTGCCAGGCACTTTGCCCAGCATCTGTTTTGCCTCTTTACCAACGGCCTGGATCGTTTTCTTGCCGTTTGGGCCACCTTCCTGTCGGATCGCCACGACGGAAGGCTCGTCCAGCACGATGCCGGAACCGCGTACGTAAATCAGGGTGTTCGCCGTACCCAGGTCGATGGCCAGGTCAGACGAAATATAGCGACGTAAAAAACCAAACATGAGTGTCCTGTAGGGCGCAAAGCGCAAAATTCGTTTTATGGGGTATCCGGTCCAATGCGGGCCAGGCGGGTGTTCAGCACCAGCAGCGCATTAACCCGCGATTGTACCTTATAATCTACAGGTTATTTGCCCTAAATCCACTCTATTGTGCGAGCACGCAACCGTTGATTTATGCGGCGTTCGCCGCGATTTAACTGGTAATAGGCAATCATTCCAATAAATTACATTTCTGACAAATTCCATGTCCCTGACACTGAACGACGTTAAACGCATCGCCAATCTGGCCCAGTTGGAGATGGACGAAGCCCATTCCGCCAATATGCTGGAAAAGCTGAATGGCATTTTCGCGCTGGCCGAGCAGATGCAGGCCGTTGACACCGAGGGCGTGGCCCCGCTGTCGCACCCGCTGGCCAATGCCATGCAGGTCGCGCTGCGCCTGCGCGAAGACGTGGCAACCGAGCCGAATCGCCGCGAGGAATACCAGAAGGTGGCGCCGAAGACCGAAGATGGCCTGTACCTGGTGCCGAAAGTGATCGAATAAGGAGAACCGGTAAGGCGGTGTCAGACCCACAGGGTCTGACACCCGGCCTGCGACCTCCGCGTCACAGATGGTGTCTGACCCTGCGGGTCAGACACCGGTTTACCGGT
>DASWTB010000144.1:0-2234 GCA_036402315.1 Pseudoduganella sp. | reverse complement strand
TTCTCGTTCGGCAACCTCGACCAGTGGAATCGCGAAACGGCTTTCCTGCTGCAATTGCTGGCGCCGCACCTGCATTACGCGCTGACCCACGTCGAGGAATTCGGCAACAAGCGTCCCAAGAAGATCCTCACCGAGCGCGAGCAGGAAGTGCTCAAGTGGATTTGCGGCGGCAAGTCCAACTCGGAGATGGCTTCCATCCTCGGCATCAGCTCGTGGACGGTCAAGATCCACGTCAGCAACTTGCTGGCCAAGCTGAATGCATCCACCCGCGGGCACGCGGTGGCCAAAGCCATCTCTTCCGGGCTGATCGAAGTTTAAGCAGCTTTCAGGTGGCGCTTGCGTGGCGGCGCCTTGGGCCACACGGCCATCGCCGTCTCGATCACCGTCATCAGCTTGGCCTGGCCCGCGCCGCTCTTGGCCATCACCGCCAGGCCGGCAATCAATGATCCGAACAGGGCTGCCATTGCCTGCGGCGTCATCCCGGCCGGCAGTTGGCCATCCCTTTCGGCCCGTTCCAGGCGTTGCAGCACCATCGTTTCCGTGCCCTGCAGGGCCGAGCGCAGCGCCATTTCCACCGAGGCAGGAATGCTTGAACCGCCGCAATCGGCGGTGCCGTTGATGATGAAGCAGCCGCCCGGCAGGTCGGGATCGGCCAGCATCTCGGCCAGCGAGCGCAGAAAGCCCTCCAGCGCCGTGCGGCCGTCCGGCTCGTCATTCAATTTGGCTGCATGGCGCGCGATCAGCAGCGACAGGTAGCGCTGCAGTCCTTTCAGGTACAGGGCCTCCTTGTCGCCGAAGGCGGCATACAGGCTCGGTTTCGACAGGCCCATCGCATCGGTCAGCTCGTGCAGGGAAGCGTCCTGATAGCCATGCTTCCAGAACACTTCCACCGCCCGGTCCAGGGCATGGTCGATATCGAAAGTGCGGGGGCGGCCGCGTTCGCGCGTCATGGTGATCTCCAATCGTTCATTTGGTTGACGAATATTATACTAACCGGTATATTAAATACCTATCGGTACATAAATAACGACGGACCGGTATTTTTCAATATTTTGCCGCTCTTGCAGGGCGGCCTTTCAAGGAGAAGATGATGGGTAGACTGACTGGCAAGACCGCTCTGATCACCGGCGGCACCACTGGCATCGGCCTGGCAACCGCCAAGCTGTTCCTGAAAGAAGGCGCTCGCGTAGCGATCATTGGCCAGGACGCACAGCGCGTCGAAGCGGCCGGCAAGGAGCTGGGCGAAGGCGTTCTGGCGCTGCGCGCCGACGTATCCTCGGCATCGGACATGGCAGGCGTCGCGGCCAAGCTGAAATCGGTTTTCGGCAGCCTGGACGTGGTATTCGCCAATGCCGGCATCGCCCAGCCGATGCCATTCTCGGACGTCGACGCCAAGCACATCGACAACCAGGTCGACGTCAACTTCAAAGGCGTGATCTATACCGTGCAAAGCGTGCTGTCGATGCTGAACAACCCGTCGAGCGTGGTCCTGACGGGCACCACCCTGGTTGAGCAGGGCGTGGCTGGCCTGGCGGTGTACTCGGCCACCAAGGCTGCCGTGCGCTCGCTGGCGCGTACCCTGTCGACGGAACTGACCCCACGCGGCGTACGCGTCAACGTCATCAGCCCGGGCCTGATCGAAACCCCGATCTACGGCAAGCTGGGCCTGCCACCGGAAGCGGTGCAGGAATGGGCCGCCCAGCTGATGGCCAAAGTGCCGGCTTCGCGCTTCGGCCAGCCTGATGAAGTCGCAAAAGCCGTGCTGTTCCTGGCAAGCGACGATTCCTCCTACATGATCGGCGAGAACATCCTGTTCGACGGCGGCATGGCAACCCTGTAATGCATCGAAGCCCGCTACGGCGGGCTTGTCGATGTCACTACAGGAGATAGGTCTCCCAGTGTTTAGGCGCCGCAAGGCGCCTTTTTTTCGGTTCATCGTGGATTACAGGGAAACAGAAGACTTGCCACTAGCTGTAGAGCAGGCGGGTCAGACCCTTGCCGGATGGCCGTCCCGTCAGACCCTGATTTACCGGGGTTAGCCCTGAAGGATCGATGCGGCCACCCCAGGCCAGAGCGCCAAACCCGGTAAACCTGGGTCTGACCCTAATGCCGTTAAGTTAAGACAGATTGGTGTTGTAAACCTCCTGTGATGCTGTTAACCTTCGGGCACGATGCTGTCCGAAGTTCTTCCTCTCACCACCGCCGACCTGCCGGCGCCCGATTGGGCGCGTCTG
>DASWTB010000143.1:0-85841 GCA_036402315.1 Pseudoduganella sp. | reverse complement strand
AGGGTCAGACACTAGCCTGCGCCAGCCGCGTACCGGTGTCTGACCCTGCGGGTCAGACATCGCCTTGCCGGTTTTGAAACTGAACATATCCATACACCTCAAAAAGGCATCAAAGGACCAAGGAAGAAGCGGGTCAGCCAGCCCGGCCGGTTGGCTTCGGCCAGCGTGCCCTGGGCGCCGTAAGCGATGCGCGCATTGGCAATACGCTGCGACGACACCATATTGTTGGCATCGATATCGGCTGCGCGCAGGAAGCCGCGCAGGCGCACGAATTCTTCGCCCTGGTTCAGGGTCAGCACTTTTTCGCCGGCCACTTTCAGCAAGCCGTTCGGCATCACTTCCTGCACGATCACGGTAATCGCGCCGCTCAGCGCATTCTGCTGGGTGCTCTGGGCATCGCCCTTGAAACCGCGCTCAGCCGAAATATCGACCCCGGCTTTCGGGAACGTCTTGCCCAGCAGGCTGGGCGAGGCGATGCCGACGCTGGAATCCTTGGCCAGGGTGGTGCCGGCACTCTTCGAGGCCTGCGTGGTTTCCTGCAGGATCACGGTGACGATGTCGCCGACGCGGAAGGCGCGGCTGTCCGACACCAGCGAGATGCTGCTGTCCGGATTGAAGACGCCGCCCGAGGTGCCGCGCGGCGGGGCGGAACGGGTCAGGGCAGGCGCTTCGTCGTAGGGCGCCGGGCGCACGGTCGGCTCCAGGCTGGCACAGCCAGCCAGCAGGACCAGGATCAGCGCGGTCAGTGCGGTTTTCATCAGCGTGCGGCCTGTGCCAGGTACTGCAGCATATTATCCGCTGCTGTCAGAACTTTGGTGTTCATTTCATAGGTGCGCTGGGCAGCGATCATGTCCACCATCTCTTCCACCACCTGCACGTTGGAGCCTTCCAGGGCGCCTTGCTTGAGCTTGCCGAACTGGGCGTCGCCCGGGCGGCCTTCGGTCGGGGCGCCGGAGGCCGGGGTCTCGGCAAACAGGTTCTCGCCCAGCGCTTGCAGGCCGGTCGGGTTGATGAAGGAGGTCAGGGTCAGTTGGCCCAGTTCGGTCGGCGTGGTGTTGCCGGGAATGGTGGCCGACACGGTGCCGTTCTCGCCGATGGTGATGGCGGTGGCATTGGCCGGTACCGTGATCTGCGGCACCAGCGGCAGGCCGGAGGCATTGACCAGCACGCCGTCCTTGTCAACTTGCAGCTGGCCGGCGCGGGTGAAGGCGGCCTCGCCGTTCGGGCGGCGCACCTGCAGGAAGCCATTGCCCATCACGGCCACGTCGAGCGCGTTATTGGTGGTTTGCACGTTGCCGTTGGTGAAAATCTTCTGGGTGCCGACCAGGTGGGTACCGTTACCCATCTGCACGCCGGACGGGTTCAAGGTGTTGTTGTCGGCACGCTGGGCGCCCGGCTGCTGGTCGATCGAATAGAACAGGTCTTCGAACACCACACGGTCGCGCTTGAAGCCGACGGTATTGGCGTTGGCCAGGTTGTTGGCGATGGCTTGCAGCTTGGCGTCTTGCGCCTGCACGCCGGTTTTGCTGATCCACATTGCTGGATTCATCGGATTCTCCTTTAGCCGCTAATCAGTTTGTTGCCGACCGAGGTCATGTCGTCGGCGGCCTTGAACAGTTTCATCTGGATTTCGAAGGTGCGATTCAGGCTCATGGTGGCCACCATTTCTTCCACCGCGGTGACATTGGCGCCTTCCAGGTGGCCGCCGCGCACCTGCACGGTCGGGTCGGTGGCCAGCAGCTGGCCATCGCGCGCCACCAGCAGGCCCGCTTCATTCTTGGTCAGCTCGGACGCTTCGGCGCGCACCAGCTTGAGCTTGTCGATCACCTGCATCTCGGCATTGGCAGTCGGGCCCAGGATGGACACGGTGCCGTCCTGGCCGATTTCCACCTTGCGATGAATCGGCAGGGTGATCGGTCCGCCTTCGCCCAGCAGCGGCATGCCGTTGACGGTCATGGCGCCGTCGGCATCGAGCGTGATGGCGCCGGCGCGGGTGTACGCTTCGCCGGTCGGGCCCTGCACGGCGAAGTAGCCAGGGCCGGAAATGGCCACGTCCAGGTCGCGGCCGGTCTGGCGCAGCACGCCCTGGCGGTCGGTCACGGCATTCGACTGCATTTGCGACATGTGGCGGTCGTCGTAGCCGTAGCCGGGCAGCTTGGCAGCCTGCGCCAGCTCGAGGTTGGCGCGGAAGCCATTGGTGTCGAGGTTGGCGAGGTTGTTGGCGTGCACCTGCTGGCCACGCATGGCCCGCTCGGCGCCGCTCATCGCGAGATAGATCAGGGCGTCCATTCAGTCTGCCTTTACAGGGCTTGCATCAGCGACTGCAGCATTTCATTTTCCGCCGTGATGACCTTGGAGTTGGCCTGGTAGTTGCGTTGCGACGTCATCAGGCTGACCAGTTCCGAGGTCACGTCGACGTTGGAGGTTTCCAGCGAAGCGACGGTCAGGGAACCTGCCACGCCCTGGCCGGCTTCGGACAGGTTGGCATTGCCGGACTGGACGTTGGAGGTCCAGGCGGTTTCATTGATTGGCGTCAGCGCGTCTTCGTCAGGGAAGGTGGCGATCGCCAGGCGGGCGATGGCTTGCTTCTCGCCATTGGAATACTTGGCCACTACATTGCCCGCCTGGTCCAGTTCCACGCCCACATAGCTGCCCGCTGCGTAGCCGTCGGCGGCGTTGGTCGAGGTGGTCGATTCGCCTTTCTGGAAGGTGGTGCCGGTGTAGTCGAGCTCGACGGCCATGGCGGCCGCCGGGTTCGGGGTGAAGGTCAGGTTATGGGCATAGGACGTGCCCGCGCCCTGCGGGTTGGCCGCCAGGTCGAGCTGGCCGTTGGTGTCGAACACCAGGGTGTACGGCGAACCGCCGGCTGCGCCCAGGTCGGTGCCGTCCACTGCCGAGTAAACCCTCACGGTGCGGGCGGCCGCATCTTTTACGAAATACTGGGTCACGGTGTGTTCATTGCCCAGCGAGTCGTGCACCACGGTGACCTTGGACATGTTGTACATGTTCGCGTCCGGCACCACGGGTGGCGAGACGGTGGCGTCCGGCAGCTTGGTGGTGATGTTGCCGGCCGGGACGGTCCAGTCGGCCGACATATTGGCCACGAAATCGATATTGGTGGTGGCCTTGGCGGTCAGCAGGTTGGTCGGCACCTTGATGTCGCCCATCGGGCCGGCCACCATGCTTGGCGGCGTCAGCTGGAAGCCCTGCACCTTGGCGCCGGCGCTGTTGACCAGGTAGTCGGTGGCATCCTTGGTGAAGATGCCGACGCGGGTGTAGTTGGTCTGGCCGGTGGAATCCTTGGCCACGAAGAAGCCGCGGCCATTGATCAGCGCGTCCAGGCCGCGGTTGGTGGCCTGGATGCCGCCGTTCAGGCCGATCGACTGGGTGGTCGAGCCGACGTGCACGCCGGTCGGCTGCGCACCGGCGTGCAGCGAGGCGAAGTTGGCGCGGCTGGACTTGAAGCCGTAGGTCCCGGCGTTGGCGATATTGTTGGAAATCGTGCCCAGTTGCTCGTTGATGGCCTGGATGCCGGACAGTGCGATATCGAAACTCATGGCGAGGACCTTTCGTTAAATGGCGGTAGTCGGGGTTTTGCCCCGGAATGCGGTAATGGCGGAAGGCGACACTTCGCCCACGGAATCAATCTTGACGGTAACGCTACCGGCGGCGCCGACCTGGACGCTGTCGAGGCGGCCCTGCACCGCCAGCGGCGCGCTCGGGTTGCTCTCGCTGGCAAGGCGCATCGAATAGGTGCCGGCTGGCAAGCCCAGCGCGGCCGGGTCGATGGTGAACTGGTGGTTGCCAGCGGGCAGGGTGCCCATCACGATCTCGTATTGCTGGCCGTTGCTGCCGGTCAGCACCAGGCTGGTCTTGGCCGAGCTGCTGCCCAGGGTGGCTTCGCCCGTCACCTTGTGGCCAGCGATGGTCACCTGGCTCGACTGCACCATCACGTCGGAACCGACCTGGGCGCCCATCGCCAGCACCTGCATCGATTGCAGCACGGAAGCATTGGCGGTGGTCAGGTTGGCCAGGTTCTGCAGCGCTTCGGTCTGCGACAGCTGGGTCAGCTGCTGGACGAACTGCGACGGGTCTTGCGGCGACAGCGGGTCCTGGTTCTTGATCTGGGCCACCAGCAGCTTGGTGAACATGTCGCGGCCCTCGTTGGAGGCGCCGTTCAGCGCCACGCTGGCCGGGTTGCTGTTTTGCGCAGCCGCGTTAGTGAACAGGTTGGTTTCCATCAGGATTCACCGAGTTTGAGCAGGGAAGCCTGCATGCCGCGGATGCGGCCCAGCACTTCCACATTGGTTTCAAAGGCGCGCGACGCCGACATCATGTCGGTCATCTCGGCCACCTGGTTGACGTTGGGGTAGAACACCATGCCGTCGGCATTGGCCAGCGGGTTGCCCGGCTCGTACACCTTGCGCAGCGGCTCGGCCGACTCGACCACGTCCAGTACCTGCACCCGGCCGCCGGCGGCGGCGTCGAGGTTGTCGTCCATCACGGTGGCAAACACCGGCTTGCGGGCGCGGTAGGTTTCGGCTTCGCTGCCGGCGACAGAGTCGGCGTTGGCCAGGTTGGAGGCGACGGTGTTCAGGCGCACGGTCTGCGCCGCCATCGCCGAACCGGCAATTTGGGCAATGTCTTTAAAGCTCATGGGAGATCCCCTTATTGGCCGTTGATGGCCTTGGCGATGCCGCGCAATTTCATGTTGATGAAGGTCAAACTGGTTGCGAAGTCAGTTGCATTTTGGGAGAAAGCTGCTTGCTCCACGCCAATTTCGACGGTGTTGCCGTCGCCGCTTGGGTGGTAGGGCACGCGGTACTTGGTTTCGCCGTCTCCCTCGAGAATCGGCTCACCGGAGAGCTCCGCTTCGACGCGCGCCAGCGACTCCTTGAAGTCGATATCCTGTGCTGAGTAGCCCGGCGTATTCTCGTTGGCGATGTTCGACGCCAGGATGCGCGTACGTTGCGCACGCAGTTGCAGTGCATCCGCATGCAAACCTACCGCGTCCTTGAAATTAATGGCCATTGTTACTCTCCTCTGGTAATGTCCCAGCGAATTTACATACTAAAGGTATTGCCCATGCCCAACAATCCCATTGTACAGGTTTTCGGTGGAATATTGCTCATAGGAATTTTAAATTTCAGAGTTGCAACTGCTTCAACAATGGAAGAATTGCTAAGCAAAGTGAAACTAGCTGCAGAAAATCAATTGAAAAACAATGCAGAAAGCCAGCGCTGGCTGGAGCCGAAGTTCGATGTCGAAGTGATAAAGACGAATCGCGTGATTCCAGCCTGTCCCTCTGAAATACGGGTGGAGAGCCTGGACCAGCGTGCCATTGCGCGCATGCGCTTCGTGGTCATTTGCCCAAGCTTGCAAGGTTGGCGTTATGAGTTCCTTGCCAAGGGCAAGGTGTCGGCAAACGTTGCAGTTGCTGCCACCGATTTAATTTCCGGAAAAATTCTGTCGCCTGTAGACTTGTTGCGGGTGCGCCACGATATCACCTTGATTCCCGATGCTTTTTCGGACTTTGCGCAGCTGGAAGGGATGGCTGCGCGGCGCTCCATCCGCGCTGGTGAAGTGATCCGGCAGAACATGTTGGCAGCACCACAATTGGTCAAGCGCGGCGACCAGGTGCGCATCGTCGCCAGGCGCGAGCAGATTGAAGTCTCGATGGCGGGGGAGGCACTGGACAATGGCACGCGCGGCGCCATCATCCGTGTGAAAAACAGCAGCGGTACCCAGATCCGGGCGCGCGTTATTGATGCAGGGACTGTTGAGCCTGCTGACTTGCCTTGATGCTGGCTGCGACGCGGCCCAGCTTGTCGGCATAGGCCGGGTCGGTGGCGTAGCCGCCGGCTTGCAGCGCGTGCGCAAACGCTTGCGCATCGCTGCCGGTATTGAGGGCGCGCCGGTAGCGCGGATTGTCGAGCAGCATGCCGGCATAGTCCTCGAACGAGCCTGCCATGTCGCCATAGCCGCGGAAACGCTGGTTGCGGGTATGCGCCACGCCGTCTTCCACTTCCAGCGTGGCCAGGGTCTGCACCGCGCCTTGCCAGTTGCCGCCGGCCTTGATGCCGAACATATTGTTGCCCGGGGCATGACGGCCCCAGCCTGATTCCAGCGCCGCATGGGCGGCTACCAGTTCCGGCGCCACGCCCAAGCGTGCGGCCGCGGCTTCCGCGTGTGGGCGGATCGCTTCCAGGAACGCTTGCTGGGCTTCGCCCGGCACGCTGGCGTCGCCGGCCGCGTCGCCGCCAATGGCGCGCGCGGCAAGGCGGGCGCGCAGGGCAGCGCCGTCGGCTGTCAGGGCGTTGGCTGCGCCGGAGGCGCCGGCGGACGGGGCATCTGCGGCCGCGATATAGCGC
Organism: Pseudoduganella sp.; assembly: GCA_036402315.1. Lineage (GTDB taxonomy): Bacteria > Pseudomonadota > Gammaproteobacteria > Burkholderiales > Burkholderiaceae_D > Rugamonas. Next base: position 79,470 of record DASWTB010000143.1, on the reverse strand, counting down.
GCGACTTCGGCGTGGACCTGGCGGAAAGTGCCGCTGGCCGAGCCGCCGGCAGCAGCGGCGCCGGCCATGCCCGCCATGCTGGCGTTGGCGGCCAGGGTAGGGCTGAACGCGGCCGGCAGCGCAGGGCGCGTGGCGCTCATATTGCTAGCGGTAGCTGCCGTGGCCTGGGTAGGCGCTGTGGCTGCAGTAAAGGCCCGGAAAGGCGTGAATTCAGACCGGCTCATAGGTTTGATCGTCGCCATGCAGCACGCGCTGCATGATGGTGTATTGCTCCGCCAGCAGGTCAGCATTGCGGCGGCCCATTTCGCGCGCCGTCTGCACCATGCCTTCCAGTTGCGCCCAGTCGGCTTCGAGGCGCGTACGCGCTTCGGGCTTGAGCAGGGTGAACACTTGTTCCATGGAGGGCTGGGGGCCGACCAGGCGGGTCGCCAGGTCGACCCGCTGGACGCGGCGCGCTTCCAGCACATCGACCAAAGCGCCGATTTCTTTAGCGATTTCTCCCAGCCGTTCGCTCTGGTGGCGGATGGCCGCCTCGAACTGCTGGGCAATCAGGTCCAGCATCTGCTGGTAGCTTTGCAAGTCCGCCTTGATGCCGTCGAGCAGCATCTTCATGGCGTCCTGGCGTGACATTTCTTTCACTGCTCGCCCCGGTGGAACTTCTGGATCAGGCCGGCCAGCTTGCCGGCGTCGAACGGCAGCTCGCCTTTGGCCAGTGCGTCGCGCAGCTGCGCCACGCGTTCGTGGTCGATGTCGCCCATCTCTTTCATGGCCTGGATGGCGGGCTGCATCACAGCCGACTCCAGTTCGCGCTGGGCGGCGGGGGCGGCGGACGGGCGTGCCGCTTCGGCGGGCGCGCTGTCGGCAACGGTCTGCACCGGAGTGCCTGGGGTGGAACCGGAAATCCTCATACGGTTTCCTCTTGACTTAACGTTAATTGCCATTGCTTTTCCCCTTGCCAGGCAGCAGCTGTTGTCGCAATTGCTGCAACAGGCCGGGTTCGGGCAAATCCGATTCCCCGATGATAGCAGTCTTGCTGCTCGGCATGCCAAACATATCGGCGACGGCTTTCGCCTGTGTGTTGGTGAGGATCAGCAATTCGATCCGGCGGTTGACGCCAGCATCGGCCCGTTTGGCATCGAGCGGCGCACGGTCCGCCATGCCGACCACCTGCAGCACGCTGTCCTGCGGCATGGTGCCGGCCAGCAGCTGCGAACGCGCGGCCATGGCGCGGTTGCTGGACAGGTTCCAGTTGGAGAAGGCCTTGTAGCTGGTGTCGGCATACTGCGAAGAGTCGGTGTGGCCGACGATCAGCATCTGGTTTTCCATGCGGGCGAACAGCGGGCCCATGCCTTGCAGCAGGCGCGCAAACTTGTCGGTCGGTACCGCCGAGCCGCGCACGAACATGCCCTGGCTGTCGGTATCGTGCAACATCACGCGCAAGCCATACGGCGTGATCACCGATTCAAGGTTGCTGGACAGGCCATTTTCTTCGCTCATCCTGGCCAGCGTCTTGGCCAGCAGCTTGAGGTCTTCCGGCGTTTCATAGCGCACGCGGTTTTCCGCCGAATTGGTCGGGCTCTTGTTGAAGCCCTGGGTGGCGTTGCCATCGACATCGGTATTGCCGGTGCGCGGCATCGGGAAGCGTTCGATCAGGCTGCCGCGCGGGCCGCCCACCTGTTCCGGCATCACGCCCTTGCCGACGTCGGTCTTGCTGCCGTCGGCCTGGGTCAGCACGTGCTCCAGCGATTCCTGGTTGCGCACGGCCATCAGCCACAGCACCAGGAACAGGCACATCAGGGCCAGGCAGAAGTCGGCAAACGCAACTTTCCAGGCGCCGCCGTGCTCGTCGTGCTTGTGCTTGCCACCGCCGCGCTTGACGATGGTTTGCTCATGGTGCTTGTCATGCGGCTTTAGCACGGCCACCTCCTCGGCGCGAAGTCGTCTCCGGTTCGTCGCCGCCTTCCATTGCATTGATCCAGCCCTCGAGCTGGGCGAAACTTGGCTTGATGTTCAGCTGCACCAGGCGGCGGCCGGCATCGATGGCCAGCAGCGGCGGCTTGCCGGCCACGTGCGTCACCAGCACCACTTTCACGCATTCCATGGTGGAGGCTTCCTGGCTGACCAGCTGCTTGAGCATGTTCGAAATCGGATCCAGCACACCGTAGCAGAAGAAAATACCGATGAAGGTGCCGACCATGGCCGCACCGACATGTTCGGCAATCTCGGCCGAAGTGGCGCCTTCGCCCACGGTACCCATGGTGATCACGATGCCCAGCACGGCGGCCAGGATACCGAAGCCCGGCATCGCTTCGGCGATCTTGTTGAGCGACTTGGCCGGCTGCGTCAGTTCTTCATGGATGGCTTCCAGCTCCTGCTCCAGCACGCCTTCCAGTTCGTGGGCGTTGATCTTGCCCATGGCCATCAGGCGGAAGTTGTCGACGATGAAGGCCAGCAGCTTCGGCTCTTCCAGGACCAGCGGGTAGCGCTGGAACAATGGCGATTCGCGCGGTGCTTCCACGTGGGCATCGAGCGCTTTCAGGCCGCCGGCGGCCAGCTGCAGCAGTTCGTACATCAGCAGCAGCAACTGGCGCTGGAATTCCGAGTCGTATTTCTTGCGCGACATTAGGTGCTTGCATTGGGTCATGGTTTCGGCCAGCACGTGGCGCGGGTTGCCGATGACGAAGGCGCCCAGGCCGGCGCCGGCAATTACCAGCAGTTCCAGCGGCTGCCAGATCGCGGTGAAGTGGCCGCCCATCATGGCGTAGCCACCAAACACCGAGCCAAACACGATCATGATGCCGAATAGTTGCTGCATGGTTTATGCCTTTCGCGTGGTCTTTCAGGTGGGCTGCGGCTCAGGCCGCCAGCACCGCTTTCATCTTGTTCAGGGCCTGCTTGTTCAACTGGCAGACGCGGGCGTCAGTCAGGTCCAGCACGGCAGCGATTTCTTTGTAGCTGAGCTCAAATTCGTAATACATCTGGATCACGCGCTGTTCGCGTTCGTCCAGGCCGTTCAGCGCCTGCTCCAGGCTGCGGCGTATCATCAGCTGTTCCTCCGGGCCGGCCACGCTGCCGGTATCGGCCAGCGTGTCCTGCAGGATCTCGTCAAAGCTGGCGATGGTTTCCGCGTTCTCGTCCAGCAGGTAAGCCTGGTAGCCTTCGGCATCCAGGCCGAGCGCGCTCATGATTTCCTGTTCGCCCGGCTCGCGGCCCAGCTTGCGCGTCAGATCGCGCACGGCGTCGCGCATCTTGTGGCTTTGCTGGCGCACCGCGCGCGGACGCCAGTCTTGCCGGCGCAGTTCGTCAAGGATGGCGCCGCGCACGCGCAGCGAGGCATAGCTGCCAAAGCCGGTATCGGGCTCGCCATAGCGGCGCAGCGCTTCGAGCAAGCCCATCAGGCCGATCTGCTCCATGTCGTCGCGGTCGATCGCGCCCTGCACCTGCGAGTTGAGCTGGCGCACGATGCGCTTGACCAGCGGCGCGTAGGCCAGCAGGTGCTTCTGCTCGTCGGCGACGCTGACTGCGGCGTAGCTTTCGGCATATGGCTCTGCAACCGTGTCCACCAAGCCCATGGCTTTACTCCAGGATCAACTTGCCAATCATCACTTGTTCGAAGGGGCGTTCGCGCGCCTCCTTGGCGTAGGCTTCATCGTAAGCCTTGTTCAATTCCTCGACAAACTGGTCAATGGTCATCATCGACGCTTTTTCCATCGGCAGCGCCGACAGGGCGCGCACGGCAACGCTGCGCAGCATCGGCAGCGCTTCCTTGGCTTCCTTTTCCTGCTTGGCCGTGGTCGCAATGACGAGGTCGGCCGACATATAGTGCGGCACGGTGTCGCCCGGCTGGCGGCGCATCATGACAATGACTTTCTCAATGGTCAGGTACTTCAGCGGTTCGCCGGGCTTTTTCTCCTCGACGGCGGCCTTGGCTGGCTCGGCGCTCTTGCCTTTCATGAACCAGACGGCGCCGCCGGCGGCGCCAGCGCCGACCAGCAGTACGGCTGCCACGATCAGGACCAGTTTCTTATTCATCTAATGCTTACTCCCGTTCGTCCGACATGGCAAAAGTGGTGGCGCCGGCTTCCTCGCCGTCCAGGGCGCGGCCTGGCTGGCGCTGTTGCTCGGATTGCGGTTGGCGCTGCTGCTGGCCGCCATCGGCCAGGCTGCGCGCGTTGCTCGAAGAAACCGTCACGGCCACCTCGCCGAACTGGCGTTGTGCCAGGTCCTGGCGCACGGTGTCGCCGATGGCGTTGAGCTGGCGTACGACTTCGCTGTGGGTGGCGGCAATATTCACCTGCAGCGAGCCGCCGCTGTGGCGTACGGAAATCTCGACGCTGCCCATATTCGGTGGTTCCAGGCGGATCACGGCGCGCTCGTCGTTGCGCGCCAGTTGCAGCTGCAGGCGGTCGCCAAGGGCGGCGCGCAGCGGCTGCTGCCATTGCTCCGGGCTGCCGCTCAACTGCAGGGCGTCGCCAGGCTGCGCGGCGGCCACATTGGCCAGCACGCTGCGGAAGCCGGGCAGGGCGCCGGCATCGGTTGGCTGGCGCTGGCTGTCGGCCAGCAGGCTGGCGCTGTCCTTGGCCGCAAGCGGTGCGGCAGTGCTGTCGGCGGCCTGGCCTTGCAGGGCGTTCAGGGCCGCCCCCAGCGCTTCGCTGGCGGAACTGCGGTTGCCTGCCGCGGGCGAGCCTGTTGGCTGCGCCGGGGCGGCGGCGGTACGGGTGGCGGCAGCCAGCATGGCGGCGCGGGCGTCCAGCAAGGTCGCTACTGGCGTTTGCGGCACTTTGGCCGATTCGGCTTGTGCGCCGGCGTCGGCGCCGGTTTCGCGAGCGGCGAGGGCGCTGGCCTGGGCTTGCTGGCGCAGCAGCAAGGCGCTGTCGCTGGCGCTCGCCTTGCTGGCTGGAGCTGCAGTCAGGGCGGCGGCAACGGCGGCGACGCTGTCCGGGGTGGCGCCCGGTACGCCGGCCAGCGGCAGGTTGCCCATGGCCGGCAGCATGGTGGCCACGGCTGCTGCGGCGGCTGTCTTGTCGTCCGCTGCGGCGGGGGCGACGCCTTCTTCGTCGCTGCCATCGGGCATCGAGTCAAGCGCCGCAGTCCCGGCCATGGCGTCCAGCAGGGCACCGAACGGTGGCGGCGTCATCGCGGCGGCGACATCCAGCAGGGCGCCAGCCAGACCGCTGGCTGGCGCAGTGCCGTTGGCCGCCGCACTGGCGGCGTCGGCGGCGGCGCCATTGGCGGCCGGCGGCGGCAGGCCGGCAGCGGTGGCTGGTGGGACAGTGGCGGCAGGCGCCGCAGGCAAGTTGATCATGCTTCAGTTCCGGTTGCAGCGTTGCCGCTGTCGAGGGCATAGGCAAGCCAGCCCTCTCTGTTGTTCGTCATATCACTCAGGTGCTGGCCCGTCTCGACGGTGGCGCAATCGACTTTTGCCACTGCCGCGACATGCAAATCACGCAGCGCCGCCAGCGCTGCGCGCTCGGCCAGCGTCCACGCCCCCTGCGCTGCCAGCGCCGGCAGGGTGGCGGCCATCAAAGTATCAATCGCCGCCAGTGCCGCCCAGTCGCTGGCAGCAGTGGCGGCGCTCAGCTGCTGCGCAAGCTGCAGCAGCGTCTTATGCCTATCCATGTTTGTCATGCACGCCCTGCCAGCCGGCGCGGATGGTGGTCAGCAGGCCTGCCACTTCGTCGATGACGGCGGGGTCCATGTCGACGCCGGCGCGGTACAGGCGGGCAGCGCAATAATCGTACAGGCGGCCCAGGTTGGCCACCACCTCGCCGCCTTGCTCGAAATCGAGCGAGCTGGCGAGGCCGTTGATGATTTCCGTGCACTTGTCGAGGCTGAGGGCCTTTTGTTCGTAGCGCTTGCCAACGATGTGGCCGCGCGCACGGGCCAGCTCTTCCAGCAGGCCGTCGGTCAGCACCAGCACCAGTTCGATCGGCGTGGCGCGGGCCGTCTGTGCTTCCAGGTTGGTGGCGTGATAGCTGCCGTAGGCGTCGTGATCCATTGTTTAAGACTTTCAGGAATCGGATTTACTGAACATCGCATCAAACATGCTCGAGGTTCCGCTCATCTGGGACTGCAGGCTTTGCAGTTGGGTGAACTGGGCCAGGTAGCGTTTGTACGCGTTATCGTATTGGTTTTCCAGCACGGTCCGGCGGGCGGTCAGCTGGGACTGCAGTTTTGCATTGGCATCCCGGCGCGCGGCAATCTGGCCGGTGCCCGCCTTGGTCCAGCCGGTCAGCAGGGTGTCAAGATTGCCCAGCACGCCAGTTGCAGGGGTGCCAACCTTGCCCAGGATCGCATCCAGGCCGCTCGGGTTGGTGGCCAGCGTCTTGTCGAGGCGGGTCTTGTCCAGCGCCAGGGTGCCATCGCGCTGGGCCGTGATGCCGTACACGGCCAGGCTGGCGCCGCCGACCGAGGTGCGCAAGATCGATTCCATGCGCGATTTGAGCGAAGCGATGCCGGCGTCGGAGGCATAAATGCCGCCAGTCGTGCCCTTGGTGAAGTCGCCGTGGGCGGTCAACTCGCCCAGGGCGGACAGCATCTTGTTCCACTGGTCGACGAAACCCTGCACATTGGTGGCGGTGGCGCTGCTGTCGCGCGCGACGCTCAGCGTGACCGGTACACCGCCGGTCTGGGCCTTGGTAAAGGTCATCGACACGCCGTCAACCACATTGAAGGTGTTCGAGGCCTGGGTCATCTTGTTGCTCGGGTCGCCACCCGGCGCGCCGACCCAGACCACGGCATCGGTGCCGGCCTGCAGCACGCGGTTGGCATCGGCCAGCTGGGCCTGCAAGGCCGGATCGCCCAGATTGGTGGTGTCGATGCCGGCCACCCCGTTGGCCTGGCCGGTCAGGTTGGAGGTCAGCACCAGGCGGGTCTGCCCGTTGACGGTCAGGGTTGAAGCGGTCACGCGCGAGTTATTGGTCGCTTCCAGGTTGATGGCAGCGGCAATCTCTTGGGCGCTCAGCACATTGTTCAGGTCCTTGTCGCCGTTGGCCAGGCTGACGGTGAAGCTGCTGCCGTCGGCCAGTTTCACGGACAGGGTGCCGGCGGCGGCGCCGACCACATTGGAATCGGTCACGCCGCTGTAGGAAACCTGGCCGGCGGTGGCCAGCGTTTCGACGTAGAACTGGTAAGTGCCGGCAATTGCCGAGGCGGAAGCGGTGGCGGTGCCGACATCGGAGCTGAAAGTTGCCTTGTTGGCCACCACCGAGCCGGACGCAGTAGTGGTCGCCAGCGAGCTGCGGAAGGTGCCCAGTGCCGAGCTGAGCTTGGTCAGCGCCTTGTCGATCGCGGTCGCGGTCGCAGACTGGGCGTCGAGCATCGACTGGCTGCCCTGGATATACATCTGCGCCAGTTGGGCGGCCGTGGTCTTGGGATCGTAGGTGGGGACAGAAGTAGCCATTTCTCGTGCTCCGAAGAAATTAAATGAAGTGTACCAAGGTAAGAGGCGACCAAAGTGATGACTTCATGAAATATTCGGTTCAGCCTTTCATTTATGTCCGCGGAACCACAGTTGGGTTGCCAGTTCGTCATGGCGCTTGCGCTCTTGCGCGCGCTGCGCCGTGGCGGCAGCGTCCTGGTGGCGCTCAAGCACCTGGCCCAGCACTTCGCGCTTGACGTAGGCGGCGGTCAGTGCGCGCTGCGACACCGCCATGTCGGCCTCGTGCATGTGCAGGTTGAGGCGCTGGCTGTCGGCCATGGCCATCACGCCCTGCTTGTAGTCGCCGCAATTGAGCGCCAGCGCCATCGGCAGCCGGCCGGACGGGCCGCTGCTCTCGTACAGGCTGGTCAGCTTGTCGAGCGTCTTCTTGTAGCGTTCGCGCACGTTTTCCTTGGCGGCCATTTCGGTTTGCAGTTTGTCGACTTCATTGCTGCGCATGTCGACCAGGGTCGACAGGCTGCGAATCGTGGTTGTCGTCATGCCATCAGCCTTTCAAGTTGGTCCACGCAATTGGCGTAAGGGGCCGGTTCCTTGGTCCCCTGGCACAGGAATTCTTCGATATGCGGATGCAGGTTCACCGCCTTGTCGGTGACCGGATCGGCGCCGGGCACATAGGCGCCCAGCGGAATCAGGTCGCGCACCCGTTCGTGGCGCGCCATCGAGGCTTTCAGCGCACGCGCGGCCAGCATGTGCTCGCGCGTGATCACATGATTCATGCAGCGGCTGATCGAGGCGGCAATATTGATGGCCGGGTAGTGGCCGCGCTCGGCCAGTTCACGCGTCAGCACGATGTGGCCGTCGAGGATGGCGCGCGCGGTGTCGACCACCGGGTCCTGCTGGTCATCGCCTTCGGCCAGCACGGTGTAGATCGCGCTCATGCTGCCATACGGGTTCTCGCCATTGCCGGCCGACTCGACCAGCTGGGGCAGGGCGGAGAACACCGACGGCGGATAGCCTTTGGTGGCCGGCGGCTCGCCCAGGGCCAGCGCCACTTCGCGCAGCGCCATCGCGTAGCGGGTCAGCGAGTCAACCAGCAGCAGCACGTTCTTGCCCTGGTCGCGGTAATGGGCTGCGATCGAATGGCACAATTCGGTCGCCATGATGCGCATCAGCGGCGATTCGTCGGCCGGCGCAATCACCAGCACGGCCTTCTTCAAGCCTTCCGGGCCCAGCGACATTTCGATGAATTCGCGCACCTCGCGCGAGCGTTCGCCGATCAGGCCCACCACCACCACGTCGGCCACGGTCTGGCGCGTGATCAGGCCCAGCAGCACGGACTTGCCGACGCCGGAACCGGCCATCAGGCCGACGCGCTGGCCTTTGCCCAATGTCAGCATGCTGTTGATGGCGCGCACGCCGACGTCCAGGGCATCGACCACCGGCTGTTTCTTGAGCGGGTTGACGCGCGGCGGCTGCATCTCGAGCGGATATTCGCCGCCCAGCTTGCCCAGGCCATCGATCGGTTCGCCAATGCCATTGACCATGCGGCCCAGCCAGCTGTCGCCGATCTGCAGGCTGCCTTTGTCGCTGGAGGGCAGCACGCGGGCGCCGGTGGTCAGGCCGGCCGCTTTCTTGAACGGCATCAGGAAGGTCAGCTTTTCGCGGAAGCCCACCACTTGCGCGTCGAGCCATTCGCCATCGACTGTCTCGATCTGGCAACGCTGGCCGGTATGCAGCTTGCAACCCGTGGCCTCCAGCAGCAGGCCGGAAGCGCCCACCAGGCGCCCGGTCGGGGTGGCCAGCGGTACGTCATCGAGTTCCAGTTTGCGCAGTGCGTCGGCAATCATTCTTCGCTCTCAGCGTCGTCACCGCCATCGGCGGCCTGCAACTGATTATCGACCTGTTCCATGACAGCAGCAAGACGCTGGTGGCAGCCGGCGTCGACTTCCGTATCGCCGGCGCGGATATGGCATTCGCCCAGGTCGAGGCGGGCGTCGCCGATCAGGTTCCAGCGCTTGGCGCGCTTGGGATCGACTTCCATGATGCGCTTGACTTCTTCCGGATTCAGGTAGACATCGATCTCGTCGCGCGTCGGCGGCATCGAGGCCAGGGTCTCGTCGACCAGCGCCATGATCTGTACCGGCTGCAGCGCCAGTTCGGCGCGGATCACATTGCGCGCCACTTTCGCCACCAGGTCCACCACTTCCTTGCGCTGCGCCGCGCGGTAATCGGCGCGCACTTTCTTCAGCGATTTCAGCATGGCGTCGACCGGACGCGCCAGATGGTCGAAGCCGACCAGGGTTTCCTGGCGGCCTTCTTCGCGGCCCAGCTCCAGGCCTTGCTGGCGGCCCGCTTCGAAGCCGTCTTCCTGGCCGCGCTGCAAGCCGATTTCGTAACCGTCGCGCTGGCCCTGCTCGAAGCCTTCGCTGACCGAAGCCTGCCATTGGGCAGCATCGGCCACGTGGCCTTGCCCAGTGCCGCGCTGGCCGTTGGCGCCATGCGTGTGCACGTACTGCTGCAGCGGCGGGAAACGGTAGGGACGGAACTGTTTCATCACTCGACCACCGTTTCAGCGAACAGCTGCACTTCGACTTCGCCGGCATCGGCCAGCGCTTTCACGGTGGCCATGATTTCCTGGCGGGTCGCTTCGATGCGCGACATTGGCACCGGGCCGGCGCGGCGCATCATGTCTTCGAAAGCCTGCGCCTGGCGCTTTGGCATGGTCTTCAGCACCGCATCGCGGATTGCCAGCTCGGCGCCCTTGAGCGCAATGGCCCACTGCTCGAGCGGCACTTCCTCGATGATGCGGGTGAGCGTGACTTCGGTCTGGGTCGACAGGATCAGGAAGTCGTACATCTGCATCTCGATCTGTTCCACCACTTCCGGATCGTGGGCGCGCAGCAGCTCGACGATCTGGGCGCGGTTGCCTGGCAGGCGGTTCAGGATCTCTGCCACCTGGCGCACGCCTTCCACGCTGGTCGACTGCGAGTCGAAGGAAGACAGGCAGCGGTTCACCAGCTCTTCCAGTTCCAGCAGCAGGTCGCGGTCGATCTCGTCCAGGCGCGCCATGTTCAGCAGCACCAGGTCGCGGCCTTCCAGCGGCAGCGCGTCCAGGATCTGGCCGGCCAGCGCCGGCGGCAGGAAGGCCAGGAACACCGCCTGCATCTGCACGTGTTCGTTGGCGATGTAGTCGGCCAGCCACTTTGGCGAGGCCCACTGCAGGCGCGCCATTTTCGGGCGCAGCTCGTCGCCGTAAATGTTGTTCAGCACGGTATTCGCGATATCGCCGCCCAGCGCCAGGTCCAGCGAGCGCTTGAGGAAGGAGCGCGACGCGCCGTGCACGCCGGATTGCTGGCGATAATCGTCGAAGAAGGTCTGCATGGCGGTCTTCACTTCTTCCACCTTGATGCCGCTCATGCGCGACATGACCTGGGTCACTTCCAGCAGCTCTTCGCGCGACAGGCAGCGCAGCACGGCGGCGGCCGGCTCTTCGCCGATCGACAGCAGCACGATCGCGGCTTGTTCGACGGGGCTCAAGCCCTGCTCCTGGTCCAGGTTATTGTTGATGTCGGCCATTTTTCTGCATCCATTGTTTGACGACTTCGGCTACGCGTTCCGGCTCTTTTTCCGCCAGTACCTTGAGGTGGTCCACCATCACGTCCACCGGCGAACCGGCAGGCGGCAAATCGTAGTTTTCCAGCAGCGGCACCATCGGCATCTGGCTGCCTTCCAGCGCCGCCGGCTTGGCCTCGCCTGCCGCTCCTTCCGACGAGCCTAGTGCAGGCGCCGGCGCCGTGGCGCCCGGCACGGCGGTGGCCGTGCCCGGGATCGGCGTTGCCTCGGCCTGGCGGGCGGCGCCTGCCAGCGCTGGCTTGGCTGGCAGCGCCGGGGCGGCCGGCGCCAGGCGCGCGGTCAGCAGGCGCAGCAGCGGGCGGGCCAGCAGCAGGTAGGCCAGCAGCAGGGCCACGGCATAGCCGAGCCAGTTGACCGAATCGACCACCGTGTCGCGTTCCTGCCACCACGGCACTTCTGCTGCCTTGGCGGGGAAGTTCATGGCGCTGACCACCAGCTTGTCGCCGCGCTCTTCGTTAATGCCCAGGCCGCTGCGCAGCACCTTGTCGATGTTGGCGATTTCAGCCGGCGTCCAGCCCGTCTTGGGGAAGGGCGCTGCCGCCTGCGCCAGCACCACGGCCACGTTCTGGCGCACCAGGCGGCCACGGGCGCGCTTGGTCTGCGTGATGCTGCGGTCGTACGCGAACTGGCGAGTGGTGGCGTTCTTGCGCGCGGTGCCTTCCGGTACCTGGCCCGGTGCGCCGGCCGTGCCGCCGGCAGCCGCTGCCGCATCGGCAGCCTGCTGTTGCGGCGGACGGTTGGACAGGGTGCCCGGCACGCCCATAGCGATGCGGTTGCGGTCCTGCTCTTCGCGCATGGCTTCGCTGGTCACTTTGGGATCGGCGCCATATTTTTCAACGGTTTCTTCGACCTTGTCGTTGTCGACATCAGCCGTCACGCTGAGGCGGAAATTGTTGTCGCCCACGATGGGGCCGAGCAGGCCCTTGATGTTGGCGCGGATTTCTTCCTGCTGGCGCTTGGCGTTTTCGTTGCTTGACGTGGAAGCGTCGAAGGCTTCGGTCAGGTCGACGTGGGACGACAGCAGGTTGCCCGACTGGTCGACCAGGCTCACGCGTGCCGGGCTCAGCGAAGCGACGCTGCCCGACACCATGTTGACGATGGCGGCAATGTGCTCAGGCGCCAGGGTGCGTCCTGGCTTGGTAGCGATAACTACGGATGCCGACGACTTTTCGCCATCGCTCGATACGAAGGAGGTGGACTTGGCGATCGACAGGTGCACGCGTGCATGCGAAATCGCATCGAGCGTCATGATCGACTGCGCCAGTTCGCCTTCCAGGCCGCGGCGGAAGCGCACGTCCTGCACGAATTGCGACACGCCCAGCGGGTCGTTCTTGTCCATCAGTTCCAGGCCGGCCGGCAGCTGCGCGGTGACGCCCTTGGCGGCCAGCAGCATGCGCACCTGGCCCAGTTTGCCTTCCGGCACCAGCACCTGGCCGGTTTCCGGATGGATGCGATAGGCAATCTTTTCCGCATCGAGCACGGTCATCATGTCGGCGGTGGCGACTTTTTCGCGCTGGCCGAAGACCGGCTTGTAGCCGCTCTGGTCCTTCCACAGGAACATCAGCACCAGCGCCGTCACGCCGACAGCCAGCAGCAGCAGGGGATACAGGTTCTTCAGGACAGCAGGCGGCACCGCTGGTGCCGCAGCGCCCCGCCAGCGTCCGAGAGCGGACTTGAGGTTAGCAATCACGTCAGGTCTTTCGAGAGGGAAGGCGGATATAACAGCTTACAGCGGAAGCTTGATCAATTCATCGACCGCACCCATTACCTTGTTGCGGACCTGCATCAGCATCTGGAACGACAGGCTGGCTTCCTGGCTGGCCAGCATGGCGCCCACCAGGTCGTCGCTGCGGCCGGCATCGACATCGGCCATCTTTTGACCGGCATCAACGTCTTGTGCATTGACGCCGGCAATGGCGTCTTGCATGGTTTGGGCAAAGGAAAAGGTCGCGCCCTGTTGCGGCGCATTGAACTGGGCGGCAGGCGCAATGAGATTGGCGTGCTGTGCGAGCTCGGCGGCCGCATTGTTCAGGGATGCCAGGTCGGCCTTGATCAGGCCAGCGAATTCATTTGCCATAAATCACCTCAGGTTGGATGCGCCATCGCGCCGCAATTCGTTACCATAACTGCAACATGATTAACTTCCAGACAGCAACCAACAATCTGGTCTAATTGTTAAATGGTGCCGTACGGGAACATGCATAGTAACCCGATTTCGGGATCGTAACAACCGCTTACAAATCGCAAAACATCTTATAAATCATGCACTAAGGATAGTTTTTGCAACCAACTGAAGTTACTTGATAATAATGAAGCTTACTCTCTGGAAACTTTTATGTAAAGTCTTTTTGACCTAAGAGATACTTGATTCATGGCAATACCGAGGGATTTGAGTTATTCTACGCTTCCAAGATCATCCTGAGCGTATAACTTTGCGATAGGATTGCAGCAGACGGATGGCCACTATGACTACCTCTCAAAGCACTGTGCAATACGAAGTACTTGACCCTTGCTTGCTGGGGCGGCCGGTGCATCGGCTGCCTGAGTTTGCCGCGCAGTTGCGCGAAGACCTGGCCCAGGCCATGCGCCTGAATGTGCACCGCCGTTACTGGGGCACCTTCCAGGTGGACGATGTTGCCTTTAGCCGACTCGACGGCAGCGAAGCGCGCCAGCGCTGGCTCGGCTTTGCCGCGCCTTCCGGACAACTCGGTTTCGCGCTTGAGCGCAAAATACTGCTAGGCGTATTGAATTATCGTTATGGGCGCGCCACCCGCGCCGATGCGGCTGTTGACGAACAGGCAGTGCGAGTTACCGCTACCGAAGAGCGCCTGGCTGTGGTGCTGGGGCAACAGCTGGTGAGCATCCTGGCAGCGCGAATTGAAAGTAACCTGCCCGCAGGCGGCCGGGAACTTAGCGAAGAAGAAAGCATCAAAGCCAGCAACGGCACCCAACCGGGCAAAGGCAGCTGGGTCATCACCGTTTCGCTGAGCGATGGCGAACTGCAAGGCAAGGCCTGGTTCGCACTCGATAAGCAAGTGATGGGCAATGTGCTGGGCGGCCTGATGCCCGAGCGCGATGCCGGCAAGAAGGGCAGCAAGAATCCAGGGCCGCTGGCGGCGCGGCTCCAGGTTGGCCTGAGCGGCCGGCTGGTTTCCAAGGAAACCACGCTGGGCGCCATGTTCGACCTGCGTGTGGGCGATGTCATCCCGATCAGCCTGCACAGGGCAGACGTTATGCTCGAAGAATCCCGCCTGTTTACAGCTGCGGTCACTGAGCACAAGGGCAAACTCTGCTTAACCTCTTTTGAAGATATCGAATGAACATGATGAATAACCCCAACGGCAACAACGATTCCATGCTGGACGATATGTCGGAGGAAATGATCATCGACCAGGTGTCGCAGGACCTCAGCGATGTGCCGGCGCCCCGCGCCGGCCGTCGTGACCTGCCGGCCATGATGCGCAAGATCCCCGTCACCCTGACGCTGGAAGTGGGCTCGGCCCGCCTGTCGCTGCAGGACCTGATGCAGATCGGCCCGGACAGCGTGGTGGAGCTCGACATGCTGGCCGGCGAGCCGCTGACCATCAAGGTCAACGGCACCGCCATCGGCCGTGCCGAAGTGGTGGTGGCCGGCGAAAATTACGGCCTGAAGGTCATCGATCTGGACGGTTTGAACCTGGACATGATGGCGCCATGAGCGCGCGCCGCCTGGTGCCCGGCCTGGCGGCCGGTACAGTGCTGCTTTGTGCCTGCGCGCCCGCGTGGGCCCAGGATCTGCTGGCCGGGGTGGTTCCCGGCGCCAAGACCGACTTGTCGGTGAAGATGCAGATCCTGATCATCATGACCCTGCTGGGCTTGCTGCCCATCATGGTAATGATGATGACCAGCTTTACCCGCTTCGTCATCGTGCTGTCGCTGCTGCGCCAGGCCCTTGGCCTGCAGCAGGGCTTGCCCAACCGCATCATCACCGGCGTGGCGCTGATCCTGACCCTGCTGGTCATGAAGCCGATCGGCGACGCGGTGTGGCGCGACGCCTTTGTGCCTTACGACCAGGACAAGATCGGCCTGCAGGATGCGCTGAGGATTGCCGAGAAGCCGATTTCGCGCTTCATGCTGGCCCAGACCAGCAAGGCGTCGCTCAAGCAGATTGCCCACCTGGCGGGCGAGGATGCGATCACCAATCCGGCCGACCACGCCTTTCCCGTCAAGCTGGCGGCCTTTGTGCTGTCGGAATTGAAGACGGCCTTCCAGATCGGTTGCCTGCTGTTCATTCCCTTCCTGATCATCGACCTGGTGGTATCGTCGGTGCTGATGGCAATGGGTATGATGATGCTGTCGCCGCTGGTGATTTCGCTGCCGTTCAAGCTGCTGCTGTTCGTGCTGGTGGATGGCTGGACATTGACTGTCAATACGCTCGTGACGAGCATACAGGCCTATTAGGTGACTGGAACATGCTGACGCCCGACGTGGCCGTCGACCTGATCGTCGAGGCCCTGCATATCGTAATGATCATGGTCATGGTGCTGGTGGTGCCAGGGCTGGTGGCGGGCTTGCTGGTGGCGCTGGTGCAGGCCGCCACGCAAATCAATGAGCAGACCCTGAGCTTCCTGCCGCGCCTGCTGGTCACCCTGCTGGCCATTGTCATGACGGGCCGCTGGATGTCCAGCTACCTGATGGATTATTGCGTCTCGATTTTCCAGCGCGCGGCAACACTGGTCGGGTAGCGAGCCATGGAACAGGTCCTGGCAAACCTCCTGGTGTGGCTGACGGCAATCTGGTGGCCTTTCGTGCGCTGCATGGCCATGCTGAGCGCCGCGCCGGTGCTGGGCGAGATGATGGTGCCGGTCACGGTGCGGCTGCTGGTGTCGCTGGTGCTGGCGATTATCCTGCTGCCGGTGACGCAGGGGCAGATCGTGCAGGGCATCGACCCGATTTCGGTGCAGGGCATTGCCGTCACGCTGGAACAGGCCGTGATCGGCGGCGTGATCGGGCTGGCTTTCCATTTCGCGATGTCGGTGATCGGGGTCTTGGGTTACCTGGTATCGAGCCAGGTCGGTTTTTCGATGGCGGTGATGAACGATCCCTTGAACGGCACCTCGTCCGACGTGGTGTCGGCGCTGCTGACCATGCTAGCGATCGTGGTGTTTTTTTCGATTGACGGCCACCTGGTGCTGGCTGGAGTGATCGGGCAGAGCTTCAAGGCCTGGCCGCTGGGCGGCGGCTATTCGGCCTTGCTGCTGCAGACGGTGGCCTGGAATGTGGCGTGGATCTTTTCGGCCGCCATGCTGCTGGCGATACCGGTAGTGTTTTCCGCGCTGGTGGTGCAGCTTGGTTTCGGTTTCCTGAACCGCGTGGCGCCGACGCTGAACCTGTTTGCGTTGGGCTTTTCGGTGATTACCATCTTTGGCCTGCTGATGCTGGGCCAGGTGGTGCGTTTCATCCCGCAGCATTACATCCGCATGTCGACCCGTGTGCTCGACATGATCCAGCAACAGATGGTGCCCCATGGCTGACGACAGCGGCGGCGACAAGTCAGAGAAGGCCTCAGCGCAGAAGCTGAAGAAATCCCGCCAGGAAGGCCAGGTGGTGCGTTCGCGCGACCTGGCAACTGCGATCGGCATCCTGGTTTCGCTCAAGCTGTTCGTGTTCATGCTGCCGGACTACCTGCTGGACTTTCGCGAGATCTTCCATCAGGCCTTTGCGCCGCTGGAAGGCGAGGGGGCCCTGGAAAACGTCATGAGTACGGTCTGGCTGAGCTCTACGCTGCTGCTGGTGAAGATGGTGCTGCCGCTGTTCGTGGTGCCGCTGTTTATCGTGCTGGGCGCCATGGTGCCGGGCGGCTGGGTGATGAGCGCCAAGAACCTGCAGCCCAAGTTCGAACGCTTCAATCCCGTTACCAACCTGGGGCGCCTGTTCTCTAAAAAGCATGGCTTCGAGCTGCTGGTTTCGATCGGCAAGGCTGCGGTCCTGGGCTGGGTGTTGGTGCACGTCGGCACCAGCACGGTCAATGAATACACCCGCCTGCAAGGGCTGGGCCTGAATGAAGCCATGATCTCCGGCGCCAACCAGATGCTGAATGGCGTGATGGCGATGGTGGCCGTATTCATCATCTTTGCCATCATCGACGTGCCTGCCCAGGCATACTTCTTCGCCGAGCAGCAGAAAATGTCCAAGCAGGAGCTGAAGGAAGAATACAAGTCGCAGGAGGGCCGCCCGGAAGTGCGCCAGCGCATCCGCCAGTTGCAGCGTGCCATGGCCGAACGCGCGGCGCGCAAGATTGTGCCGGGCGCGGACGTGGTCATCGTCAACCCGGAGCACTATGCGGTGGCGCTGAAATACGACGAGAAGCGCGCCGAGGCCCCGTTCGTGCTGGCCAAGGGCGTCGACGAGATGGCGCTGTACATCAGGCGGCTGGCGCAGGAGCACGGCGTGGAAGTGCTTTCGCTGCCGCCCTTGGCGCGCGCAATTTACAATACCAGCCAGGTCAACCAGCAGATTCCCGTGCAGTTGTACCAGGCTGTTTCCATGGTCCTGCATTATGTGCTGCAGCTGAAGGCGTTCCGCGAAGGCCGCCGTCCATCGCAGCCACATCCGCTGGACGCGGGGCAGGTACCGGTTCCAACTTCCATGAGTGAGGCAGCAACGATATGAATTTCCTGAAGGGCTTGTTCGCAGAGGCAGGTCGCCACAAATTCGCCACGCCGGTGTTCCTGCTGGCGATCCTGGCGATGATCATCCTGCCATTGCCGCCGATCCTGCTGGACGTCCTGTTCACGTTCAATATCGTCCTGGCGCTGATCGTGATCCTGGTCAGCGTGAACGCCAAGCGGCCGCTGGACTTCTCGGTATTCCCGACGGTGATCCTGGCCACCACACTGATGCGCCTGACGCTGAACGTGGCCTCGACCCGGGTGGTGCTGCTGCACGGCCACCAGGGCACGGATGCGGCCGGTAAGGTGATCGAAGCCTTCGGCCATGTGGTCATTGGCGGCAACTACGTGGTCGGCATGGTGGTGTTCGTGATCCTGATGATCATCAACTTCGCTGTGGTGACCAAAGGCGCCGAGCGCATTTCCGAAGTATCGGCGCGCTTTACCCTGGATGCCTTGCCGGGCAAGCAGATGGCGATCGACGCCGACCTGAATGCAGGCCTGATCAACCAGGAAAAGGCGATCCAGCGCCGCAAGGAAGTGGCGACGGAGGCGGACTTCTATGGCGCCATGGATGGTGCGGCGAAGTTCGTGCGCGGCGATGCAATTGCATCGATCCTGATCCTGATCATCAATATCGTTGGTGGTGTCGCCATCGGTACCGTGATGCAGGACATGAGCTTTGGCGATGCGTTCAAGCAGTACGCGCTGCTGACCATCGGTGACGGCCTGGTAGCGCAGATTCCGGCGCTGCTGCTGTCGGCTGCGGCGGCGATCATTGTGACCCGCGTGTCGGAAACCGAGGGCGCCGATTTCGAATCCCAGGTCGGCCAGCAGTTGCTGGCATCGCCGAATGTGCTGTTCAGTGCCGCGGCGGTGATGGTGATCATCGGCCTGGTGCCGGGCATGCCGAAACTGAGCTTCCTGACCTTCGCTGCGGTACTGGGGTATGTCGGCTGGCGACTGTACCAGCGGCAGGGCGCCCCGGTTGTCGACAATATTGCCGCCATCGAAGCGGCGCTGCGCGAAGAGAAAGTGCCGGAGCTGGAGTGGCAATCGCTGCCCGTGGTCCAGCCGCTGCAAGTTTCGCTGGGCTACAAGCTGGTGGGCATGATCGACAAGGCGCATGGCGAGGTGCTGACCAAGCGCCTGCGCGGCGTGCGTCAAAGCCTGTCGGAAGCGATGGGCATGGTGCTGCCGCAGATTAATGTACGCGATGACCTCGGGCTGAAGCCGACCCAGTATGCCGTGGTGCTGGGCGGCTCCACGATTGCTTTGGCCGAAGTGTTTGCCGACCGCCTGATGGCGATCCCGTCGCCGAACGTGTATGGGCAGATTGACGGCATCCCGGGGGTGGAACCGGCTTATGGCATGCCCGTAACGTGGATCGAGACCAAGGACAAGGCGCACGCGCTGGGGCTGGGCTACCAGGTGGTGGAGGCGCCAAGCGCCATCGCGACACACGTGTCGAAGCTGATTCGCGAGTACCTGCCGGAGCTGTTCCGCCATGAGGACGTGGCGGCGCTGATGGAGCGCCTGACTGCCTTGTCGCCAAAGCTGGCGGGCTCGCTGGACAAGGCGCTCACGCATACCCAGTTGCTGCGCGTGTTCCGTGTACTGCTGCAGGAATCGGTATCGCTGAAGGACATTGTGCCGATTGCGACGACCTTGCTCGATTCTTCCGAAACTACCAAAGACCCGATCCTGCTGGCGGCTGAAGTGCGCTGCGCGCTGCGGCGCCAGATTGTGTCCGGCCTGTTCGGACAGAAGACTGAGATGCTGGCCTTCAACCTGGGCGGGGAGCTGGAGAACATGCTGCTTGGGTCCTTGAACCAAGCGCGCCAGACCGGCAAGGTGGTATTGGACAACTACCCGATCGATCCGCACTTGCTGGCGCAGTTGCAGGTGAATATGCCGGTGGCACGCGAGCAGATGAAGCAGCAGGCGACGCCGCCGCTGCTGTTGGTGCTGCCGCAGATTCGGCCGTTGCTGGCGCGGTATGCGCGGCTGTTCGCACCGGGGCTGCATGTGCTGTCGTATAACGAAGTGCCTGAGAATCGGGAAGTTTCGATTATTGGGACGGTTGGCTAAAACCGGTAAACCAGGGTCTGACCCGCAGGGTCAGACCCTGTCAGCGGCGCGGCCGCGGGTTTCGGTTGTGCTCTGTTGATCTTCGTCGAAAGTCAAAAACCTTGAACCGATACCACCATCCGGCGAACAGACAGGGTCTGACCCTGTGGGTCAGACCCTGGTTTACCGGGTTTCAAAAAGGCTGCTAAAATCGCGCCGTCTGCACCAAGCAGGCAAAAATTACGTCTTCGGGGCGGGGTGCAATTCCCCACCGGCGGTAAGAACGGCAACGTTCAAGCCCGCGAGCGCCTGCCTGGCTGCATTGGGCAGGGTCAGCAGACCTGGTGAGACTCCAGGGCCGACGGTATAGTCCGGATGAAAGAAGATGTGCGCTGTTGCGCGTGTACCCTGTCCGCATTGGCGGCACGGGTAGCCGCGCCTATTCGCTTGCCCTGGAGCGTTTTTCGTTAACTTTTAGCGAGGAGCGTTTCCTATGTTGTCCCCTGAATTTACCCTCCACAGCACCGACCTCGAAGCCCGCATCCACGCGGCGCTGGAAGCCATGCGGGCCGGTGTCCCCGTCATCCTGCTGGACGATTTCGACCGCGAGAACGAGGCCGACCTGATCGTCGCCACCGACCGCCTGACGGTGCAAACCATGGCCCTGATGATCCGCGAATGCAGCGGCATCGTCTGCCTTTGCCTTACCGCGGAAAAGGTACGCGAGCTCGAACTGCCACCGATGGCAGCGGAAAATGGCAGCAAATACGGCACGCCGTTCACGGTCACCATCGAAGCGCGCCACGGCGTCACAACCGGCGTCTCTGCCGCCGACCGTGTCACCACCATCCGTGCCGCCGCAGCGCCGGGCGCGCGACCTGAGGACGTGGTACGTCCCGGCCACGTCTTCCCACTGCGCGCTACACCCGGCGGCGTACTGATGCGCGCCGGCCACACCGAAGGCTCAGTCGACCTCGCGAGCATGGCAGGCCTATCCCCATCAGCTGTTCTGTGCGAACTGATGAACCCCGACGGCACAATGATGCGTGGCGAAGCCATTGAAGAGTTCGCCCAACTGCACAGCATGCCAATCCTGACAATCGCCGAGCTGATCGAATGGCGTCAGCGCAGCTAAAAGTCCGGCGCCAGGTCCGGCGTACCGGCTATGTTGCTGGCTGGATTGTGAAGCGGTTGCTGGAGGAGGGCGTTACTGTCCATGCGGCGGTGCGAAATCCTGCTGATCACAACAAAATCCGTCACCTGGATGAACTGGCTGCGAATCTCCCTGGCACCATTCGCTATTTCAAGGCTGACCTGCTGGATAAGGGTTCGTTTGCTGACGCCATGGCCGGCTGCGGCATCGTCTTCCATACTGCATCGCCATTCACCCTGAACATCCGGGATCCGCAGAAAGAACTGGTCGATCCGGCCCTGCTGGGGACGCGCAATGTGCTCGAAACAGCGAACCGCACCGAGTCGGTCAAGCGAGTGGTCCTGACCAGCAGCTGCGCTGCGATCTACGGCGACAACGCGGATATCGATGACACGCCGGGCCGCGTGTTTACCGAGGAGGTCTGGAACAGCAGCTCGTCCCTGGCTCACGCTCCATACTCTTATTCGAAGGCAGTTGCGGAGCGCGAAGCGTGGGAGATCGCCAAGCGCCAGTCCGCATGGGAGCTGGTGGTCGTCAATCCAAGCCTGGTTATCGGCCCCGGTGTGAACCCACACGGCACTTCGGAGAGCTTCAACATCGTGCGCCAGATGGGGGATGGGCGCATGAAGGCAGGTGTTCCTGACCTGGGCCTCGGCGCGGTCGATGTGCGCGACCTGGCTGAAGCCCATTTGCGCGCTGCCTACCTGCCGAAGGCGGCAGGCCGCCATATCATCTCGGGCCATAACACTTCGCTTCTGGGCATTGCGAAAGCACTGCTGCCGAAGTTCGATGCCTACCCGGTTCCGCGCCGCACATTGCCAAAGTGGCTGGTATGGCTGGTCGCGCCGATCGTCGATAAATCCATGACGCGCAAGTTCATATCGCGCAATGTGGGGTTCTCATGGTTCGCCGACAGCAGCAAGAGTGCGCGGGAACTTGGCATGGTGTATCGTCCGCTGGAGTCTTCGATCGGGGATATGTTCCAGCAAATGATCGACAATGGGCTGATTCCTAAAGCTTGAAACATGAGACATCCATTGCACTTCGCCATCCAGCCTGGCTGGAAACTGCTGCTCGCCGACATGGGTATCGATCCGGCGCTTGTTTTGCGCCTTTCGGGCCTTCCGGCGGACCTGTTCGCACGCCAGGATGCATCGATCTCGCCGGCACAGTTTTTTCAGCTATGGCAGGTGATCGAGGAGGCGGCGGGGGATGACATGGTGCTGCCGCTCAGGATAGGCCAGGCGATTTCGGTCGAAGCGTTCGATCCGCCGATTTTCGCGAGCTTGTGCAGCCCTAACCTGAATATCGCCTTTCAGCGCTTGTCGATATTTAAGAAGCTGTTTGGTCCTTTGGCCCTGCTGGTCGAGGTTACCGACAGCCATACTTCGGCGACGCTTGAGTGCTATGCGGACGCGGGGCCCATCCCGCGCAGCATGGCGGCTGCGGAGACGGTGTTCCTGACCCAACTGGTGCGCCTCGCGACCCGCCATCGCGTGGTGCCCCTCGCAGTGACGATGCCTGAATTGCCGGACCGGATCGATGACTACAAGGAGTATTTCGGCGTCATGCCGAGGGCTGGCGAAGGTGTCACCGTCACTTTCTCGAAAGAGGACGGCGCCAGGCATTTTCTCACCGCGAATGAAGCGATGTGGACGTTCTTTGAGGTTGGCTTGCGGGAGCGCCTGGGCAACCTGAATTCATCGGCGACGATGAGCGAGCGTGTCAAGGCCGTACTGCTGGAGGGGCTGCCCGCTGGCCAGTATACCGTTGAAGATGTCGCGAAAAGTCTCGCCGTCAGTAAGCGCAGCTTGCAACGGCAATTGAGCGAGGAATCTGCGACTTTCAAGGGCATCCTGAATGCCACCCGGCAGCAGCTCGCCGTGCACTATCTCCAGAAACCGGGGATTGCGCAGGGGGAGATTGCCTTCCTGCTCGGCTTCCAGGATGTCAATTCCTTTATCCGGGCATTCAAGGATTGGCAGGGTGTGACGCCTGGGGTATTCCGTCACGAGTCTTCGCCGGACTATGCAGCCATGTGACGAGCACCGTTGCTGCGATTGCCCCCAGCATCTGGGCGGCGATGTAGCTTGATACATCTGCCAGCCGGATGCCTGCTACCGTATCGGTCGCGGATCGTGCCAGGGTAAGGGCGGGGTTGGCGAAGGAGCTCGATGCGGTGAACCAGTAGGCGGAAAGAACATAGGTTGCGACCGCAAACGGGATAATCGCCGGACGGCTGCGGGCGCAACCGCTGATGACAAAGATCAGGCCGAAGGTTGCGACAAACTCGCTCCACCATTGCGCCGCGCCCGTCCTGGCTTGCGTTGCCGCGGAAAACACCGGTTCACCAAACATCGCGTGTGCGGCGGCCACCCCGGCGAAGGCGCCCAGGAATTGCACCGTTGCGTAGGGCAGCGCTTCGCTCCACTCCATGCCGCCTTGCCACGCTTCTGAAATCGTAACGACAGGATTGAAGTGGGCGCCGGAGATCGTCCCGAACGCGAGGATCAGCGCCAGCAGTCCGGCGGCGCTGGCCACCGAATTGGCGAAGAGGGCGATGGCGGCGTTGCCGCCGGCCAGCCTGTCGGCCATGGTGGCGGATCCCACCACCACGGCCAGCAGCAGCGCCGTGCCAAGCGCTTCGGCGACAAGGCGTCTTGCTAGCGTCATGCTTATGCCAGCGCGCGAACGGCGTCCACCGCGTCGAGGATCGCTTCGCCGGTGGCGGGGGCGCGCAGCGGTGGATTGATGCGGTAGTCACCGATGGATGCGACGGCGTCGCGGATGGCCAGGAATACGGAGAATGGCAGCAGCAGCGGTGGTTCGCCGACCGCCTTGGAGCGGTGGATGCTGTCGAACGGGTTGCGGTTCTTGAACAGGCGCACGTTGAAGTCTTCCGGGCAGTCGGAAACCCCCGGAATCTTGTAAGTGGATGGCGCGTGCGTCATCAGCTTGCCCTGCTGGTTCCACCACAGTTCTTCCGTGGTCAGCCAGCCCATGCCTTGCATGAAGGCGCCTTCCACCTGGCCCACGTCGATGGCCGGATTGAGGGAATTGCCGGCGTCGTACAGGCAGTCGGCTTTCAGCAGCTTCCATTCGCCGGTCAGGGTGTCGACGATCACTTCCGACACCGAGGCGCCGTAGGCGTAGTAGCCGAAAGGATTGCCGCTCATGGTTTCGCGGTCCCAGCTCAGGCCAGGCGTGGCGTAGAAGCCGTCGGACCAGAGCTGCACGCGGGCCAGGTAGGCTTTCTGTACCAGGTCAGCGAACGGCATGACGGTTTCGCCGGCAAAGACGGTGCCGTTGGCGAGGATGACTTCTTCCGCCCCGACTCCGAAAGACTTGGCGGCGAATTCGACCAGGCGCTTGCGCAACGTGTGGGCGGCATCCTGGGCGGCCTTGCCGTTCAAGTCGGCGCCGGTCGAAGCGGCGGTTGCGGAGGTGTTGGCAACCTTGCTGGTATCCGTGGCCGAAGCGCGTACGCTGGACAGCGGAATGCCCAGTTCATGCGCCACCACCTGGCAGACCTTGGTGTTGATGCCCTGGCCCATCTCGGTACCGCCATGGTTCACCAGCACCGAGCCGTCGACGTAGATGTGCACCAGCGCACCGGCCTGGTTGAAATGGGTGACGTTGAAGGCGATACCGAACTTTACCGGCGTCAGCGCCAGGCCTTTTTTCAGCACAGGGCTGGTAGCGTTAAAGGCGCTGATCGCTGCACGGCGAGCGCGGTAGTCGCTTTCGCTTTCCAGTTGCGCTACCAGCTCGTGGATGACGTTGTCCTTTACCTTTTGGCCGTACTGCGTGATATTGCGGCCTTCTTCGTCATTGCGGCCGTAGAAGTTCAGCTTGCGTACGTCCAGTGCATCCTTGCCAAGATTGCGGGCGATTTCATCGACAATGTATTCGATCGCGATGGCGCCTTGCGGGCCGCCAAAACCGCGGAATGCGGTGTTGGACTGGGTGTTGGTCTTGCCGGCCATGGCGCGGATGTCGACATCCGACAGGTAGTAGGTGTTGTCGAAGTGGCAGATGGCGCGCGTTGCGACCGGCGCGGACAGGTCGGCGGAGAAGCCGGCGCGGGTCACCATCTGCACCTTGGCGGCGGTGATCAGGCCTTCGTTGTCGTAGCCGATCTCGTACTCGTAGTAGAAGCAGTGGCGCTTGCCGGTCACCATCATGTCGTCGTCGCGGTCGGCGCGCAGCTTGACCGGGCGCTTCAGATGCGCGGCACTGACGGCTGCGCAGGCGGCCCATAGTGCGGACTGCGATTCCTTGCCGCCAAAGCCGCCACCCATGCGGCGGCATTCCACTACCACCGCATGCGACGGGTAGTGCAGGGCGTGGGACACCACGTGCTGCATTTCGGTCGGGTGCTGGGTGGAGCAGTAGACGTGCATGCCGTTGCCTTCTTTCGGAATGGCGTACGAAATCTGTCCTTCCAGGTAGAACTGCTCCTGGCCGCCGACGTGCAGCTTGCCTTTCAGGGTATTCGGCGAGCGTTCGAAGGCAGCTTGCGCGTTGCCGCGCGTCAGGCGCATTGGCGGGACAACGAAGGATTCGGCATCGCGCGCTGCTTCCGGCGTCAGGATGGCCGGCAGTTCTTCGTATTGGATATCGGCCTTGCGGGCGGCGCGGCGGGCGTTGTCGTGCGTGTCGGCGACTACGATGAACACTGGTTGGCCTACGTACTCCACTTTCTCCTCAGCGAGGATTGGATCATCGTGAATGATCGGGCCGCAGTCGTTGGTGCCGGGGATGTCCTTGTAGGTGTAAACCGCCACTACGCCTGGCATCGCCTTCACAGGTTCCAGGTTGAGCGACAGGATGCGTGCGTGTGCCTTTACCGAAAGGCCCAGGGCGGCATGCAGCGTGCCCTGTGCTTCGGGGATGTCGTCGGTGTAGACGGCCTCGCCCAGCACGTGCAGGATGGCCGATTCATGCGGGTGGCTCTGGCCAACTTCGGACCAGCCTTTGGCGGCGCCGAGGGTCATGAACTGTTCGGACTTGCTGTTCATGCGGCGGCTCCTTCCTTGAATGCATAAGCGTTGACGTAGGTGTTCGATATAGCGTCTTCCGGCCGGGTCTCCAGCCAGAAGCGGCGCAGCAGGTTTTGCGCGGTGCGCATGCGGTAGTTGGCCGATGCGCGCATGTCGGTCAGCGGGGTATAGTCGCGCGCCAGGGCATCCATGCCGGCTCGCAGCGTGGTTTCATTCCATGGCTGGCCGTTGATGGCGGCTTCGGCCTGAGGTGTGCGGCGGGACGTGGCGGCCATGCCGCCGTAGGCGATATGCGCGTTGCGCACGATGCCGTTTTCCAACTCGAGCGAGAAGGCGGCGCATACTGCGGAAATGTCCTGGTCGTAGCGCTTGGCGAGCTTGTAGGTGCGGAATTGCTGGCCCGCCTTCGGCGCGGGGATGCGCACAGCTTCGACGAATTCGCCCGGCTGCCAGTCCTTCTTCATGTAATCCAGGTAGAAGTCCTGCAGCAGCAGTACGCGCTGGCCTTTGTCCGAGCGCAGCACGATCTCGGCGCCGAGCACGATCATCCAGGGGGCGGAGTCGCCGATCGGCGAACCGTTGGCCACGCTGCCGCCCAGGGTGCCGGTGCTGCGGATCGGCTGCGATGCAAAGCGCTGCCACAGTTCGTGCAGCGAGTCGTTCGGATACAGTTCCAGCACGGCCTTGTAGGCGTCGTCCAGCGACACGGCGGCGCCGATTTCCAGCTTGCCGTTGACGGTGGCGATGCGGTGCAGCTCCTGTACCTGGCGCGTGTAGATCACGTCGCCGAGGTCGCGCATCTGTTTGGTGACCCACAGGCCGACGTCGGTCGAACCTGCGAGGATGGTGGCGGTCGGCTTGGCGGCACGCAGGGCAGTCATTTCGGCCAGGGTGCGCGGCGCGTGGAAAGTCTGGCCGTCGTGTGTGTAGCGGAACATGGTATCTCGTTGCAGGTCTTGCAGCACTGCCTTCAGTGCTTCGCGGTCGAAGGCGACCGCCGGCAGCTCGCCCATGCGGGCGGCTGCATCGATAATCGGGCGGTAACCAGTGCAGCGGCACAGGTTACCGGACAATGTCTCATCGATCGTTTTGCGGCATGGCGGTGCGGTCTGGCCTTCCTGCTTCAGGTACAGGCTCCACAGCGACATGGCGAAGCCGGGAGTACAGAAACCGCATTGGGAACCATGGCATTCCACCAGGGCTTCCTGCACCGGGTGCAGGCCGCCATCCGGCTGTTTCAGGTCTTCCACCGTGAACACTGCCTTGCCGTCCAGGGTTGGCAGGAACTGGATGCACGAATTCACGTTGCGCATTTCCAGTTCACCATCCACCAGCGAGCCGATGACCACGGTGCAGGCGCCGCAGTCGCCTTCGGCGCAGCCTTCCTTGGTGCCGGTGCAGTGCAGGTCTTCCCGCAGGTGTTGCAGCAGCGTGCGGGTGGGGGCGGCGGAATCGACTTCCTGCACGCGCCCCTGGTAGAAGAAACGAATCGGTTGGGACATCTTCACTACTCCTTACTTCATCCTGCGATGTAAATTGTTTTAAACAGGAACACGCCAGCGACACACCAGATCATGGCGCTGACTTCTTTGTATTTGCCGGTCAGCAGTTTCAGGGCGGCGTAGCTGATAAAGCCCAGCGCCAGGCCGTTGGCGATCGAATAGGTGAAAGGCATGACCAGGGCGGTAACGACAGCCGGGACGCTTTCGGTGGTTTCGGCCCAGTTGATTTCGGCCAGTTCGCGCAGCATCAGGCAAGCGACGAAGAACAGCGCCGGTGCAGTGGCGTAGGCCGGTACCACGCCCGCCAGCGGCGCGATGAACAGGGCTGCCAGGAACAGGAGCGCTACGGTGACTGCCGTCAGGCCGGTGCGGCCGCCAGCTTGCACGCCAGCTGCGCTTTCGATGAAGGCGGTGGTGCTGGACGTGCCCATCACGGAACCAACGATGATGGCGCCGGAATCGGCCAGCAGGGCCTTGTTCATGTTCTTGGGCAGCTTGCCGTCTTTCATCAGGCCGGCGCGCTGGGCGACGCCCATCAGGGTGCCGGTTGCGTCGAACAGTTCGACCAGGAAGAACACCAGCACCACGTTGAACAGGCCGTGCGAGACGGCGCCCATGATGTCCAGCTTCAGGGCGGTCGGCTCGATGGAAGGCGGCGCGGAGACGATGCCGTGGAAGGTATTGCCGGCGAAGAAGAAGCTCAGCACGGTGACGGCCATGATGCCGATCAGCAGCGCGCCGGTCACGCGCAGGCGGTCCAGCGCAACGATGATGAAGAAGCCGATGATCGCCAGCACCGGGGCCGGCTTATGCAGGTCGCCCATGGTGATGAAGGTTGCAGGGCTGGAGACCACGATGCCCGCATTCTTCAGCGAGATCAATGCCAGGAACAAGCCCACGCCAGCAGGGATCGCGATACGCAGCGATGGCGGAATGGCGTTCATGATCTTCTCGCGGATCTTCAGCAGGCTGACGATCATGAAGCAGCAACCGGAGATGAACACGGCGCCCAGCGCGGCCTGCCATGGGAAGCCCATGCCCGCCACCACGCCGTAGGCGAAGTAGGCGTTCAGGCCCATGCCCGGCGCCAGGCCAATAGGGAAGTTGGCGTACAAGCCCATGATCAATGTGCCGACGGCGGCTGCGACGCAGGTCGCCACAAAAACCGAGTCCTTGGGCATGCCGGCGTCGCCAAGGATGGAAGGGTTGACGAAGATGATGTACGCCATCGTCAGGAAGGTTGTAATGCCAGCCAGCACCTCGGTGCGCACGGTGGTGCCGTGCTCGCCGAGCTTGAAATAGTTGTCCAGGAATTGCATTTGCTTTGTCTCCGTTTAGTTTTTAGCGCCCGAAATCCCGCCTCTTTGGGCGGGCAAATATGGCGTCCTCGCGCTGCTAGTTTTATCAATATCGTTGAAGGCCTCCTTTTCGGCTTATATGCCGGGGCATATTGGCTATCTCGATTTACGTATAGTTGCGCAGGAAGCTCAGCAGGATGCGGGCCGACAGGTCGGCGTCGTCGTCCGTCATGGTTTCCAGCGGGTTGTGGCTGATGCCGCCGTTGCCGCAGCGGGTGAACAGCATGGCGACGTCTGTTATGCGCGACATCAGCATGGCGTCGTGGCCGGCGCCGGAGGCGAGGTGGAAGGCGGGGATGCCGTTGCGTTCCACTGCGGCCGCCAGTTGCTCCATCAGGCGCGGTGCACACGGTGCACAATCGGCGGCAACGGTCTGTTCGATGTGACAGGTGATGTGGCGCTTTTCGCACACTTTTTCGATGTGGGCGAGGATGTCGTCCACGGCAGCGTCGCGCGCGGCGTTGTTGGCGGCGCGGATATCGAGCGACAGGGTGCAGGCGCCCGGAATCACATTGGTCGAACCGTTCGGCACCTGCAACTGGCCGACGGTGCCCACCAGGGCGGAGTCCTGGTCCTGTGCGCAGCGCTGCTCTACATACAGGATGATTTCGGCGCCGGCGGTTGCTGCATCCTTGCGCATGGGCATAGGCGTGGTGCCGGCGTGGCTGGCGACGCCTTTCAGCTCCACCAGGTAACGCTTGCTGCCTGCGATGGAGGTCACTACGCCAACCGGCAGGCCGCGCTCCAGCAATACCGGGCCTTGTTCGATGTGGACTTCGACGAAGCCGAGCAGGTCGGCCGGATCGCGCGCGATAGCGGCGATGGCGTTGACGTCGTGGTCGGCATCGGTCAATACGTCGCGCAGCAACTGGCCGTCGCGGTCACGCAGGTCCAGCAGCTTGGGATCGAACTGGCCGATCACCGCGCTGCTGCCCAGGAAGGTGCTCTTGAAGCGCACGCCTTCTTCCTCGGCAAAGGCGATCACCTCGAGGTGGAAGGGCAGCGTTTCCCCGGTTTCGTGCAGGTGCTTGACCACCGCAATGGCGGTCAGGATACCCTGGCGGCCGTCGTATTTGCCGCCGTTGCGTACCGTGTCGTAGTGCGAGCCGGTGAGCAGGGTGCGTGCCTGCGGGTCGGTAGACAGGTAGCGGCCCACCACATTGCCCACCGCGTCGATGTGGGCGTGCATGCCGGCTTCGCGCATCCATTTGGCCAACTGGTTGGCGGTGCGGCGGTGCGTTGGCGTCATGTAGGTGCAGGTCAGTCCCTGCTCGTCCTCGCTCATGGCGCCGATTTCTTCGGCCCATTCCATGATGTCGCGGCCCATATGGGGCACATAGGAGAGCAGAGCGTTCAGGCGCATCTCTGCGATGCGGTGGATCTGGCGCAGCGCCTCGCGCTGTTCGTCATCGGCCTGGTTGCGCAGGCGTCGGCGGAAGGCGGCGATAATGGCCTGGCGCGTCAGGCCTTTGCCGTCGCCGCCCTTTACCGCGAGGATGAAGGGGAAGCCGAACTTGCTGTTGTAGGCGGCATTCAATTCCTGCAGCGCTGCGAATTCCTCTTTTGTGCAGAGGTTCAGGCCGGCCTTGGCCTGTTCGCCGGTGGATTCCGGCGTCAGTTCGCCCGCCACGGCGGCTTTGCCGGCCAGTTCGGGGTGGGCGCGGATCAGGCCCAGTTGCTCATCGTTGGTGGCTTCCGTCACGACCTTCTGCAGGCCGAGCTTGAGGTCGTCGATGGTGCGGAACGGGCGCTGTGCAGCGGCGCGTTGTGGAATCCATGGGGAATGCTCGTACAGGCCGTGCAGGATTTCGGTAAAAGTCCCTGCATCGCAGGTGTTCAGTCGCTTCAGGCTCGTCATCGTGCTTCGGGCCGCCGACTGGCGACGGCCCGCTCCAAGTAAGGTGTTCTGGGGAATGGCGAATTGATAATAGAGGCCCAGCAGGCGTGGAATATAACGCTGGGCCGATAACGGCTATCCGGTGCGGTTCTATTTCACCAGCAGGCGGGCGGCGGCGCTGACCTGGGCGCGCAGCCATTTATGTTCGGTCGCGTGGTGGGCACGCTCGTGCCATAGCTGGTAGAAGCTCAGCGGCGGGAAATCGAGCGGTACTTTGTACGACTTCAAGCCGAGCAGATTCTCGTAGAAATTGGCGAATTGTTTGCCACTCGTCAAAACTAAATCGGTCTGCTGGACGATGTAGGGCAGCATGCGGAAGTGTGCCGATTCCACAACAATATTGCGCTCCATATCGCGCTCTTCGAGGAAGGAATCGATATTGCCGTGGTAGCCCGGCAGGATTTGCGCGGGGGCGACGTGGGGCAGGGTGAGGTACTCCTCGGGCGTCATGCCGTCCTTTGGCGTGCGGCGGGCGTAGGCGCTGTTGGCGCGCATCAGGCATACGATCGGGTCGTCGAACAGCTTGGAGATGTGCAGGTGTTGCGGCGGCTCGTCCCAGTTGCCGACCACCAGGTCCAGGTCCCCGTCCGACAGCAGGCGCACGTAATCGACGTCCGGTCCCAGCGAGTGGATCACCAGGCGGCTGCGCGGCGATTCGCGGCGCAGGCGGGCGATCACCTCGGTGAAGAACTGGGTGTTCATATAGTCCGGCGCGGCGATATGGAAGGTGCGCGCTTCGTCCTGCGGCACAAACGCAGTTTTGGGACTGAACAGGCTTTCGGTTTCGTCGAGAATGCGCTTGGCGGTCTTCAACAGGCTCTCGCCGTGTTGCGTCGGCACCATACCGCGGCCGCCGCGCACCAGCAGCGGATCGCCGGTCAGGTCGCGCAGCTTGCGCAGCGAGCCGGAAATGGAGGGCTGCGGCTGGTTCAGTTTAAGGGCCACGCGCGATACGTTTTTCTCCACCAGCAGCAGGTACAGAATACGGATCAGGTGGATGTCTAAGTGTTCTGGCAATCTGGACATCATGGTCTCCGAATATTATTTATTTAGATTTATCCATGAGAGGTTCGCACCTTCCGGGCCACGAAACTATATCTCCAGGACTATGCGAGTTATATAGGAAATGGAAGGTCTCCCGCGCCCGCAACCGATATCGTTCCATCCACGCAGGTCGTAGCGGCGGCGGTATAACGACCGATTGGTTCATCTGAAGTGCCCGCCAGAGGCAGGTGAACGCAGTTTTAGTGGATAAAAATCATGGAGACTTTATTCGGCCCTTACGGGGTGGAATGGCTTAACTTGCTGGTTCGCTGGCTGCACCTGATCACCGGTATCGCGTGGATCGGTGCTTCGTTTTACTTCGTCTGGCTGGACAATTCGATCCGGCCGCCCAAGCCTGGCAGTCCTCTCGCCAAGAAAGGTGTGATGGGCGAGCTGTGGGCCGTCCACGGCGGCGGCTTCTATAACCCGCAAAAATACCTGGTTGCCCCGGCCGAACTGCCGGAAGACCTGCATTGGTTCAAGTGGGAAGCTTATGCCACCTGGCTGAGCGGCTTTGCCATGCTGTTCATCGTCTATTACTTCAACGCTTCGGCGATGATGATCGACAAGAACGTGGCTGACCTGAGCTCCTTGCAAGCCGTGGCCGTGGGCCTGGGCACGCTGGCCGGCGGCTGGCTGGTGTACGACACGCTGTGCAAGACCGCGCTGGCCGAAAAGCCTGCGGTGCTGGGCACCGTGATGTTCGTGCTGATCGTGGGTGCGGCTTATGTTCTGACCCATACCCTGAGCGGCCGTGCTGCCTATATCCATGTGGGCGCCATGATCGGCACCATGATGGTCGGTAACGTGCTGTTCGTGATCATCCCTGGCCAGCGCAAGCTGGTGGACGCGATGGCCAAAGGCGAGTCGCCGGACCCGATCTACGGCAAGCGCGCCAAGGTGCGTTCGGTGCACAACAACTACTTCACGCTGCCCGTGCTGCTGATCATGATCAGCAACCACTATGCGATGACTTACAGCCACGCCTACAGCTGGCTGGTGCTGGCCGCCATCATGGCTGCGGGCGTGCTGATTCGACACTTCTTCAACCTGCGCCATGCGGGCAAGGTTTCGCCGGCGTTCCCAATCGCGGGCGTGATCCTCCTGGCTGGCGTGGCCGTGGCAATCGCTCCTGCACCACGTAAAGCGGTCGCCGCACCGGCCGCCGTGACGGCGACGGCAGACGCCGACGGCCATGCTGCACCTGCCGCCATTGGCGACGGCGCAGCCGCGCCAGCCGCCCAGGCTAGCCTGTCCAGCGTGCAGCAAGTCGTGACGCAGCGTTGCGCTTCCTGCCACTCCGCGACGCCAACCCAGGCGGGTTTCGCATCAGCCCCGGGCGGCGTGATGCTCGATACCGAGGCCCAGGTTAAACAGCACGCCGCCAAGATTTACCAGCGCGCGGTGCAGAACAAGGATATGCCGCTGGCAAACATGACCCATATGACCGACGCTGAACGCCAGCTGATCGGTACCTGGTTCGAGACCAGCGCGAACTGAAAGGAAAAGCAATGAGCAACGTAACGATCGACGGCTTCAACCTCACCGCCGAAGAAGTCCTGGCTGTGGCGCGCGATGGCGCCAAGGTCGAGCTGTCCGCCACCTCGCGCGCCGCGCTGAAGGAAAGCCGCGACTACATCGAGTCCACCTGGATGCACGATGAAGCGCCGATGATGTACAGCTTCAACACCGGTGTCGGGCTGCTGAAGGATACCCGCATCAAGGTCGAGCACATTGAACTGTTCCAGACCCAGTTGATCAAGGCCCACAGCGGTGGTATCGGCGAGCCGTTCTCGGAAGAAGTAAGCCGTGCCACCATGCTGCTGCGCGCGAACGCCTTCGCCAGCAACTACTCCGCGCCGCGCGTGGAAGTGGTGGACCGCCTGCTGGCCTTCATCAATGCCGGCATTCACCCGATCATGCCGCAGAAAGGCTCCGTGGGCGCCTCCGGCGACCTGGCGCCGCTGGCTTACCTGGCAGCCGCCATTGCCGGCTTCGACGAGGCCGAAGTGATGTACAAGGGAACGCGCATGTCCGCCGCAGAAGCGATTACGCGAGCGGAAGTAGGCCCGGTGAAGTTCGACCTCAAGGCCAAGGACGCCTCGGCCCTGATCAACGGCTGTACCGCCTCGCTCGCCGTGGCCGTGCTGGCCGCCAAGGATGCGCGCGACCTGCTGACCGACGCCTGCCTGTCGCTGGGCCTGACGCTGGAAGCCATGCGCGCCGAAATGTCCGCCTTCGACCCGCGCATCCAGCAAGCCCGCCCGCATCCGGGCCAGATCAAGACCGCCTCCGTGGTGCGCAAGCTGCTGCAAGGATCGACCCGCACGACGCACGAAGCGCGCGCCGTGCAGTTTCCGGACGAGCTGCGCCGCACCGACATTCCCTACACCCCGCGTATCCAGGACGTGTACTCGCTGCGCTGCACGCCACAGGTTTATGGTCCCGTGTTCGATGCGCTGGACTACATTGACACCATCGTGAAGAACGAGATCAATTCAGCGACCGACAATCCACTGATCTTCGGCAAGGATGGCGGGGGCTTCGAAATCATCTCAGGCGGTAACTTCCACGGCCAGTACCTGGCGCAGGCGATGGACCTGCTGGCGATGGCGATCACCGACCTTGGCAGCATCTGCGAGCGCCGCGTGGCGCGCCTGATCGACCCGACCCTGTCGTGGGGCCTGCCGCGCAACCTGATGTCCGGCCTGCGTGGCGTGAACACGGGTTATCCGGTGGTGCAATGTTCGCTCAGCTCCCTGGTGATGGAAAACCGCACGCTGTCCATGCCGGGCAGCGTGGACTCGATTCCGTCCAAAGCCAACAGCGAAGACCACATCTCCAACTCCACCTGGTGCGCACGCAAGGCACATACCGTGGTTCAGAACACCCAGTACATTGTGGGCGTGGAGATGCTGCTGGCCGCCCAGGCCCTGACCATGACCGAGCACCTGCTGCCAGGATTCAAGCTGGGCGAGGGCACCCAGGCCGCCTACGACGAGATCCGAAAGCAGATTCCGGCTTGCCTGGAAGGCGACCGCTGGTTCCATAACGACATCCAGGTCGCGCACAGTTTCGTCACCAGCCGTTCGGTGCAGGAAGCGGTGACCGCAAAGGTGGGCGAATTCGTCTGATTCCTGTACCCCGAAGAAGACGGCCCATATGGGCCGTTTTTTTTGGGCTTGCGCTGAAAAACAATGGAGTAGATCTGAATGACAAATTTGAAGTTGTTGTTGAAGATGGTGGCAGCCCTGCTTGCGTTGCTTCTCCTGTTCGTCGCATTCGTAGTCTTTGTAAACCGCATAGACAGGTCCCCATCCGAGGCCGCCATCAAGTTGCAGGGTATTGCGGCCGCCGACATGCCTGTTGCGGACCGGGACAACGCCTACGTTTATGTGATGGGATTCACCGCACAAGGCAATGCCGACGTGATGTCGGAAGGTGTCGCCCGAGTTGAATCGCTGCGCAAGTCCATGGAAGCACCCGGACCATCTGGTGGGAAGCATGATTCTGCCGGCTCACCTGATAACGCCCAATTGATCGAGCGCTATGAACGGCTGCTGGAATTCAAACAATGGCGCGAGATATGGCCGACTGAAGTGCGCTCGACCATCGCACCATTTGAAAAGGTCTCTGAAGCGCAACGCCAATTGTATTTCAAGGCCCTGGCACTGGCGGATAAAGGCGATGCGGCGGAGTGTAGGCGGCTCTTGGAAAAGGACTACCGCTTCTGGCGGATGGTGCTGGCTGAAAGCTCCAGCGCTGTTGGCAAGATGATTGCAGCGCGCAGCATCGAACAGCATTTTGAAATGGGCAACCTTGTGGTGCGCCGCTTCCCGCCAGCCTTGACAATGATAGCGATGCCGGATGGCTGGCGGGAGCCAGTCTCAAATCGCGAAAGGTCGTTGGCGAAGATCATGGCAAACGAATGGATAATTTCCGACACCGACGTGGGCCGAGCGGTAAAAGATGGCAAATGGCGATCGGACGACGACCGCTCCGACGCTTCGGCTGCAACGCTGTTCGGACGACTACTTTTCCAGCCGCAAGCCACAAGCAATGCCAACGCCGATCGAATGCTGCGCGTAGTCGACCTGTTTGACAGCGACTTTGCCGAAATTCCGCGGGCAGCGGAGATCTTCCTGGCGGCCCACGGCAATGCGAAGAAGGGCGGCGACGATGTTGGTGTCTATAACCCGGTCGGAAAGATGCAACTCAATAAGGCAGGAATGGATGAATACACCACGTTCGGATTCCGGGTCGCTAACCTGGAAGGAATGCGAAGGATAGCGCTGCTGGCATCCCAACTCCGAAGCAGCGGCGTCAAAGGTGACGAGGTGGCTGAACGAATCCGAACCAGCGATCTGCGCGATCCTTACGACGGCCAGGAATTCGCCTGGGACCAGGCGCACAGCTCCCTGTTGTTCCACCGGACGCTGGAAGGGAAGCCTGATTTCAGGATCGCCTATTGAGAGTTGATCGCTCTTTGTGTTATCAATTTGAAAACATGATATTGTGCTCGCTCTTTCCAATGTGAGCATCGACATGTTGAAATCCAGATGTCTGGCCGCCGCGTTCGCGGCGTCCCTAACGAGTTTTGGGCCGCCGCCTATTGCAACGGCTGCCGCTATCGCCGGCTGTCCCGGCTCTATCGCGCCGGAGGTGAAAAAAGTCCCGCTGGCGGCGATGCGAATCGAGACGCCGATATACCTCATGCAAGCTTCTGGACACTTCACTGAGGTTGACCTGTCGGAGAACAGCCGAAAGGTAATTTCCGAGGGGGCGTTTACAGATCCGGTTCATATGATGCAGTCGGCAAACGGGCGCTGGATAGCCTACGACGGTAAGCGGAAAGATACTAAGCGGGAGCAGTTCTGGCTCTTCGACCGCAAGACCAAACTTCACCGCATCATCTACGACCGCCCACGCTCGGGTGGCGTGTATCCTGAATTTTCACCGGACAGCAATTACGTCGTCATTGACGCAATCTATGAAAGACGCTGGGCCAGCGAAACGAAAGCGGGCCTGCTCCTGTTCGATACTGCGCGTTCGAAGCTGACCACAATCCGCCTCCCGACCACAATTCCTGCCAAAGAAATCCGATTCTCTCCGCAATGGTCGAAAAATGGCGAGGAACTGCTGATCTTGGTGCTTAGCTTTGAGAAAAACAGGGGTGCAGTACCGTTCGAGTATTACTCCTACCGGCTGTCGACAAGTACTGTTGAACGACTCAAGGGCCATTATGATTCAACCGCCCATAGGCACGTATTTCTGCGTGATGGCAGGGAAATCGAGGCTTTTGGCGGTGTAGACACTCGCAGTACGGGTGGACGGAAGATGGAAGACTCCCCGGATCGAAAATGGCATGCCTATGTCGATTGGAATAGTGAGTCCGAAGGCTTTCCGCTCAGACTGGAGGGGCGGGATGGCTCAAGTAGAATTGTGGCCCGAGGCACTGCTGGCCGCGGATGCGCTCACCAGTTATTCAAGGGCTGGCTGGATAACGACCATCTTGTGTTCCTCAACAGTTGGTCGGATCACATCGTCTATGAAGTCAGCACCGGTAGCATTGCAAGGCTTTTCGAAGGGGAGCGCCCACTACAGGAATTCACCTGGTGAGGAAACGTACTAAGCCAGCTCAAACCCGCTTGCCTCATGCAGCTCCCACGCGCCATCTCCTTTCAGCAGCAGGACATGGGTGTGGTGGCGCAGAACAGCGGCACGGTGTGCGACGCTGATCAAGGTGGCGCCGCTGGCGCGCAACTGCGCGTATAACGAGGCCTCGTTGCCGCTATCCAGGGCACTGGTTGCTTCGTCCAGGATCACGATCCCCGGCTCGCGCACGAAGACGCGCCCGAAGGCCAGGCGCTGCTGCTCGCCAACTGACAGCAATTTTTCCCAGTCCTGCATGGCGTCAAGACCGCCGAAGCGTTCTGCCAGAAGAGGGAGACCGACCCGCTCCAGGATCGACAGTAGCTGCTCGTCGTCCAGCTCGCACTGAACGCTTGGGTAAACCAGCTGGCTGCGCAGGCTGCCGGACTGCAGGTAGGGCTGCTGCGGGAGGAAGAAAAATTCTTCCAGCGGCGGTCGTTGAATCACGCCGCTGCCGGTATCCCACAAACCCGCAATCGCGCGCAGCAGCGAGCTTTTGCCGCAGCCGCTGTCGCCGGTAATCAGCAGCGCATCACCCGTCTTCAGGACCAGCGACAAATCCTTGATCAGTACGCGATCGGATTGTGGGGGGCATAAGGTGACGGCTTCAAGCGCCAGGTTTTCCCCAGTGCGCGTCAAGATGTGCGGGCCGGCGTTGCCGGCGTCGGGCATGGCCGCTGGCAGCACCAGATTGGAGAGTGTCTGCAGGCGTCCAACCCCCGCCACGAAGCGGCTCAGGCTCTCGAAGTTTTCAACGATGACCCCGACGGCTAACAGCACGGCGGTAAATGCACCGGCCGCCTGGATTGCCCGGCCCACTTCCAGTTCACCGGACAAGACCCGTTCGGCCAGGATCGCTCCAGGGAGCACCAAGGTAAGTTGACTGAAAGTGCGCTGGAAAAGGTTGAGGTCACGCTGCTTCTTGATCAAGCGGCTGAAATTGTAGATGACCTTTTGGAACTTGCTGTCAATGTATGCACGTTCCTGCGCTTCGCCGCGGTAAAAGGCGATGGATTCGGCATTTTCCCGCAAGCGCATCAGGCTGAAACGAAAGTCTGCTTCGCGCCGCAATTGCCAGAAGTTCAGCTGGATCAACGGATTGCCGAATACATACAGTGCCACAACGGTACCCGTCAGCGCGTATACAGCAAGTACACCCACCAGGAGATGGGAGATTGACCAGAGCACGGAACTGAACGCTACCAGTTGCATGATCGCGCCGAGGAAAATCAGGAGGAAATGGATCGACCTGCCTGTGAAGGTGTTGATGTCTTCACTGATCCGCTGGTCGGGGTTATCAATTTCTCCCTGGGAGACCAGTTCGTAGTACTTGCGCCCTTTAAGGTAGCCATCGAGAAAACGGCCTGTGAGCCAGCGCCGCCAATGATTGGCGAACAGGTCACGCATGTAATAGTAGAACGCGTAGACTGGAATTGCGAAGGCCAGGGTCAGCAGGCAGGCCTGCACCGCGGCCCAGAAGCGCCCGGCGTTTTTCCCGGCCAGGGCTGAAGTCATCTCGCCGGCCTGATTGTTCAGCATGACCGCCAGCTGGGTTTCCACCAGCATGAGGCCGATCAAGAGTAACAAGAGGCCCCACGCCCGGCTTTTTTCGTCTCCAAGCCAATACGGCTTTGCAACGTTAATAAACTGCTTCCATGCCGTGAGCGACAAGGGGGGCGGCCGGCGCCGTCTTGGGGACGGTGGAGCCGGGACTTCTTTGGCCGGTGCGCCGGTGGTAGCGGAAGTAGGCGTTGTCATCTTCGGTCTCTGCCTGGGTCATGCCCGAAGGATACGGCTCAGCTTAAGGTCGCTCTGTGCGGAAACGGACATAGTAACCCATGGCTTTCATGCCGGGTTTCCGCGCAGCTAGTTTGGGCTGAAGGGCGGCAGTCAGGCGAGCTTGCGCGTCCCTGTGGCCAGTGCGAGCTTGGCGGCAAGCCGGTTATGCCGCTCGATGACCAGCGGCAGGTCGACGGTTTGCAGGATGCCGTCCTTTACCACGACCTTTCCGTTGATGATGCTGTAATTGACGTTGGACGGGGTGCAGAACACCAAGGCCGCTACCGGGTCGTGCAGGGCACCGGCAAAGGCAAGCTGGTCCAGCTTGAACATGACGATATCGGCCGACATGCCAGGTTTGATCGCACCGATGTCGTCGCGATTCAGCACTTTTGCTCCGCCAAGGGTAGCCAGTTCCAGCGCCTGGCGCGCGGTCATCGCGTCCGGCCCGAATCCGACGCGCTGCAGCAGCATGGCCTGGCGTACTTCGCCCAGCATGTGGGCGCCGTCGTTCGAGGCGGAGCCGTCGACGCCCAGGCCGACAGGCACGCCGGCATCAACCATCTTGCGGACCGGGGCAATGCCGGAGGCCAGGCGCATGTTGGAGCACGGGCAGTGGGCGACGCCGGTGCCGGTTTTGGCGAACATGTAGACGCCGGCATCATCGAGCTGCACGCAATGCGCGTGCCATACGTCGTGGCCTACCCAGCCGCAGTCTTCGGCATATTCGGCTGGCGTCATATTGAATTTTTCGCGGCTGTAGGCGATGTCGTTGACATTTTCGGCGAGGTGGGTGTGCAGGGAGACACCGTGGCTGCGTGCCA
This sequence comes from Pseudoduganella sp., assembly GCA_036402315.1. Taxonomy (GTDB): domain Bacteria; phylum Pseudomonadota; class Gammaproteobacteria; order Burkholderiales; family Burkholderiaceae_D; genus Rugamonas. The sequence continues at coordinate 39,524 of DASWTB010000143.1, read as the reverse complement.
GCGCCGCGGCTTCCTTCATCAGGTCGCGCGAGACGGAAAACGGGGAGCATGGCGCCACTACGATGCGCTGCATGGCGTGCCGTTCGGCGTCGTGGTAGGTCTCGATCAGGCGCTGCGTGTCGCGCAAGATCGCTTGTTCATCTTCCACCACGCGGTCGGGCGGCAGGCCGCCCTTGGACTGGCCCACGCTCATTGAGCCGCGCGCGGCGTGGAAGCGCATGCCGATCTTGCTGGCGGCCTCGATGCTGTCATCGAGCCTGCAATCGTTCGGATAAATGTACAGGTGGTCGCTGCTGGTAGTGCAGCCGGACAGGATCAGCTCCGACATGGCCGTCAGCGTTGACACGTGCACCATTTCGCTGTCCAGGCTGGCCCAGATCGGATACAAGTTGGTGAGCCAGTTGAAAAGCTCCCCGTCCTGCGCAGCGGGAATCACGCGCGTCAGGCTCTGGTACATGTGGTGGTGGGTGTTGACCAGGCCGGGGATTACCACGTGGCCGGCGGCGTCGATTACTTCATCGGCGGCTTGCGGCAGTTCGGAAGTTGGGCCGACTTGTTCGATCACATTGCCGCGCACGAAGATGGCGCCGTTGTCGATTTCGCGGCGCTGTTCGTCCATGGTGACAAGCACGCGCGCATTCTTGATCAGGAGGGTTTTGGTCATTCTAATCTTCTCGAAATGATTAAACACTGCGGAAACAAAGCGCGGGGCAATGCGGAAACAATGTCAGGGAAAGGATTGGTCCTGCCGCTGGCGGCGGCAGGACCGGGGAGTTTAGCCGACTTTTGGAATCAGCATCGGCTGCGGAACATCATCTTCTTCGTCCTCGTCATGTTCGGCGACAGGGCGATCCGGCAGCACCAGGTTCAGGACCACGGCCACGATTGCGGCAGTGGAAATGCCCGAGCCGAAGATCTCGTGCACGAAAGACGGCAGCTTGGACAGAAGTTCCGGCCGGACCGATACGGCCAGGCCGCAGCCAACAGATACCGCGATCAGCAGGCCGGTACGTTTATCGTGTTCGACGTTGGACAGCATCTGGACGCCGGCCGCGATGATCATTGCAAACATCATCAGGCCCGCGCCACCCAGCACCGGCTGCGGGATCGTGACGACGATTGCGCCAAGTACCGGGAACAGGCCGGCGGCTGCCAGGAGTATGCCAGTCAGCGCAACCACGTAGCGGCTTGCCACGCCAGTCAGCGAAATCACGCCCACGTTCTGCGCGAAAGTCGACACCGGCGGCGCGCCCAGCACCGATACAAAGGCCGAGCCCAGGCCGTCGCACAGCACGCCTCGGCACAGCAGCTTGCCCTTCATCTTGGTGTTGGTCGCGGAACCCAGCGCCATGAAGGTGCCGGTGGTTTCCACGATGGTCACGACGTACGCCAATGCCATGGCAAGGATGCCGCTAAGCGGGAAAGTCATGCCGAAGTACAGCGGCTGCGGCACGGCAAAGACCGCGGCTTTCTGTACGGCTGCGAAGTTGACCAGGCCGAGGCCCAGGCATACAGCGTAGCCGATTGCGATGCCGATCACCACGGCGGCAGCCGAGATGATGCCTTTGCCGAATTGCACCAGTGCGATCACGGTAGCCAGCACAAACAGCGCGATGCCAAGATTGGTCGGGTCGCCATAGTTCGCGCCGGCGTTCTTGCCGCCGGCGGCCCAGTCGACTGCCACCGGTACCAGCGACAGGCCGATCATGGTCACCACCACCGCAGTCACCTGGTGCGGGAAGAGCTTGCGGATCTGCGGCATGAAGAAGCTGCCAAGGATCATGATCGCGGAACCGGCAAGCGATGATCCGAGTATGCCGGGCACGCCATGTTCCAGGCCGACGCTGATGGCGGCGCCGACGAAGGCGAAGCTGGTGCCCATCACGCAAGGCAGGCGAATGCCGACCCGGCCCACCCCGATGCACTGGATAGTGGTGACGATGCCGGACCCCAGCAGGGCGGCGTTGACCAGTGCTACCACCTGGTCGGCGGGGAGTTTCAGGACGGCGCCAACCACCAGGGGTACGGCGATGATGCCGCCCAGGGCGGCCAGCATGTGCTGGGCCGCCAGCAGGGCGGTAGTGATTGGCGGTGGACGGTCGTCCACCTGGTATAGCAGGTTGTTCATGCTGTCTCCGTTATAGGATTTTTGTCTGAACTACTTTTTCCGGTGCTATCCGGCATGCCGCTGCGGGTCAGGATTTTTACTAGAAATGGAACTCCGCGCGAATCATCGGGGTTTTTGCCGTGCTGCCGGGGATATTATGCGGATTCCCGAATTTGTTGCGCCAGTATTGGTATTCCAGGCCGACTTTGAAGGTGTTTGGCTTGGCGCCCAGGTGGCTGCTCAAGTCGTACATCACCTGCGCATCGATGTTCACTTCCGGCGAAGTCTGGCCGCCGAATTCGTCCTTGCCTTTGTTGCCGATCCAGTTGGCGTAGCCTTCGAAGCTGAAGCCGGAACCGAGCGGAATGCCCCAGGCGGCGCTCAGCATGGCGTGCGTGTCGTATTTGTAGCGCTGGGCGACGCCGAGCGGCTGGTTGCTCTCCCACATGCCGAGCAGGCTCACATTCAGGAAGCCCGGCACGTCCAGCATCAGGGTAGGGCCGGCCACGATCATGCGCTTGCGCGAGTTGTAGCTGTCGTCGCTCTTGGTGTTCCAGTCGAAGCCTGCGGTGATGCCGACGCCGCGCACAGGGCCGAATTTGAAGTCCTTGCCGCTCACTTTGCCCAGGTCCAGGGTGTGGCGATATAACAGGTAGGCTTCGTGCGCGTTGTTGTCCTTGGCGTCCGAGCGCAGGAAGTCCAGGTTCATGTAATTGCTGCCGTACTTGTAGCCGTCGGCGTAGGTCCAGCTCAGGATCTGCTTGTTGATGTCGTTCGGATTGTACGGCTCTGCGAATTTGCTGCCGTAGCGGTAGCCGATGGAGGTGTCGCTCCAGTCGGCGGCGCTGGCTTGCTGTGCGCCCATCGTGAGGGCCAGGACAGCGATGGTGCCGGCTGCCGCTACGCGTAATGCTTGCTGCATGGTGTCTCCTGTATTTTTTGATATGGAGTCCCGATTATGTCCGTGCAAGTCATGGTTGATATTCATCGCCGTGTATATATCGCAATGGCCCGGCGTATATGATTTTCTTCATTCACAAGAGGAGACCATATGGGCAAACTGAGTACACACGTCCTGGATATCACGCAGGGCAAGCCTGGCGCAGGCGTCAAAGTGAAGCTTTTCCGCGTTGAGGGAAGCACCAAAGTGTTGTTGAAGACCGACACTACCAACCAGGACGGGCGTTGCGAAACTCCGTTGCTGACTGGCGGCGAGGTCGTTGCCGGCAAATATGAGCTGGTGTTCGCAGCCGGCGACTACTTTGCGGCGCAAGGCGTGGCGCTGCCGGAACCGCGCTTCGTCGACGAGGTGATCATCGCTTTCGGCATTGCCGACGCCGACGCAAACTACCACGTGCCAATCGTGGTGTCGCCGTGGGCCTATTCGACTTACCGTGGCAGCTAGGAAGGCGTGATGAATACTTTGAAAGCTTTCCGCGCCAGTATCCTGCATTTCACGGCAGACCCGGCCGTCAATCCCGGCGCACACGCCTGGCATGAAGACGGCCTGCTGGTGATTAACGACGGCCGCGTGCAAGCGGCTGGCGACTACGCGCAGCTGAAGGACACGCTGCCGCCGGATACCCAGGTGCGTGACTATCGCGGCAAGATCATCATGCCGGGCTTTATCGACACCCACATCCACTACCCGCAAACGGACATGATCGCCTCGCCGGCGCCTGGCCTGCTGCCGTGGCTGGATACCTACACTTTCCCGACCGAGCGCCAGTTCAAGGATCCGGCGCACGCGGGGGAGGTGGCCGACTTCTTCGTCAAGGAACTGCTTCGCTGCGGCACCACTACGGCCATGGTGTACTGCACTGTGCACCAGGAATCGGTGGACGCATTCTTTGCCGCCGCCGAGGCGCGCAACCTGCGCATGGCGGCGGGCAAGGTGATGATGGACCGCCATTGCCCCGGCTTCCTGCAGGATACGGCGGAAACCGGTGCGCGCGAGAGCGAAGAACTGATTCACCGCTGGCACAACAAGGGCCGCAATATGTATGCCCTCACGCCGCGCTTTGCGCCGACGTCGACCGAAGAACAGATGCATATGTGCGGCGAGCTCGCTCGCGCCTATCCGGACACTTACGTGCAGACGCACGTGGCGGAGAACACGGATGAAGTGGCGTGGGTCAAATCCCTGTTCCCGGAAGCGCGTAGCTACCTGGACGTGTACGACAAGTACGGCCTGCTACGCGAGCGTTCCATGTACGCCCATTGCATCTGGCTCGACGACGAAGACCGCGCGCGCATGGCCGCTACTGGCGCCGCCGTATCGATGTGCGCTACGTCCAATCTGTTCCTGGGCAGTGGATTGTTCGACTTCGCAGCCGCCGACCGCCAGCAGGTCGCGCTGTCGCTGGCGACGGACGTTGGCGGCGGTACCTCGTTCTCCATGCTGCAAACCATGAACGAAACCTACAAGGTGGCGCGCATGGGCGGCACTTACTTGCCGGCGCTGCGCATATTCTACATGGCAACGCTGGGCGGTGCGCGCAGCATGCAGCTTGAAGGCACGGTGGGCAATTTCGTGCTCGGCGCAGAGGCCGACTTCATCGTGGTCGATCCAAAGGCGACTCCGCTGCTGGAACGCCGCAGCACGCGTTGCGACAGCCTCGAGGAACTGCTGTTCGCACTGGCGCTGCTGGGTGACGATCGCGTAATCGCCGCAACATACGCGGCGGGCGTTCAGGTGCACCAGCGCGGAGAGTAGTCGAACCCGGCCCGATGCGCGGGCCAATCGGGTCAGACCCAAGCCGGATGGCCGTCCCGTCAGACCCAAAAGCCTGCCCCCCAAAAAAAGACGCCGGTTGGAGGACCGGCGTTAAAAGAGAAAGACTGTACTTAAGGGCTGCTTATTGCGGCCATATCTCAGCGAGCCGCAGCAGATTGGTGCTGCCTGGCTGCCCGAATGGTGTTCCGGCCGCGATGGCGATCTGGTCGCCAGCCTTCACGAATCCTTCACGCAGGGCGGTACGGCAAGCTGCTGCCACCATTTCATCGACACTGTTCACGTCCTGGCTCACGGTGCTGTGCACACCCCAGGCCAGCGCCAGGCGGCGCGCCGTTTCCGGCTTCGGGGTAATGCTGACGATCGGCGCCATCGGACGCTCGCGCGCCGTGCGCAGGCTGCTATGGCCGGAGGTGGTATAGGCCACCATGGCCTTCGCGCCCATGATGCGTGCCGCGTCGCGCATGGCGGCGCTGATCGCATCGCCCTTGTTGGGCAGCGGCGCCTGGTGCTGTGCTTCGATCATGGCCGGATACAGCGGATCGCGCTCGACTTCGGAGATGATGCGGTCCATGATCGAAACTGCCTGCACCGGGTAGGCGCCGCTGGCCGATTCGGCGGAGAGCATCACGGCGTCCGCGCCTTCGTACACGGCATTGGCAACGTCGGACGCTTCGGCGCGCGTCGGAACCGGGGCGTTGACCATTGATTCCAGCATCTGCGTGGCAACGACGACTGGCTTGCCGTGCTTGCGGCACAGGCGCACGATGCGTTTCTGCACGCCTGGCACGCGCTCTGGCGGCAATTCGACGCCAAGGTCGCCGCGCGCCACCATGATGGCATCGGACACGCCAACGATTTCCTCCAGCCGGTCCAGCGCGGCCGGCTTCTCCAGCTTGGACAGCACGCCTGCACGGCCTTGCACCAGTTCCTTGGCCTGCACCACGTCTTCCGGCAGCTGCACGAAGGAGAGGGCGATCCAGTCCACGCCCAGGCTGAGGGCGAATTCCAGGTCGGCCTTGTCCTTGGCGGTCAGGGCTGGGATGGGCAGGACGGCATCGGGCACGTTGACGCCCTTGCGGTCCGACAGTACGCCGCCAATCACCACGCGGGTGCGGATGGTGCTGGCGTCGCTGGCCAGGACTTCCAGGCGGATACGGCCATCGTCCAGCAGCAGAGATTGGCCGGCGCTGACGGCAGCAAACAGTTCAGGGTGTGGCAGGCGGACGCGCGAGGCGCCGCCCGGCGCCGGCGCCTGGTCAAGCTGGAATTCGGCGCCGGCAGCCAGCGTCACCTTGCCGCCTTCGAACTGGCCAATACGCAGTTTGGGGCCTTGCAGGTCGGCCAGGATGGCGATCGGGCGGCCCAGTTCTTTTTCTATGGCGCGCACGATTTCGTAGCGGGCCTGGTGGTCGGCATGGCTGCCGTGGCTGAAGTTGAAGCGGAAGACGTCGGCGCCCGCCTCGAACAGCGCCTTGATGGTGGCGTATTCGCTGCTTGCGGGGCCGAGGGTTGCTACGATTTTTGCTTTGCGTTCGCGACGCATATTGGTGTCTCTCTCTATTCTCAATGATTCAAAGAATCAGGATGGCGCGGAAGTCGTTCACGTTGGTGCGTGTAGGTCCGCTGACGACAAGGTCGTCCAGGGCGCTGAAGAAGCTGTAGGCATCGTTATTCGCCAGCAGGTGCTTGCCGCTGACGCCTTGCGCGTCGGCGCGGGCCAGCGAATCCGGTGCGTAGACAGCGCCGGCATTGTCTTCCGAGCCGTCGATGCCGTCGGTGTCGCAGGCCATTGCGTGCACGCCGGCAGTGCCCTCCATTGCCAGCGCGAAGCTGAGCAGGAATTCCACGTTGCGGCCGCCGCGTCCATTGCCTCGCACGGTGACCGTGGTTTCACCGCCGGACAGGATCACGCATGACCGCTGGAAGGGTTGGCTGCGCGCCACCACCTGGCGTGCCAGGGCCGCGTGCATCAGGCCGATGTCGCGTGCTTCACCTTCAATCCCGTCGGACAGGATGTACGGTGTCAGGCCCGCCTCGCGCGCCCGCGCTGCCGCGGCTTCCAGCGCGTGCTGGGCGGTGGCGATGACGTGGTGGCTGTGGCCTTCAAAACGGGTGTCACCAGGCTTCGGCGTCTCGCTGGCTTCCGACTGCAAGTGCGCCAGGACACTTTTGGGAATCTCGATCTGGTACTTGCACAGGATGGCCAGCGCTTCGGAGCTGGTGGTGGCATCGGGCAGGGTAGGACCGCTGGCAATCACGCGCGGATCGTCGCCCGGCACGTCGGAGATCAGCAGCGTGACCACGCGTGCCTTGCCGCAGGCCAGCGCCAGGCGCCCGCCCTTGATCGCGGAAAGGTGCTTGCGCACGCAATTCATCTCACCGATGGTAGCGCCGCTTTTCAGGAGTGCCTTGTTCAGGGCCTGCTTCTCCGCCAGCGAAATACCTTCCGCGGGCAGCGCGAGCAGGGCCGAACCGCCGCCGGAAATCAGGCACAGCACGAGATCGTCCTCGGTCAGTCCTTGCACCATGTCCAGCATGCGCGCGGCAGCCTTCTGGCCCGCATCGTCAGGCACGGGATGCGACGCTTCCACCACTTCGATATGCTGGGTATCGGCGCCGTGGCCGTAGCGCGTCACCACCAGCCCCGACAGCGGACCCTGCCAGCTGCGCTCCACCGCCTGCGCCATCGCTGCGGCGCCTTTGCCGGCGCCAATTACGAGGGTGCGGCCTTTGGCGGGCGGCTGCGGCAGGTAGTCCTGCACCAGGTTGCGCGGATGGACGGCGCCAATGGCGGCGTCGTACAGGTCGAGCAGAAGCTCGCGTGGGGCTGGGGTGGACGTCATATCAAGCCTGCGAAATGCGGTGGTTGGACATCAGTTCAATCGCCTGGCACAACGCGGAGTGGTCGAGGCCGGACAAACCGTTGGCGGCGCAGGCATTCATCAGTTCCTGCGTGGTCGAAGTGTTCGGCAGCGATACGCCCAGCGCCTTGGCGCCTTGCAGTGCCAGGTTCAAATCCTTCTGGTGCAGGGCGATGCGGAAGCCTGGGTTGAAGGTGCGCTTGACCATGCGTTCGCCGTGCACTTCCAGGATGCGCGAGGAAGCGAAACCGCCCATCAGCGCTTCACGCACCTTGGCTGGGTCGGCGCCGGCCTTCGATGCGAACAGCAGCGCTTCCGCCACGGCCTGGATGTTCAGCGCCACGATGATCTGGTTGGCGACCTTGGTGGTCTGGCCGTCGCCGTTGCCGCCGACCAGGGTGATGTTCTTGCCCATCAGCTCAAACAGCGGCTTGACGGTGTCGAAGGCTTCCTGCGGGCCGCCGACCATGATGGTCAGCGAAGCCGCCTTGGCGCCCACTTCGCCCCCGGACACCGGGGCATCCAGGTAGGCGCAGCTCTTCTTGTTGATCTTCTTGGCGAATTCCTTGGTGGCGATCGGAGAAATGGAGCTCATGTCGACCACGATTTTGCCTGCGCTCAGGCCAGCGGCGATGCCGTCTTCCTTGAACAGGACTTCTTCCACGTGCGGGGTGTCCGGCACCATCAGGAAGATGATGTCGGCGCGCTTGGCCACTTCCATCGCCGAGGTGCAGACGGTGGCGCCGTTTTCGACCAGGTTGGCCGGCGGGTTCTTTACGTCGTGCAGGTAGAGTTTGTGGCCTGCTGCCTGCAGGTGGCCTGCCATTGGGCCGCCCATGATGCCGAGACCGATGAATCCAAGTTTTTGCATGTTGCTTTCTCCTCTGAGTTTATTTATGCCGCCAGTTCCTGGCGCCAGCCGAGGCCAGGTTCCGTGCCGGCCTTTGGTTTGTATTCGCAGCCCACCCAGCCCTCGTAGCCAATCTCGTCGAGGAAGTTGAGCAGGTAGCGGTAATTGATCTCCCCGGTGCCTGGTTCGAAGCGGCCCGGGTTGTCGGCAAGCTGGATGTGCCTGATCACCGACAGGTGGTTCTTGATGGTGTTGGCCAGTTCGCCTTCCATGCGCTGCATGTGGTAAATGTCGTACTGCAGGAACAGGTTGTCCGAACCCACCGACTCAATCAGGTCCAGTCCCTGGCGCGTGCCCGACAGGAAGAAGCCGGGAATGTCGAAAGTGTTGATCGGCTCGATCAGCAGCGGGATGCCGGCCTTCTTCAGCGCAGCAGCCGCGAACTTCAGGTTGCTGACCAGGGTGGCGCGGGCGTCAGCATCGGCCACGCCTTCCGGCTTGATGCCGACCAGGCAGTTGATGCGCTGGGTGCCCAGCACACTGGCATAGGCGAGGGCGGTTTCCACCCCCTGCTCGAATTCAGGAATGCGGTTCGGGTGGCAGGCGATGCCGCGCTCACCAGCGGCCCAATTGCCGGCAGGGAGGTTGTGCAGCACCATCTCCAGCTTGTGCCGCTCCAGTTGCTCGTGCACTTGTTGTGGTTCGAACTCGTAAGGAAACAGGAATTCCACGCCCTTGAAGCCGTTGCGTGCAGCGGCGCCGAAGCGTTCCAGGAAAGGCTGCTCGTTGAACAGCATGGTAAGGTTGGCAGCGAATTTTGGCATTGCAGTTCCTCTTAAGCGGCGTCGATGATGTCGTTGAATTCATTGATGGCGTTGATCTCGGTGCCCATGGCAATATTGGTCACGCGCTCCAGGATCACTTCCACCACGACCGGCACGCTGTGCTTGGCCATCAGTTCGCGGGCTTGTTCGAAGGCCGGGATGATGTCGTCCGGCTTGTGCACGCGGATCGCCTTGCAGCCCAGGCCTTCCACCACAGCCACGTGGTCGACGCCGTAGCCATTCAGTTCCGGCGCGTTCACGTTCTCGAAGGACAGCTGGACGCAGAAGTCCATGTCGAAACCACGCTGCGACTGGCGAATCAGGCCCAGGTAGGAGTTATTCACCAGCACGTGGATGTAAGGCAGCTTGAATTGCGCGCCGACGGCCAGTTCTTCGATCAGGAACTGGAAGTCGTAGTCGCCCGAGATCGCCACGATGTCGGTGGACGGATCGGCGGCACGCACGCCCAGCGCGGCAGGGATGGTCCAGCCCAGCGGGCCAGCCTGGCCGCAGTTGATCCAGTTGCGCGGCTGGTAGACGTGCAGGAACTGCGCGGCGGCGATCTGCGACAGGCCGATGGCCGATACGTAGCGGGTATTGCGGCCGAAGTACTTGTTCATTTCCTCGTACACGCGCAGCGGCTTGACCGGCACGTTGTCGTAGTCGGTACGGCGCAGCATGGTGCGCTTGCGGTGCTGGCATTGGGCTACCCAGCCGGTGCGGTCGCGCAGCTTGCCGGCGGCCTTCCATTCCCTGGCCACCTCGACGAACAGTTCCAGCGCGTAGCCGGCGTCGGACACGATGCCCAGGTCCGGGCCGAACACGCGGCCGATCTGGGTTGGCTCGATATCCACGTGCACGAAGGTGCGGCCTTCGGTGAACACGTCGACCGAGCCGGTGTGGCGGTTGGCCCAGCGGTTGCCGATGCCGATGATGAAGTCGGAGGCCAGCACGGTGGCATTGCCGTAGCGGTGGCTGGTCTGCAGGCCGGCCATGCCCGCCATCAGCGGGTGGTCGTCGGGGATGGTGCCCCAGCCCATCAGGGTCGGGATCACCGGCACGTTGACGATTTCGGCGAATTCCTGCAGCAGGGCGGATGCGTTGGCGTTGATGATGCCGCCGCCGGCGGTGATCAGCGGGTGCTCCGCGTCATTCATCATCTCAAGCGCCTTCTCGACCTGGGCGCGCGAGGCGCGCGGCTTGAAAGCGTCCAGCGGAGTGTAGGTCTCAGGATCGAATTCGATCTGCGCCATCATCACGTCGAACGGCAAGTCGATCAGCACCGGGCCCGGACGGCCGGAACGCATCAGGTGGAAGGCCTGCTGGAACACGCGCGGCACCTGGGCCGGTTCCAGGACCGTGGTCGCCATCTTGGTGACCGGTTTGGCGATGGATGAGATGTCCACGGCCTGGAAATCTTCCTTGTGCAGGCGGGCGCGCGGCGCCTGGCCGGTGATGCAAAGGATAGGGATCGAGTCCGCTTGCGCCGAATACAGGCCGGTGATCATGTCGGTGCCGGCCGGGCCGGAGGTGCCGATGCAGACGCCGATATTGCCTGGAGCCGCACGGGTGTAGCCTTCCGCCATGTGGGAAGCGCCTTCGACGTGGCGGCCCAGGATGTGCTTGATCTTGCCGTTCTTTTTCAGTGCGGCGTACAGCGGATTGATGGCGGCGCCCGGTACACCGAATGCAACCGAAATGCCTTCCTTCTGCAGTACGTGGACAGCCGCTTCGGCCGCCGTCATTTTTGCCATGGTGATCTCCTGATATGCATGCAAAGTCTGTTGTTGATGTTTTGTATGCTATAGGCGATGAGTTCCCCTGATAAGACGACAAAAAATCGTTTCATTCAATACTCTGAGTATGGAATAATCAAAACCATGGACAAGCTGAAGCAAATTGAGGCCTTCGTGACCGTGGTGGAAAAGGGCAGCCTGGCGCGCGCTGCGCTGGAACAGAACATCACGCCGGTGATGTTGGGACGCCGGATCGACGCGCTGGAGAAGCGTTTGGGCGTAAAACTGATGCACCGCACCACGCGTCACCTGACGCTGACGGAGCAGGGCAACGTCTTCCTCGAAGATTGCCGCAAGCTGCTCTCTGGACTGGATATCGCGGAACGCAATATTTCGGAAGGCCGGCACAAGGCTACCGGCCACCTGATCGTGTCCGCGCCGGCCTCGTTTGGGCGCCAGCATGTTGCACCGCACGCGCCGGCCTTTTTGGCCGCCAATCCCGACGTGCAAATCTCCTTCAACCTGACCGACCAGGTGATCGACCTGGTGCGCGAAGGCTATGACCTGGGCATCCGCATCGGCGGCGTGATCGACCCCAGTTTCGTGGCGGTGCGGCTGGCGAAGAACCGCCGTGTTGTGTGCGGCACACCGGATTATTTCGCGCGGCACGGCATTCCGCGCACCTTGGACGACCTGGCGCAGCACAACTGCCTGGCCTTCAACCTGCAGGGTGGCCAGCAGCGCGGCTGGTATTTCCAGCAGGGCGGCAAGCCTGTCACGGTAAGGGTGCAGGGAAACCTGGATTGCAACGACGGCGAACTGCTGCACCGCTGGGCATGCGAAAGCCTGGGCCTGGCGTGGCGTTCAACCTGGGAAATCCAGGCGCAGCTGGCGGAAGGCAGCCTGATTACGGTGCTCGATGATTTTGCGCTGCCCGATTACGACATCATGGCCGTCTACCTGCAGCAAAGGCATTTGCCGGCGAAGATACGATTTTTTATCGACGAGTTGAAGGAGGTCTACGCGCAGCCAGGCTATTGGACTAGGCCGACAGCACTTGTTCCGGCAAGCGCGGTTGCGACAGGAACACGGCAACTTCCGCCATCGCCTTGAACAGGGCGGCGGTCAGCAGCGCGACCTGGGTGCGCGAAGGGTCGTTCTCGAGATGGTTGACCGGCGTGAGCTCGCGCATCAGGCGTGCACGCACGATCTGCAAGCCGCATTGGCCGATGATGGTGGCGATGCGCGGTAACAATTCGCGCATCTGCTGCATGGCTTCGTTGCTGGCAGCGCCGATCTCCAGCACCACGCCAAGCTCGGACGGTTCCATTTGCACCACCACCTTGCCGATGTCGGGCAAGTTCAATTCCAGGCGCAGTGCCACGCGTGGCCGGCGGCGGCGCTGGTCGGGGCCTTCTTCCTGTCCCTGGTCGCGCGCCACGACGCGCAGCGTCAGCTTCTCGGCGCCCCAGGCGTAGACCGCGAATCGCCAGGCATCCAGTTCCGACACCAGGCCCGGGTAAGGCCGTCCATCGCGCAGCACGGGCGGCGGCGGGTCGGCCATGAACAGGCTGGATGGGACATGACGGCCTTCATTGTGCTGCTGCAGGGCGGCGCGCTGCTCGCTATAGGTGCGCACCATGACTTGCCATGAGGCGGCCAGCAAATTGGTATCCGGGGTATGCCAGACTATCTGGCGCAAGGGGAATAACTGGTTGGGCTGCATCGATAGCGCTTCTTGCGACAGCAGTGCGCCAATGGTTGCGCCTGCGGCAGCCGTGTTGCGGGCCACCTGGTTTTGCTGCGCACCTTCCATCGCCTCGATCAGCGCACCGACGGAAGCCGGCAAGCCTCCCTGCAGCGCGAACTCGGGCGCATCGCCCGGCGGCTGGGCAACCGGCGGGATCGGCTGGGCATTGGCCTGGCCGGGATTTTCCCGGACCTGGCGGTCGTGAATGCTCAGGCTCGGATTGGAAGGAGTGACGCGATCGATTGCCATACAAACTGATAGTAATACGGCGATATAAAAAAAGCCAACCGCGTACGGTTGGCTTTTTCAGGCCACCTGCGGAATTACTGCAGCAGGGACAGAACCAGGGAGGACTGGCTGTTGGACTGCTTCAGCATGGCGGTGCCAGCTTGCAGCAGCATCTGCGAGGAGGTCATCTTCGCCGATTCGGAGGCGAAGTCAACGTCCATGATGCGGCCGGTCGCGTTCTTGGTGTTGGTCGAGATGTTGTTCAGGTTGTTGAAGACGTGGTCCAGACGGTTCGAAATTGCACCCAGTTCGGAACGCAGTGCAGCGACGGAATCGATGGCGGTGGCCAGGTCGGTGATGGTGGCGTTTGCTGCGGTCGCACCGGCGGCTGCAGTTGCACCACTGATATCAGTGCCGGCTGCGGCACCAGCGGCGCCGGTGGCAACGAAACCAGTACCGGCGGCGCCGATATCGGTCTTTACGGTAGCCAGTTTGGTCGCGAAGTCAGCGGTCATCTTTTCCGACGCATCGGCACCGATCTGGAAGGTCAGGGTAGCGGAGGTCAGGGTACCGGTGGCGTCACGGAACAGCGCGGTGCCACCGAATTTGGTGTTACCGAGGATGTTCGACAGTTCGTTGGTCAGGCTGTTGAATTCGGACTGCATCGCGGTCTGGTCGGCCATGGTGGAGGAGCCGTCGGCTGCCTGGGTTGCCAGGTCTTTCATGCGATTCAGGATGTTGGTGGTCTCGTCCAGTGCGCCTTCAGCGGTTTGCAGCATGGAGATCGAATTCTGGGTGTTGCGCATTGCAACGTTCATGCCGGAGGTTTGGGTCTTCAGGCGGGTTGCGATCTGCAGGCCGGCAGCGTCGTCCATTGCCGAGTTGATACGGAAGCCGGTGCTCAGGCGGGTCATCGAGGTCGACAGGCCCGACTGGGTGCGGCCGATCGAGTTTTGTGCGGACAGGGCCGCTGCGTTGGTGTGAAGGCTCAGCATGATAACTCCTGGGTGGTTGGTTCAAATCGAGCAGCGGATCATTTTTTGCGCTCTCAGAAGTACAAGACGACCGCCGCGCCGGGAGCATTAAGTGCCGAGTGGAAATTTTTTTGATTTTTTTTGTGGCCTTGCCAGGGTGACCATGAAAAAGGGGGCCGAAGCCCCCTTTGTCCTTACATATTCGGATAGTTCGGACCGCCGCCACCCTCTGGCGTGATCCAGACGATGTTCTGGGTCGGGTCCTTGATATCGCAAGTCTTGCAATGCACGCAATTCTGCGCATTGATCTGCAGGCGATCCTGGCCTTCGTCGGTCTTGACGAATTCATACACGCCGGCCGGGCAGTAGCGCGATTCCGGACCGGCAAACTTGGCCAGGTTGACGTTCACCGGCACCGAATTGTCTTTCAGCGTCAGGTGGATCGGCTGGTCTTCCGCGTGGTTGGTATTCGAAATGAATACCGACGACAGGCGGTCGAAGGTCAGCTTGCCATCCGGCTTGGGGTAAGTGATCGGGGCGAATTCCGACGCAGGGCGCAGGCAGGCGTGATCCGGGGTCGAGTGGTGCAGGGTCCAGGGCGCCTTGCCGCGGAACACGATCTGGTCGATGCCGGTCATGAGGGAACCCAGGTACAGGCCCTTCTTCAGCCATGGCTTGACGTTACGAGCCACGTGCAGCTCTTCGTGCAGCCAGGACTGTTCGAAGGCGGTCGGGTAGGCCGACAGCTCGTCGGCCGAACGGCCGGCGCCCAGTGCTGCCACGACAGCTTCGGCGGCCAGCATGCCCGACTTGATTGCAGCGTGCGAGCCTTTGATGCGGCTCATGTTCAGGAAACCGGCGTCGCAGCCGATCAGCGCACCGCCCGGGAACACCAGCTTCGGCAGCGATTGCAGGCCGCCGGCGGTGATCGCACGTGCGCCGTAGGAAATGCGCTTGGCGCCTTCGAAGAAGGTGCGGATTTCCGGATGGGTCTTGTAGCGCTGGAATTCCTCGTATGGCGACAGGTATGGGTTCTCGTAATCGAGGCCCACCACATAGCCGACCACGACCTGGTTGTTTTCCAGGTGGTACAGGAAGGAACCGCCGTAGGTCTTGGTATCCAGCGGCCAGCCGGTGGTGTGGATCACCAGGCCAGGCTTGTGCTTGGCCGGGTCGATTTCCCACAGTTCCTTGATGCCGATGCCGTAGGACTGAGGGTCTTTGTCCTTGTTCAGGTCGTACCTGGCCATCAGCTGCTTGCCCAGGTGGCCACGTGCGCCTTCGGCGAACAGGGTGTACTTGCCGTGCAATTCCATGCCAAGCTGGAAGTCAGGACCAGGTTCGCCGTCGCGCTTCACGCCCATATTGCCGGTCGCTACGCCCTTGACCGAGCCGTCGTCGTTATACAGGATTTCGGCGCCGGTAAAGCCAGGGAAGATTTCCACGCCCAGGGCTTCAGCCTGCTGGCCCAGCCAGCGCACCACATTGCCCAGCGAAATCACGTAGTTGCCGTGGTTCTCGAAGCACTTCGGCAGCATGAAATTCGGGGTCTTGAAAGCCTTGGTCTCGGTCAGGAACAGCACGCGGTCTTCGGTGACCGGGGTGTTCAGCGGCGCGCCCAGCTCTTTCCAGTTAGGGATCAGCTCGGTCAGGGCCTTCGGGTCCATCACGGCGCCGGACAGGATATGGGCGCCGAGTTCGCCGCCTTTTTCCAGCACCACCACGGAGGTGTCCGGGTTCAGTTGCTTGATCTTGATCGCTGCCGACAGGCCAGCAGGGCCGCCGCCAACGATCACAACGTCATACTCCATTGCCTCGCGCGGGCCATACTGTTCTACAAGGTTGCTCATAGCGTTTTATAAGAATGTTTGAAAATTCGGTGCAGGAAATAGAACGAGTGTGCTCTTTTTTCCCTGGGATTGCAACGGTGGCGCCATTGTGAGGGCTAATATTAGACGTGGCAATCTAATAGGGAGGTTTTTTGTGTCATCATGGCGGAACGGAATCAAAAGGAGTAGCCGGTGGGGATCGAAGTTAATTTTGAAGGCAAGATCGCCCTGATCACGGGCGCCTCCAGCGGGCTCGGCGCCCGTTTTGCCAAGGTGCTGGCCAAGGCAGGTTGCCAGGTAGTGCTGGCCTCGCGCCGGATCGAACGCCTGAAAGAACTGCGTGCCGAAATCGAAGCCGATGGCGGCGCCGCCCATGTGGTCACGCTGGACGTGACCGACTACGCAAGCATCAAATCCGCCATCGCCCACGCCGAAACCGAGGCAGGCCCGATCGACATCCTGGTCAATAATTCCGGTGTATCAATGACGCAACGTTTGCTTGACGTGTCGCCGGAAGACTACGACTTTGTCATGGACTGCAACCTGCGCGGGGCGTTTTTTGTGGCGCAGGAAACGGCCAAACGCATGATTGCGCGCGCCAAGGGTGATCCGCGCAAGCAGCACCGCATTATCAATATCGCGTCGGTGGCGGGACTACGCGTGCTGCCGCAGATCGGCGTCTACTGCATGAGCAAGGCGGGCGTGGTGCAGATGACCAAGGCCATGGCGGTGGAGTGGGGCAAGTATGGCATTAACACCAATGCGATCTGCCCGGGCTATATCGAGACCGAGATCAATGAGGATTACTTTGCCAGCGACCAGGGTAAGCGGCTGATTGATATGCTGCCGCGCAAACGGGCGGGTAAGCCGGAGGATCTGGACGGGCTGTTGCTGCTGCTGGCGGGGGATGAGGCGCACTTTATCAATGGCGCGATCATTTCTGCTGACGACGGCATGATGGCGGGCTAGAACCGGTAAACCGGGGTCTGACCCGCAGGGTCAGACCCCCAACGGTCTTGAAGTCGCGGGGTTGGGTTTAGGCTTTTGACCTATTGAGAAGATCAAAGGCGCACAACCAGAACCCGTCGCCGCAGATCTGACTGGGTCTGACCCTGCGGGTCAGACCCAGGTTTACCGGTTTTCAGCGCGCCCCAGCCAGCTTATGAACAAGTTCCGCCGCCGTCGCCGCCCCAAACTTGCGCATCAAACTGGCCCGATGCATCTCCACCGTCCTCGGCGACAGCCCCGCATCGCGCGCAATCATCTTGCTGGTCTTGCCCTCCACCAGCAGCGCCGCGATTTCCCGCTCACGCGGGGTGAGGGCGGCGGACACCGGCCGCTGCTCCGACACATCTTCAAACGTCCAGATGCCGGCGCCCAGCGGCAGGGCTGCGTCGAGTGCGCGCCCGGTCACGTGGCACCAGAACAATTCACCATTCGCACGGCGCATGATGCGCTCATCCGAATAGCGTCCTTTGGCATTCATGATCGGGATAATGCGGTCCCCGGTACGCTGGTACTCATCCTGGGTCGGATACAAAACCTGGAACGACTGCCCGTCCAATGCACCCGCGCCGTAGCCGAACATGGCAGCCAGCGCATCGTTGCTGGCCTGGATCACGCGGTTGTCCGACACGCACATGCCTACCGGGGCGAACTTGAAGATGGACTCGTAATTGATCGGCATTGCGGTATTTCTACGGTATTGAAGTTTGGGCGCGCGTATTCTATCCTCAATCGCCTTCTGGCCATTTGAACAAGGAGACATAATGAACAAGATTTACCCGGATGCCAAGGCCGCCCTGGCCGGCATCGTGGCCGACGGCCAAACCATCGCGGTCGGCGGTTTCGGCCTGTGCGGCATCCCGGAAGCGCTGATCGCCGCCCTGCGCGATAGCGGCGCCACCGGCCTGACTGCGATTTCCAACAATGCCGGCGTGGACGGCTTCGGCCTCGGCCAGCTGCTGGAAACCCGCCAGATCAAGAAGATGATCTCCTCCTACGTGGGCGAGAACAAGGAGTTCGCGCGCCAGTTCCTGGCCGGCGAGCTGGAACTGGAATTCACCCCGCAAGGCACGCTGGCTGAAAAGCTGCGCGCAGGCGGCGCAGGCATTCCGGCCTTCTTCACCAAGACCGGCGTCGGCACCATCGTTGCCGACGGCAAGGAAATCCGCGAATTCGACGGCGAACAGTATGTGATGGAGCGTTCACTGGTAGCCGATGTGTCCCTGGTCAAGGCCTGGAAGGCCGACAAGACCGGTAACCTGGTATTCCGCAAGACTTCCCGCAACTTCAACCCGAACGTGGCTGCCGCCGGCAAGGTCTGCGTGGTGGAAGTGGAAGAAATCGTCGAAGTCGGCGCCATCGATCCGGACGCCGTGCACCTGCCGGGCATCTACGTGCACCGCATCGTGCTCAACGCCACCCCGGAAAAACGCATCGAACAGCGCACCGTGCGTGCCAACTAAGGAGAAGACAACATGGCATGGACTCGTGATGAAATGGCCGCACGCGCGGCGAAAGAGCTGCAGGACGGCTTCTATGTGAACCTGGGCATCGGCCTGCCGACCCTGGTGGCCAACTATGTGCCGCAGAATATCGAAGTGTTCCTGCAGTCGGAAAACGGCCTGCTGGGCATCGGCCCGTTCCCGACCGAGGCGGAAGTAGATGCCGACCTGATCAACGCCGGCAAGCAAACCGTGACCGCACTGCCGGGCGCAGCCTACTTCAGTTCGGCCGATTCGTTCGCCATGATCCGCGGCGGCAAGATCAACCTGGCGATCCTGGGGGCGATGCAGGTGTCGGAGAAGGGCGACCTGGCCAACTGGATGATCCCGGGCAAGATGGTGAAGGGCATGGGCGGCGCGATGGACCTGGTGGCCGGCGTCAAGAAAGTGGTGGTGCTGATGGAGCACGTCGCCACTGCCAAGGATGGCTCGACCTCGCACAAGCTGCTGAAGAAATGCGACCTGCCGCTGACCGGTGTCGGCGTGGTCGACATGATCATCACCGATCTGGGCGTGATGGAAGTGACCCCGACCGGCATCAAGGTGACCGAACTGGCACCTGGCGTGACGCGCGAAGAAATTGCCGCCGCTTCCGGTGTGGAACTGTCGTTCGCCTGACCACAAAGCCAACAAAAAAAAGGGACGCCAAGTGGCGTCCCTTTTTTCATATGCCGCGGCGACTGTCAAAACAAGGGACGCCGAAGCGTCCCTCGTCCTTACTGGCCTTTGACGTAAGTGTATTTACGTTTGCGGACCGATTTGATGTTTGGATCGATCCGTTTTGACTGGATCGGCGCCGCCGTGCCGCCGGAGCCGATCACCACGGATACACGCGGCGTCTCGCTGCCGACGCCTGACCCTGGCTGGCCTGTTTCGCCCACTCTGCCGACCTTCACGCCCCGGGCCAGCACCGGCGAAGGCGGCAGGCCGCCACCGGCAAACACGGAGGAGCGGTTGCCGCCACAGATGCCGTCGACACCGATGGCGCCCGAAGCGTTGAACAGGTTGACCACGTAACCGCGTGCTTCGCCCAAGGCCGTGGAACAGCTGGCCGCGTTGCCGACGATCGGACGGTTGGTACTGAACATGACAGTGCCGCCGGCGATCAGGGACGAGGTCACGACCTGTTCACCCTTCTGCAGTTCCATGAACCAGCCGCGGGTGCTTCCATTCGGCAGAACGTTCGGCGAGGTGCAGCTGGTCGAGGCCGTGCTGTTGGTCAGGGCGACGTCCAGGTTCAGGCCAGCTTCGTCAGTCGCCGGGCGCAGGGATAAGTCATCGAGCGCCACGTAGAACCGGTTGGCGGTCGATTCGTATGGATATTGCCAGGACAATGGGTGCTCCCGGTCGCCGCTGCCCAGGGCTACGTAGACGAACCCGCGGTTGTACAGCAGGGATGGGCCGAACATGAATTTGCGCGGACTGGTGGCCTGGTTGGTGTAGGCCACGCGGTACATGCGCCAGTTGCCGGAATTGAGCGTGGCCTTGCTGGTCGGGCTATCGATGAAGTCGATACGGTAGATATTGCCGCCCAGGTCGACCGCGTAGGCGTAGTCAACCATGCCATCGTTGTCGATATCGACCATCGAAACGTCACCGACGACGCTGCGCTTGGTCTTGAAGCTGGCCAGCTGGGTGCCGGTTTCCGCGTCCATGATGTAGACGTAGCCGCCTTTGCCGGCAACGCAGGTGGGGGCGCCGGTGTTGGCGTCTTCGCAGTTGTCGTAGCCGCCGCCCATCACGATCACAGGCTTGCTGGGCGAGTAGCCTTTGACGAAGGCCAGTGCCGGGATCGACCAGGTCTGACCGATGCCATCAAAGCCCGGCGTGCAGCCGCTGTCATTGGTCAGGTTCGGGCAACCAGCCGACCACATCAGGCGTGGGCTGTCGATGTCGCTCACGTCCAGGCCGTACACCATGCGGCCGCCGCGGCGCATGGTTGGGTAGATCCAGATCTTCCTGGGATCGCTGGCATCGACCGGCTGGTTCTGGAACACGCCGGTGGAACCGTCGAAGAAGTAGTCCTTCGGGCTGCCGGTTGCCGCCACGTCGCCGGGGCCGGCCACGTTCGGGTAGTTCACCAGCGGCGTCTGGTCCTTCAGGCGCGACAGGCGGCTGAAGAACTCGGGCGCGACAAAGGCCCATTTTTCCTTGCCGGTGCTGGCATCGACTGCGCGGAAGAAGCCATCGTTGGCGCCGTAGAACACAAAGACGTTGTTCTCGTCATAGGCCAGCGGCAGCGGGCGCGAGTGGATCACGTCGCCGTGGATCGACGGCCGGGTGGTGGTGGTCGGCATGTTATCGCCGCGCTCTTGCGTGACGTCCGCGCCACGGATGAAGTTGACGACGTCGGCCGGCAAGCCGCTATTAGTGGTGTTGAAGGTCACCAGCGACGCGCCGCCCGGGACGCGGGTGTACAGCGTGCGGTTGACTGCATAGGTCGGGTCGCCGGTAAAGCCGGGGTCGTTCCCATTGCGTAGCATTTGCGCCAGCGCGCCTTTTTCAACCGCTGGCCCGTCCGGCGCATCGGAGTAGGGCGAAACACCCTTCGGCAATGCCCTGCAGCCGCTCGCCGGGTCCGGGTTGAGGCCGAGGTTCTCCCAATACGGTCCCTTCTGGACGGTCCAGAAGCTTTGCGCACAATCGGTGATGAAGCCGGTATTGTCGTTGACTGCCAGATTGGCGTTCACGTCGCCCAGTTTGACCTCGGACCCGTCCAGCACCAGCTGGTAGCGCTTCAGATTGCCAAACCAGCGCGGCTTGGCGTCCGGGTCGGGGCGGAACATGCCGATGAAGACCTGGTTCTGGTTTTGTGAACGGTTGGTGGCGTTGACTGGCAGCGAAGTCGATGCAAAGGTCGAGTTCACCGCCAGCACCTCGCCGATAATCTGATTCAGCGCGTCAAGGATGGCTTGCTGGCTCTTGGCCGCGAAATATTTGCCGCCCCCGGCCCTGGCCATGCTCAGCATCAGCTTGGTGTGTTCGATGTTTTGCTGGGCGTTGTACACATCGATCGTGTAGAACGTCACCTTGGACTTCATCGTGCTGGCCGGGATCGGCACGCCCTTGTCATGCATGAAGCGCGCCCATTCGTCGGCATTCCATGGATTGGCATCGGTGGTTTCGCCGCCGGTCGGCACGTTGGTCACGGTACTGTTGACGCCGTTGATCGCATACGAAGCGGTGCCGGCAGGGCAGATCTTGCTGCCGTCGTTGAGCGGCGAGCCGATCCTGCAGCCGTCGGTGTAGTTGCCGCAGGTGGTGGGCCACGGAACCATGTTCAGTTCGGCGGCGGCGGCGCTCTGGCTCGAGTAGCAGACCGAGGTCTGGCCAATATTGGTGACGCTCTGGACGGTCTGGGTCGAGAAGTTCGGCAGGCCGAGCTGTTTGGTGCTGCCGCCCAGACTTTGCAGGCGCGTCGTGTTGGCAGAGTCGTCTTTGGTCGGGCCGCTCTGGTCCGGGTTGGTGACGAAGATCACGATCGTCTTGGCGCAGCTGGCGTCGTCGGTCAGCGGCGACTTGAAGGGCACCCAGCGGCTGACATAGCCAGCCGGGTCGGCGATCGAGGACGGCGTGACGCCTTGCGCAGCGGAGTAGCCTGGGCGGCCGCCCAGGTAGTTGTACACGTCGTACATCAGGTTGCCGTACATGGTACCCGAGTTGCGTTTTTCGATCGGGCTGGTGATGTCCTTGTCAATGGTGTCGAGACGGTTGCTGAGCTGGTTCTTGGCCGACGTCGTCATTGGCTGGACCTGGAAGCGCACAAAGCCGCCATTGTCGTTGGCGGTGCCGTCCGTGACGAACTCGAACAGGCCGACATTGACCTTGTCGTTCAGCGTGGCGATCGCGTCCTTGATGGCGCGCACTTCGGATTGGCCCTGGCTCAGGCCGCCGGGCCATTTCTGCGACTGGCGCGACCAGTTGGACGTGTTGTCCAGCACGATCAGGATGCGGGGATTGATCGAAGTGCCGGCGGAGGCGCCGGTGAAAATATCGATGTCGTCAGCGCCAGCGGGGAACGACAGGAGGGTGGCGCATGCACCGAGGCTGGCGGCCGCGGTGATCAATAGCTTTTTTGGCATGGCTGGCTCTCAGTAATAAGCGGGCTAATTATTTGCAGGAGGTTTCGACGTTGTCGGTGGAGACACGCATGGCCACGCCTTGCACGACCTGGACCTCCGATTGCACCTGCTGGTCCTGGCTGGTGGCAGCCATTTCCCAGGTGGAGTCGGCGCACATCGAATCGCCCTTTTTTGCCCCGACGATCAGGCCGTCGTTGCTGGAGCCGACGCTGCAACCGCGGTCTTCTTCCTCGCCGAGATCGAGTTCATTGGTCTTGATGGTGCGCACCTTGACGCACTTCGCCGGGCTCAGCACGGTCACGATATCGATCACGTTGTCGCCATTCAGGTCGAAGCAGCGATGGTTGCTGTTCATGCAGGGCTGGTTCAGCGCATCGTTCGGCGTGTCGAAGAAGCGCGTGCTGGACATGGCTTCGTCGAGCACGTTACGGCTGGCGGCAATGCCTTCATCACGGTTTTGCATGTTGTTGACCACCTGGATGCTCGATTTTCCGAGGTTGAAGGTGGTCATCGCCAGCAAGGTGATCAGCACCAGCATGACCAGTGCCACGACCAGGGTCATGCCGCTTTGCCGACCGAATGCAGGGTGTTTCATCAGGATTTCCTTCCGGCCACGTTAGGCAGGCCAATCAGCGAGGAGAAGACGTGGCGTTTGAATTTATCGTTGGCGGCGCCAATGACGTATTGCTGGCCGTTCTCGTCCGAGCCGAGCACATAGGACTTGGTGTCGTTGTGCTGCATCGACGGGCTCAGGGTTTTTGCCAGCAGGTGCAGCTTGACTGACACCACGCTGCCCCACTCGGCATCGGCGACCTTGGTGGTGAAGCTGTCGGCCACGCCGTCATCGTTACTGTCAAGGCCATATTCGAGCTGCATGTTCTCGATGCCTTCAGCCAGCGGCACGATCTGGACCGACATGACGCCATCCTTGCTCACCACCTCGGCACGCTTGAGGGTAGGGATGCCATCGCCAGCCAGGCTGTTGTTGGCGACAAAGTAGATGTGGGTCAGCAGGCGCCGCACATCGGCCGGGGTGCCGCTGCCAGCGACGCCTGGCTTGCAGTCGTACTTGTGCAGGCTGAAGCCGCCGTTGAGCGCGCCGATCTGGTAGTGCTTCTCCAATTGATTGGAGCCAAGTTCATCGTCATTCGCGCATTGCGAGGCCTGGAAGAACGGGCCGCCGGCAGTTTCGTCTTCGCAATCGGCAGCGCCGACCACGCAGGTGTGGGTATGGCGCACCACCACCACGTCGGTATTGGCCTTGACGTCGGACAGGCAATCGAGCGCGCTGCTGTTGTCATAGCCTTGCACTGCAAAGGCGATGGCGTCGCGGATGGTTGCCAGGTCGACCGAGCATGGGTTCGGCAGGACCAGTGGCGCTGCCAGTTCGGTCGGATCGTATTCGGCGTAATAGCCGGCGTTGCGCAAGTCGCCGGTCATCAGTTGCATGGCATAGCGCCCATTCTCCACTTGGCGGTTGGCGCGTTCGATTTCCATTTGCGCAGCGCTGTTGCTGCTGAACAGGGTCGACAAGCCGGCAAGCAACAACATGCCGACGGTGACTGCCACCATCAGCTCAACCAGAGTAAAACCTTGCTCGCGACGGCGATAATTCTGCATGAATGGGCTCCTCATTTGCAGGCAAGTTGAGGAATCAGGACCTGGGCCGCGATCAGGCGGCGATAGTTCTCATCGCCGAACTGGTTCGCGCCGCAGTCGAGGGCTGGAGCCTGGGTGGCGTGCAGGCCTTGCCAGGCAACTGCCACCTGGACAATGCCAGGCTTGCAAACGCCTGGGGTCGGGTCGGCGGCCTGCAGCAGGGTGATGCAGCCGCGTGCGCCGATCATGGCGCCGACTTTGCTGTTGCTATCGGTTTCCGCCGCACCCTTCAGCAAATTGCTCCACTCGCAGACGTCGCGCGTGGCGCCGGCGCCCAGGGCGCTGCAATCGGCCGGTTGCGAGTCGCCAGTGCCGATGTTGGTGGACTCGTAGAAGGGACTGTTGTCGGGGTTGCCTTGCAGGCGGGCAGTCATGTCGTCCAGCAGAATGACGGCCTGGGCGCGCTGATAGGATTCGATCGAGCCGACAGTGGCTTTGGACTGGAACACAGCAATGCCCAGCAAGCCGAAAGCCAGGATCACGATGGTGACCAGGATTTCAATCACTGTAATGCCGCGTTGGTGGCGCATGATTGGTCTTAGCATGATTTGGGTTGCACGTTCGGGCGGCCGCCGAGGTCAATGGTGATGCAGCTGGCCTTGCCGGTGGAAGCGGTCAGGGAGAATTGCGGGTTGGTATCGCCCTTGACGCGGCCGGCGGCGGTAAACGTCACGCCGCCGTTCGGTCCCGAGACCTCGATCGACGAGCGTGTGCTAAAGGTGGCCAGCGCCGGTTCCCCGGCGTTCGGGCTGGGAATGGTCCAGCCCGTGTTCCAGCTGGTGGCCGGGGCAATCGTCACGTCCTTGTTGCGCTTGATGGCCTCGCTGCGCGCGCGCAGGATGCTGGTGAACAAATCGGACGAGGTGTTCTTCAGGCGCT
Organism: Pseudoduganella sp.; assembly: GCA_036402315.1. Taxonomy (GTDB): domain Bacteria; phylum Pseudomonadota; class Gammaproteobacteria; order Burkholderiales; family Burkholderiaceae_D; genus Rugamonas. Next base: position 14,501 of record DASWTB010000143.1, on the reverse strand, counting down.
GGTTGGCGATGAATTCCTGCATCGCGGGCATGCCGAGCGTCGCCAGGATGCCGGCGACAACAAGCACCATCAACATTTCGGAAAGGCCGAAGCCGGTTTGACGTTTCATCGCATCACCACTTATCCGCAGGCAGCTTGGCGCCGGCCTGGTCGATGCTGAGTTCCCCGTCTTCCGCCTGGCGCGAGCCGGCGATCGGCGTGGCCGTGATCCTGAAGGTGGGCGGCGGGCCTTCATTGACCTGGATGGCAATCGTGTACCACTTCGACACGGATGCAGGCGTTTGCATGCCCAGGCCGCTTACCGAGTCTTTATAGACACGCGCATCGGCCAGGAATTGCTGCTCGCGCTGCGCCAGATCAATCAGGTGCTGCTGGGCAGCGGCGCGATTGCCTTTGATCACATAGCGGCTGTAACTGGGGATGGCGACTGCAGCGAGGATAGCGACGATTGCCATGGTAATCATCACTTCGATCAAGGTAAAGCCGCGGTGGCTGGGGTGTCTCATCCTGGCGTCCGGTCTGGGTGCATTATTAGTGAGTTTATTCTAGGTGGCGTGTTTCCGTGTGTCAACATTCGCGCGGCTACTTTTCGTTACATTCTAACCACAAAAAAAGACAGGCCCCACGCACAATTGCATGGGGCCTGTCTTAGTGGTATAGACGTATCGGCTTACTCGGCGGTGGCTGCCAGCGCTTCGGCCGGGGTCGCCTGGGCAGGCGCACTCAGCGGGGTAGGATTGGCCAGTTCGCGTTGCAGGGTATCCATGTCCAGTTCGCCTTCCCACTTGGCCACCACCAGGGTTGCCACGCCGTTGCCGACGAAGTTGGTCAGGGCGCGGCACTCGCTCATGAAGCGGTCGATGCCGAGGATCAGGGCCATGCCCGCCACCGGGATGCTGGGCACCACGGCCAGCGTCGCTGCCAGGGTGATGAAGCCGGCGCCGGTGATGCCGGAAGCGCCTTTCGAGGTCAGCATGGCAACGCCGAGGATAGTCAGTTGCTGCCACAGCGTCAGGTCGGTATTGGTGGCCTGGGCCACGAACAGCGCGGCCATGGTCATATAGATATTCGTGCCGTCCAGGTTGAAGGAGTAGCCGGTCGGCACCACCAGGCCCACCACTGGTTTGGAGGCGCCCAGTTTTTCCAGCTTGCGCATCAGCGAAGGCAGGGCGCTTTCCGACGACGAAGTGCCCAGCACGATCAGCAGTTCTTCCTTGATGTAGGAGATGAAGCGGGTGATCGAGAAGCCGGTGTACTTGGCGATCAGGCCCAGCACGACGAACACGAACATGAAGCAGGTCAGGTAGAACGAACCCATCAGCTTGGCCAGCGGCAGCAGCGAGGCGATGCCGTATTTACCAATGGTAAAAGCCATGGCGCCAAAGGCACCGACCGGGGCGGCCTTCATGATGATGTTGACCATGCCGAAGAAGGCGTGCGATACCTCGTCGATCAGCTTGGTGACCGGACGGCCGCGCTCGCCGAGCAGGGACAGGGCGAAGCCGAACAGAATGGCAACCAGCAGCACCTGCAGGATGTCGCCCTTGGCGAAGGCATCGAACACGGTGTTAGGGATGATGTTCAGCAGGAAGTCGGTGGTGGTCAGGGCCTTGGTCTTTTCCGTGTACTGGGCGATGGACTTGGTGTCCAGCGTGTGCGGATCGGCATTGAAGCCGGCGCCAGGCTGCATGAAGTTGGCGACGGCCAGGCCGATGACCAGGGCGAAGGTGGAGACGATCTCGAAGTAGACCAGGGCTTTGCCGCCGACGCGGCCAATTTTTTTCACGTCCTGCATGCCGGCGATGCCGCTGACCACGGTACAGAAGATGACCGGGGCAATGATCATTTTGATCAGCTTGATGAAACCGTCGCCGAGCGGTTTCATGGCCACGGCATCGGTCGGCAAATAGATGCCGAGCATGATGCCGCAGAAGATTGCAAACAGTACCTGGACGTACAGTACTTTGTAAAAGGGTTTCTTTTCCATGATGAGGGGCCTTGGTTGTCTCCGAATATCCCCATCATGGCAAACGGGTTGTCTTGCCGCTATTGTGTCTATCCCCATTGTGGAAATCCACAATCGCCAGCGTGCGCCAGTGCTGCACGCCATATAATCCTGGGATGACACTGCAACCTTACCTCGACACCTTCCCCCAACTGGCCGATGGCGTGTTCGTGCACCAGTCCGCGCAAATCATTGGCGACGTCCGCGTCGGCCGCGATGCCTCGATCTGGTGCAATGCGGTGCTGCGCGGCGACGTCAACCGCATTACGGTTGGAGAAGGCAGCAATATTCAGGACTTCGCCATGTGCCACGTGTCGCACCGCTCGGCCGCCAAGCCCGAGGGTGCGGCCCTGACAATCGGCCAGCACGTCACGATCGCCCATTCGGTGCTGCTGCACGGTTGCACCATCGGCGACGAATGCCTGGTCGGCATGGGCGCGATCATCATGGATGACGTGCTCATCGAAAAGCACGTGATGGTGGGGGCGGGCAGCCTGGTCGCTCCCGGCAAGGTGCTGAAGAGCGGCGGCTTGTATGTCGGCCGGCCCGCGATGCGCATCCGCGAGCTGACCGAGCAGGAGATAGCGCACTTCCGGTACTCGGCCGAGCACTATATGCGCCTGAAGAACAACTATCTGGCGCAGCAGGGCTGATTACTGGGCGACCCAGCCGCCGTCCATATTCCAGGCCACGCCGCGCATTTGCTTGGCAGCGTCGGAGCACAGGAAGACCGCCATGGCGCCCAATTCCTCCGGTGTGACGAATTCGCCGGACGGCTGCTTTTCTGCCAGCAGGGCGGCTTTGGCCGCCTCGTTGGACAGGCCTTCCTTCTCGGCCCGCGCGTCGACCTGTTTCTGCACCAGCGGCGTCAGCACCCAGCCCGGGCAGATCGCATTGCAGGTGATGCCGGTCCTGGCGGTTTCCAGCGCGGTGGCCTTGGTAAAGCCCACCAGGCCGTGCTTGGCCGCCACATAAGCCGATTTGCCGGCCGAAGCGACCAGCCCGTGCACCGAGGCCAGGTTGATGATACGGCCCCAGTTGCGCGCCTTCATGTGGGGCAGCGCCAGGCGGGTGGTGTGGAAGGCCGAAGTCAGGTTGATGGCGATGATCGCGTCCCAGCGCTCGACCGGAAAGTCTTCGACATTGGCCACGTGCTGGATGCCGGCGTTATTGACCAGTACGTCAACGCCACCAAACTTGCCGGCAGCATAGGCCATCATGGCCTCGATATCGGCCGGCTTGCTCATGTCAGCGCTGTGGTAGCCCGCCTGCACGCCGAATTCGGCGGCCAGCGATTCCTGCAGCTTGGCGATCTCCGCAGCATCGCCAAAGCCGTTCAAAACGATGTTGGCGCCTTCCGCTGCCAGGCTGCGCGCGATGCCCAGGCCGATGCCGGAAGTGGAGCCGGTTACGAGCGCGGTTTTGCCGCGCAAAGTCGTGCTGACCATTTGGTCCCCTATAATTAGTTAGCCAATGTAGAATGTAGCGCAAAAACCAATAGTACGGGGAGCGAGGAACCGAATGCCAGAAGCGAAAATCAAGTCCGTTCAGTGTTTCTCCATGTCTGGCCTGCACCAGATGGCATACAAGGAATGGGGCGAGCAAGACAACCCGAACGTGCTGGTTTGCGTGCACGGCGTGACCCGTGTTTCGGACGATTTTGACAATCTTGCACAATCACTGTGCAAGGAATACCGCGTGGTGTGCCCCGACGTTGTGGGCCGCGGCCGTTCCGGCAGCCTGGCCAACCCCCAGCTCTACCGCCTTCCCCAGTACGTGAGCGATATGGTGACCCTGCTGGCGCGCGTGCTGGCCAACGGCGAGCGCCAGACCGTCGACTGGTTCGGCACCTCGATGGGCGGCCTGATCGGCATGGGCCTGGCTTCGCTGCAGGACAGCCCGGTCAGCAAACTGGTATTGAACGATATCGGCCCTACATTGGATGCGGTGGCGATCCAGCGCATCGGCGACTACATTGCCCAGGAAGTGCGCTTCCCGACCTTCAAGGCCGGCGCCGAGTTCGTGAAGATGGTGTCGACCACGTTCGGCGAGCACACCGACGCGGAATGGCACAAGCTGGCCGCCGACGTGCTGCGCCAGGATAAGGATGGTTCGTGGGTGCGCCACTACGACATGGGGCTGGCGCTGCCGTTCCAGTCGGTGACGCCCGAATCGGCCAAGGCAGACGAAGCCATGCTGTGGGCCGCCTACGATGCGATCCGCTGCCCGACCTTGCTGGTGCGCGGCGCGAACTCGGACCTGCTGTCGCGCGAAACGGCGCAAGCCATGACCCAGCGCGGGCCGAAGGCCAAGCTGGTGGAGATCCCGAACGTTGGCCATGCGCCGACTTTCCTGCACGACGACCAGATCGCGATCGCGAAAGATTTTTTGTTGAACCACTAAGAGAGAAGCATGGAAATCAAACGTTTTCACGTAGGTAAGCGCATGTCTGAAATCGCCGTCCACAACGGCACCGTCTACCTGGCCGGCCAGATCGCCGAAAAGGGCGGCGACATCAAGGCGCAGACTGCCGAAGTGCTGGGCCACATCGACCGCCTGCTGGGCGAAGCCGGCAGCGACAAGGCGCACATCCTGCGCGCCCAGATCTACATTACCGACCTGGCCAACTTTGCCGCCATGAATGAAGTGTGGGAAGCATGGGTTGTGGAAGGCAATACCCCGCCACGCGCCACCGTGCAAGCGCAACTGGCAAATCCCGACTGGCTGGTCGAAATCGTGGTGACCGCCGCCCAATTCTGAGAAGGTTTGTAATGGTTTCAATCGCGGCTCTCAATAGCGCAACGACGGACCAGCTGGTACAAGGCTTGTCCGCCGATGATGGGGCGCGCGTGCTGGCTGCGCTTGATCACGCCAGCCAGGCGTATAGCGGACGTATCACCGGCCACGGGCAGGATGCCCTGGAATTTGCCATCGGGGTCGCCAGCACACTGGCCATCCTGCGCACCGATGCCGAAACCCGCATCGCGGCACTGATGTTCGAGCTGACCATGCTCGACGCCGATACTGCTCCCTCCATCGAGCCGCGCTACGGCAAGGAAGTCAACGACCTGGTGGCTGGCGTGCGCCAGCTGATCCGCCTGCGCGAACTGACGCTGGCGTCTTCCGGCAGCGCCGCGCGCACCAAGACTGCGGCGCAGCAGGCGGTCGCCCAGGTCGAATCGCTGCGCAAGATGCTGCTGGCGATGGCCACCGATATGCGCGTGGTGCTGGTGCGGCTGGCTTCCTGCTGCACTACCTTGCGCTACTTTGCCGACATCAAGCGCTTCGACGATGTGACGCGCGCTTACGGCCGCGAGACCCTGGACCTTTACGCGCCGCTGGCAAACCGCCTCGGCATCTGGCAGATCAAGTGGGAGCTGGAAGACCTGTCGTTCCGCTTCATCGAGCCGGAAACCTATAAGCGCATTGCGAAGATGCTGGAAGAGAAGCGCATGGCGCGCGAGAGCTTCGTCACGTCTTCCATTGCGCGTCTGCAGACCGAACTGGCTGCGGCAGGCATCAAGGCCGAGGTATTCGGCCGGCCCAAGCACATCTACTCCATCTGGAACAAGATGAAGGGCAAGGACCTGGACTTCTCGGAACTGTACGATGTGCGCGCCTTCCGCGTGATCGTCGACGACGTGAAGACCTGCTATACGGTGCTCGGCGTGGTCCACAATATCTGGACTCCGATCCCGAAAGAATTCGACGATTACATATCCCGTCCCAAGCCGAACGGCTACCAGTCGCTGCACACCGTAGTGACGGCGGACGATGGCCGCCCCCTCGAAGTGCAGATCCGTACCCAGGAAATGCACAACTTCGCCGAATACGGCGTGGCTGCGCACTGGCGCTACAAGGAAGAGGGCGGCTCCAACTTCAAAGGCCAGCAGTACGACGAAAAGATCGCCTGGCTGCGCCAACTGCTGGCCTGGAAGACCGAGGTGGCCGATGCCGTGGTCAATAACGAAGACCAGCAGCGCGAGTGGGTGGAGAAACTCAAGTCCACCACGCTGGACGACCGCATCTTCGTGCTGACGCCGCAGGCGCGCGTGATCGAACTGCCGGTCGGCGCCACGCCGATCGACTTCGCCTATCATCTGCACAGCGATGTGGGCCACCGCTGCCGCGGCGCGCGCGTCGACGGCCAGATGGTGCCGCTGAATACCCCTTTGAAAAGCGGACAAACTTGCGAAGTTATTACCGCCAAGGGCGCGCCTGGCACAGCCGGCCCGTCGCGTGACTGGCTGAGCCCAGGCTATACGGTTTCAAATCGTACGCGCACCAAGGTGCGGGCCTGGTTCCACGCCATTGATATCCAGGAAACGGTCGCCAATGGCCGTTCCCTGGTCGAGAAGTCGCTGCAGCGCGAAGGCAAGACCGCTGTCAACCTGGAAACGCTGGCGCAAAAACTGGGCTTCGGCAAGGTGGACGACCTGTTCCTGGCAGTTGGCAAGGATGAGTTTTCGCTGCGTCACGTCGAAGCCGCCTTGCGGGACCCGGCTGAGGCGGAAGCGGATTCCACTGACCAGGTTGCCGTTAATAAGAGCCGCAATTCCAGTGTTGAATCGGGCGCCAAATCCGGCGTGCTGGTGGTTGGCACCGATGGCTTGATGACCCAATTGGCCAAATGCTGCAAACCGGCGCCGCCCGATCCGATCGTGGGTTTTGTCACGCGTGGAAAAGGCGTTTCAATTCACCGCGCTTCGTGCAAAAACTTTGCCGAAATGCGCGCTAAAGCTCCGGAGCGCGTGATTGTCACGGAATGGGGCGCGGCGCGCTCCGATACGGTATTCCCGGTCGATTTATTTGTTTTAGCGACCGACCGCCAGGGTTTGCTGCGCGATATTTCCGAGATTTTCTCGCGCGAGAAAATCAATGTCACCGGCGTAAATACCCAATCCGCCAAAGGCCAGGCGCGCATGACATTTACTGTTGAAATTGGCGCCACCAGCCAACTGCAAAAAGCCCTTGCCGCCATTAGCGAAGTTACTGGCATCCTCGAAGCCCGCCGCGCCTGACCTTGTCAGCGCACTGTCGCTCTGAGCGGCTGCCCGAGGCATGCCAGACCCTGGCGTGTTGCTGCCAGAGGCTGGCGTGACGGCCGTTAACTCCGCTGCACAAGGGAATTGCCGGTTGTGACAATTGAATAGAATTTCCCCGCTTTCACTCACTAGTCTGAAAAGATGGTCCTGCACAAGGAGGTGGCGTCATGAGCGAAGCGGACAATTTCGAGCCCGAGTTATTGCAGCGAGGGGCGGAACCGGATGCCGATAATATCCCGCACGAGCAGGATGGCGATTCAGTCCCGGATGGCACCGAACCTTGGGATCACCCGGCCATTCAGGCGGAACATAAACTGCTTGGCCATATGGCCGGCAAATCCGAATTTGCCGGACTGGCGCTTTCCGGAGGCGGCATCCGCAGCGCAACATTCGGTTTGGGTGTCCTGCAGGCATTAAAGGAAAAGCACCTCCTTGAACGATTCGACTACCTGTCATCGGTCTCCGGTGGCGGTTATATCGCGGCCTGGCTATCGGCAAACTGTCGACGGCAGGGCAGCAGCTGGTTGAGCGCCGCTACCCGCTGGGACGCTTCAATCAGGCATCTGCGGCGATTTTCCAACTATTTGTCGCCACAGGTCGGCTTTTTCAGTGCTGACACCTGGTCAATGCTGATGATCTGGGTCCGCAACGCCTTGCTGATGCAATTGTCGATGCTGCTTGCCCTGGCTGCGCTGCTGCTCTTGCCCAGGATCCTTGAATATGGTTTTCCGTATGTGCCGTTGTCGCCGTTGGCGCGCGGACTGACGGTGGGGCTCTTTATTGCGGCGGTCGTCAGCGTGTGCGCCAACCTGGTTTCCTTGCATTGCGGACTGCAAATCAAGGCAGGTGCGGCCGACCCGCCAGCCTGGAGCTTTTCGGCGGACGGCTGGCGCGCCTGGCTGCCAGTCTGTGCTACTTTGGCGGCGGTTGACTGGTTCCTGTGCTGGATCAGTGACTTTGCGCCCTTTTCAAATGGCCCGGTAAGCCCCATGGCATTTCCCATAGCGCTTTTCATGGTCGCAGCCGCGTTTTGAGCCGTGCCGGCCATGCTGGCGCTGAAACGCCAGTTGTCCGGTCCCTCCCCAGGCGGGGATTCCGTGATCAACTACGGCCAGCGCAAGGTCCAGGTGACGGTGATTCTGCCGATTATTGTCACCGCATACACGCTTTCTGCCGTCCTGTGGGGCTTGCAGGATCCTGCCACTTCGCCACACCCCATGTACGGTAATGGCAGCTATCGCCTGGTGCTGGCGGAAGGGTGGCTCTATTGGCCGTTCCCGCTGGCGGTTGCATTTGCGGCCTTCGTACTGCTGGCTTTCTGCTCCATGCGTGGAATAAAACTGCAGTACGAGGGAGACTTCAAGCGCCTTGCCAAGCGCAGTGTCATGGCCTTTCTTGCCTCGGCCTTGTGCATCCTGGTCTTGCACGCACAATTTTCAGGCATCGTCCTGTTGATGCAGCAATTTCACCGGGATCCTGTATCGGGAGCATGGCAAGCGTTTGCCCTTGGGGCTCCATTGCTCTTGCTGGCCTTTTCGTTAACCATCACCTTGCTGATCGGCCTGATTGGCCAGTCCTCCATCGAAGGCATCCGTGAATGGTGGAGCAGGGCTGCAGCCTGGCTGTGTATCTATTCCTTCGGCTGGGGTATTGTTGTGGCGGCAGCTGTTTACGGACCCCTGGTGATCGCCTGGATTGCCGAGAAGGACATTGCTGACAACGACAACTGGGCCAAGATCACAGCCGCTGCCACCTGGCTGGCGGCTACTTTAGGCGGTTTGCTCGCAGCGAAATCGGGGCGGTCGAAGGGCGACGACAAGATCCGCTCGGCTGAAACTTCGACGACCGACAAGGCGATCAATATGCTCGCGGTGTTCGGGCCATACGTGTTTGTCGCCGGACTGGTGCTCGGAGTCGCAACATTGCTTCACCTGGCCCTGTGGGGGATGAGTACAAGCGAGTTGTCGAGCGCCTGGCTTACGGCCGAGAAACTCGGGCTAAGGCACTGGATCCTGATGGATGCATCCCTGGACTATACGCTCGCAGCTTTCGTGTTCTGCCTCGCCGCCTGGCTCTTCCTGTCGTATCGCGTTGATATCAATGTGTTCAGTTTGAATGCGTTCTATCGGAACCGGCTGGTTCGCTGCTACCTGGGCGCGACGAGGCAAGATCAGCGCGAACCGCAAAACTTCACCAATTTCGATGAGGCTGACGATATGCCAGTCAGTGATCTGGCGCGCAATGTCGAATGTGGGCCGCCAGGGCGGCCGGATGGGCCGCTTCACATTATTAACTGTGCGCTCAACCTGGGTGGGTCGAGCGACCTGGACTTGCACACCAGGCACAGCGCTTCCTTCACCGTGACGCCTTATCTGATTGGCAGTGCGTACCTGAAAGACCGTGCGCAGGAAGATCCTTTCCCCGGCTACCAGCCGCACATTCGCTATGGGTCGCGCGGCAAGCACGTTTCGCTGGGGCAGGCGATTTCGGTCTCGGGTGCCGCGGCAAGCCCGAATATGGGCTATCACTCATCGCCGGCAACGGCCATGCTGCTGACGCTTTTCAATGTCCGTCTTGGATGGTGGTTCCGTAGTCCGGTGCGGCCAGACGCCATGGACAGCTCGCCGCGTTTCGGTCCGCTTTATTTGCTGTCGGAGTTGTTCGCGGTCGCGCACGACAGGCTTAAGTACCTGATGGTGTCGGACGGTGGCCACTTTGAGAACCTGGCCGTCTACGAACTGATCAAGCGGCGTTGCAAGCTGATCGTAGTGAGCGATGCGGAGTGCGATCCGGAAATGAAATTCGAAGGGCTCGGAACCTTGATCCGCATGTGCAAGATCGATTTTAACGTTGACATCGAAATTGATGTCAGCAAACTCGCACTGGCGCCAGGTGCGACTTTCAGCGCTGCCCGGTTTGCCACAGGCATTATCCGCTACAACGACCGGCGGGGCACGATCGGACGCCTGCTGTATATCAAGGCCTCAATGGATGGCGTCAGTGAAGGCACCTCGGTCAGGCAGTATCGCGAATCCCATTCTGATTTTCCGCATGAGAGCACGGGCGACCAGTTCTATGGCGAAGACCAGTTCGAGAGCTATCGCGCGCTCGGTTTTGACATCGCGCGGAGTTTGCTGGAAAAGGGACTGTCCCGCTACGAATGGATGGAAATGGAAAGCGCAATGCCCGGCATCCTGGTTCAGCAGTCCAAGGAAAAGGCCGCAAACAAGCTATACAGGCAATACCGCCCGGACCGCGAACCGCTGGCATTGTGGCCGCCGGCAAACAAGAACTGGCGCAACAAACAAAGGGCAGTTCGGCATTAGCTTGCGGGGCTGCCGCGCACTCAGGGCTCCGCCTGTAGCGTTATGTGGTCGATGCGATGGCGCTCGCGCAGCATGGCCTTCACGCGCTCCAGGATGGCTGGCCACTGCTGCAAGTCGTCGATGTGCAAGTGGCCGATCAGGGCTGGCTGGCCGGGCGACATTTCCCACACGTGCAAGTCGTGGACTGACAGCACGCCCGGCACTTCGGCCAGGTCGGCACCGATCTGGGCGTAATCGGCGTTGTCAGGCACGCCTTCCATCAGATGATGGAAGGACTCACGCAGCACGCCGATCGTCGACTTGAGGATCAGCAGCGAAACAAGCAGCGAGAGAATCGGGTCGATCTGCATCCAGCCCGTTGCCATGATCACGCCGCCGGCAATCAGCGCGGCGACGGAGCCGAGCAGGTCGCCCAGTACATGCACCAGTGCGGCGCGCGTGTTCATGCTGTCCTTGTCGCGCGAGAGGCTCCATGCGACCAGCAGGTTCACGCACAGGCCGATGCCCGCAACCACCAGCACGGTGCTGCCTTGTACCGGCGCCGGCGAGGCAAAGCGCTGCACTGCTTCGAAGACGATCCAGCCGACCACCAGCAGCATGGCCAGGCCGTTGACGAATGCTGCCAGCGCTTCCGCGCGGCCAAAGCCGAAGGAATAACGTGCGGAAGGGCGGCGCTTGGCGATCAGTTGCGCCAGCAGCGCGAGGCCGAGCGCGGCGGCATCGGTCACCATATGGCCTGCGTCGGAAATCAGGGCCAGCGAATTGGCCACGAAACCGGCTACGACTTCAACCACGGCAAAGCCTAAAGTCAGCGCCAGTGCGGCTGCCAGTGCAGCCTGGCTGCGGTGTTCATTGAAGTGAGCGTGCTGTGCGTCGCCGTCCAAATGGGCGTGGAGGTGCGTGGAATCGTGGTTTTGCATAGTGCCTGAATATATCAGCAATGTTTTCTTCGGAAAACACTTGTCACAGAGGGAAGTGCTCTCTATAATGCTGGCTCTCGGGCGGTTAGTTCAGCTGGTTAGAATACTTGGTCGACATCCAAGGGGTCGGGGATTCGAATTCCTCACCGCCCACCAGACATTTTGTAAGAGCGAGAAAGGCACACCGGTTATGACACCGCGAACTACCATCAAGGTTGGTGAGTGACGCTAGTCGATCGGCTTTCTTTTGCTTGTTCAATTGAAGAAAAACGCGGCTAGCCCGCGTTTTTTTTCGTCCATTTTTTCCAGCATTACCTTTTTCTTCCGGAGATCCATAATGGTTTCAGTCCGACTGCCCGACGGTTCCGTCCGTCAATTCGATGCCCCGCTGACCGTGGCACAAGTTGCGTCCAACATCAGCACCAGCCTGGGCAAAGCCGCCCTGGCCGGCAAGGTGGATGGCAAAGTCGTAGACACTTCCTTCCTGATCGAGAAGGATTCCGACGTCGCGATCGTCACCGACAAGGATCCGGAAGGCCTGGAAGTCATCCGCCACTCGACCGCTCACTTGCTGGCTTACGCCGTCAAGGAGCTGTTCCCTGATGCGCAAGTGACCATCGGTCCGGTCATCGAGAACGGTTTCTACTACGACTTCTCCTACAAGCGCCCATTCACCCCGGACGACCTGGTGGCGATCGAGAAGAAGATGGCTGAACTGGCGAAGAAGGACGAGCAGGTGACCCGCAAGGTCCTGCCGCGCGACGAAGCCGTGGCTTACTTCAAGTCCATCAATGAGCATTACAAGGCCGAGATCATTGCTTCGATTCCGTCCAATGAAGACGTGTCCCTCTACACCGAAGGCAATTTCACCGACCTGTGCCGCGGCCCGCACGTGCCATCAACCGGCAAGCTGAAAGTCTTCAAGCTGATGAAACTGGCCGGCGCTTACTGGCGCGGCGACAGCAAGAACGAAATGCTGCAGCGGGTGTACGGCACCGCCTGGACCAAAAAGGAAGACCAGGAGCAGTACCTGTTCCAGCTGGAAGAGGCGGAAAAGCGCGACCACCGCAAGCTGGGCAAGCAGCTGGACTTCTTCCATTTCCAGGACGAGGCGCCGGGCCTGGTGTTCTGGCATCCGAAAGGCTGGACCATCTGGCAGCAGGTGGAGCAGTACATGCGCCGCAAATACCAGGAAAACGGCTACCAGGAAGTGAAGGCGCCGCAGATCCTGGACGCTTCGCTGTGGGGCAAGACCGGCCACTGGGAAAACTACCGCGAGAACATGTTCGTGACTGAGTCCGAAAACCGTTCCTACGCGCTGAAGCCGATGAACTGCCCGGGCCACGTACAGATCTTCAACAGCGACCTGCGTTCCTACCGCGACCTGCCGTTGCGCTACGGTGAATTCGGCCAGTGCCACCGTAACGAGCCTTCGGGCGCGCTGCACGGCATTATGCGCGTGCGCGGCTTCACGCAGGACGATGGCCATATCTTCTGCACCAATGAGCAAATCGAACCGGAAGTGGTGGCCTTCCACCAGCAGGCGATGGAAGTCTATAAAGATTTCCATTTCGAGAACATCGACGTCAAGCTGGCGCTGCGTCCGGATAATCGCATCGGTGACGATGAGGTGTGGGATAAAGCCGAAGAGGCGCTGCGCTCCGGCCTGCGCGCTTGCGGCGTGACCTGGACCGAACTGCCGGGCGAGGGCGCTTTCTACGGCCCGAAGATCGAGTACCACCTGAAGGATTCGTTGGGCCGCCCGTGGCAGGTCGGCACCATGCAGGTCGACTTCTTCATGCCTGGCCGCCTGGGTGCCGAATATGTTGCGGATGACAACACCCGCAAGACCCCGGTCATGCTGCACCGTGCAATCGTGGGCTCGCTGGAGCGCTTCATTGGCATCCTGATCGAGAACTACGCGGGCGCGTTGCCAATGTGGCTTGCCCCTCAGCAAGTATCGATTCTGAACATCAGCGATGCGCAGGCGGATTACTGCAAGGCGCTTGAATCCAGGCTGCGCAAGCTGGGCTTCCGCGTTGCTGCTGATTTGCGCAACGAGAAGATTACGTATAAAATCCGCGAACATTCCGTCCAAAAAGTGCCTTTCATCCTCGTGGTGGGCGACAAAGAACGGGATGCCAACACCGTGGCCGTGCGTGCGCGGGGCAATGTCGATCTGGGCGTCATGTCGATCGAAGCCCTGGTGGAGCGACTTCAGAACGACGTCGACTCCAAAGCCTAATGCGGGGAGCCCCGCAACCGGCCCACTAAATTAACATTGAAGGAAACTACAATAGCTACTGACAAGTCCCATCGCATCAATGGCGAGATCACCCATCCCGAAATGCGTCTGTCGGGCGTGGACAACGAACCGCTGGGCATCGTAAGCCTGGCCGAAGCCTTCCGCCTGGCGGAAGAGGCCGATGTCGACCTGGTCGAGATTGCGCCGAACGCGAATCCTCCAGTCTGCCGACTGATGGATTACGGTAAGTTCAAGTATTCGGAACAGAAGAAGGCGCACGAGGCCAAGTTGAAGCAGAAGGTGATCTCGGTGAAGGAAGTCAAATTCCGTCCGGGCACCGATGATGGCGACTACAACATCAAGCTGCGTAACCTGATCAAGTTCCTGGAAGACGGTGACAAGACCAAGATCACCCTGCGTTTCCGCGGCCGTGAAATGGCCCACCAGGATATCGGCATGCGCATGCTCGAGCGTCTGAAGGCTGACCTGGAGCCGCATGGCCAGGTCGAGCAGTTCCCTAAGATGGAAGGCCGCCAGATGATCATGGTGCTGGCGCCGAAGAAGAAGAAGTAAAGCCGCTTAAAACCGGTAAACCGGTGTCTGACCCGTAGGGTCAGACACCGTCAGCGCAACGGCCGCGGGGTTGGGTTTAAGGTTTTTGACTTTCTCAGTAAGTCAAAATCCTCGAACCTAACCCGCGGCCGTTGTGTCATTCGGGGTCTGACCCTGCGGGTCAGACCCTGGTTTACCGGTTTTAACAAATCTTGTGCTATACTCCCGGGTTCCCGTGAGAGTAGGCGCCAAAAGTGCAGCACAGTCGCTGCCACCTACAATCCGGTCATTATTGGAGCATTCACATGCCAAAAATGAAAACCAAGAGCTCCGCGAAAAAGCGTTTTCGCGTGCGCCCAGGTGGCACCGTTAAGTCGGGCATGGCGTTCAAGCGTCACATCCTGACCA
>DASWTB010000142.1:0-3547 GCA_036402315.1 Pseudoduganella sp. | reverse complement strand
CGGCACCGGCGCATAGGTGTAAGCGCCGCCAATCATAAGGATCACGCAATGCACGGCAATCAGCGCATACAGCAGGTCGGTCAGGCGATAGCTGCGGTAGGTCGCTGCCATCAGCGGCACGGCGACCAGCGCCGGCGCCACTTCCATCCACCAGGTGGCACGGTCATAGGGCGCGATGCCCGACCAGGCCAGGACGGCCAGCACTGCGGCGGCCAGCGCGAGGTGGAATCTGGAGATAGTTGTATTCATGCAGTTCCTGTGCTTGCGAAAAGCGCATATTAATATCAAAAACCATTCGTTTCCAACGCAAACCTTGGCGCATAGACTGCTTGCATGAACTGGCAGCATTTCGACATCCGCATCCTCGACGCGCCCCTGGGCGCAGAAGTCATCGGCTACAACCTGGGGCAGGACCAGGACGACAACAACACCGTCCGCCTGCAGTCGGCCCTGCGCGACCACCATTTGCTGGTCTTCCGCGGCCAGCGTGTCACGACGCGCCTGCAGCGCGAGGCCGGACGCCGGCTGGCTGCGCAATCGCTGGCGCCGGCTGGCGAGGCGGCCCTGTTTGCCAACCTGCAGATGGCTTATGACACGCTGCCCCTGGGCTTGCGGCGCCAGGTCCACAACGCACGCGCCGCGCAGGATGGCGCCGCCGGCGCGCTGCCGCTGGTGCGCCTGCACCCGGAAACAGGCCGGCGCGCGCTGTTGGTCGCCGATCCGGCGACTACCCGCGTGGTTGGCTCCAGCGCCGCCGACAGCGAGGAATTGCTGCAGGAACTGCATGCCCATGCCATCCGCCCCCAGCACCTGTATCGCCATCGGTGGTTACCGGGCGACCTGTTGTTCTGGGATCAACATAGTCTGATGCCCCTGCCCAGAATGTAAAGCTGGCGCGGTTCTTGCAAGTTAGGAGGCATGAGCCGCAATCTACGCATCGTTTTGATCCACCCGCCGCACGAAAGTGAGGCACGCGCGCACGCCCTGCATTCCGGCCTGGCGGAGGCCGGCTACGACCTGGTCGCCTCGCTGCCGGCCGATTTCCACCTGCCCGAACACATCGCCCGCCTGCAGCCCGACATGATCATCGTCGACGCCGAGTCCGATGCGCGCGACATGCTTGAACATATCGTCATCGCCACCCGCGACGAGCGCCGTCCCATCGTCATGTTCACCGAAGACGACAAGGCCGATTCCATGGAAGCGGCAATGGCGGCGGGGGTTTCCGCCTATGTGGTGGCGGGTTTGCAGCCCGAGCGCATCAAGCCGGTGCTGGACGTGGCGCTGGTGCGCTTCAAGCGCGAACAGAAGCTGCTCGACGAGCTGGAAGGGACCCGCCTCAAGCTGGCCGAGCGCAAGCTGATCGACCGCGCCAAAGGCATCCTGATGGCGCGCCAGGGCCTGACCGAGGACCAGGCCTTCCAGAAGCTGCGCAGCATGGCCATGAACAAGAACCTGAAGCTGGCCGATTTGGCGCAGCGCATCCTGGACGCGGAGGATTTGCTCGGTTAGTGCACCACGATGGTGCGAAGCCGGCAGGAGTGACGTATGCAGATTGAAAAAGACATTGTCAGGATTGGCTTCAACCCGTTGACCGATTGCGCGTCGCTGGTGATGGCGTCGGTGCTTGGCCTGGACCGCAAGCATGGCATCCGCATCGTATTAAGCAAGGAAACTTCGTGGGCCGGCGTGCGCGACAAGCTGCTGACCGGCGAACTCGATGCCGCGCACGCGCTGTACGGGCTTGTCTATGCAACTCATCTCGGCGTGGGTTCGGCACGGCGCGACATGGCCATCCTGATGAATTTGAATCGCAACGGCCAGGCCATCACCCTGTCGCGCCGGCTGGTGGACGATGGCGTGCGCGATGGCGCCGGTGTTGCCGCCTTGTCGCACGAGCGCGAGCTGCGCTGGGCCCAGACTTTCCCGACCGGCACCCACGCCATGTGGCTGTATTACTGGCTGGCCGCCTATGGCGTGCATCCACTGCGCGAAGCGCGCGTGATCACGGTGCCGCCCGCGCAGATGGCGACCAACCTGGCGGCCGGCCACATGGACGGCTTCTGTGCCGGCGAACCGTGGAACCACCGCGCCGTGATGGATGGCGTGGGCGTGACCATTGCCACCAGCCAGCAGATCTGGCCCGACCATCCCGAGAAAGTGCTGGCCACCACCGCCGACTTCGTGCGCCGCCACCCCAACACCGCCCGCGCCCTCATTGCCGCCGTGCTGGAAGCGAGCCGCTGGATCGACGCCAGTGCCGCCAACCGCATGGCGATGGCCGAGATCATCTCGGCGATCCAATATGTCAACACCGGCAAGGACGTGATCTGGCAGCGCATCCTTGGCCATTATGACGATGGCATGGGCCATACCTGGGAAGACGCGCACAGTATGCGCTTCCACCAGGAAGGCGCGGCCAACTTCCCTTACCTGTCGGACGGCATGTGGTTCATGACCCAGCAAAAGCGCTGGGGCCTGCTCAAGGCCTCGCCCGATTACCTGGGCGTCGCCCTCAAGGTTCACCAGATCGCCCTTTATAAAGAGGCGGCGGAAATAACGGAGACGCCAATCCCCGCCAGCGCCTTGCGCAGTTCGGTGCTGATGGACGGAACCACCTGGGATGGCAGGGACCCGGAGCGCTACGCCGGGTCCTTCGACATCCGCATGTAGCGAAGGAGCACCCATGCAGGAAGCGGCCAAGCCCCTGTCGGGCGAAGTATTCGGAGCGCTGATCAACCTGTCCGGCCGCCGCCGGTTCACCTCCCAGAGGCTGGTGCTGTACGCCGTGCTGGCGGCCCAGGGGCAGGAGGGCGCAGCGGACATCGCCCGCGAGGCGCTGCAGTTGTTCCGCGACGCCCACCAGATCCTGCTGAATGGCAGCGACACGCTGCCGGGTATTTTCTGCCCGGAGCTGGAACAGGCCTACTACGGCAGCGCCGACGGCGCGCGCCAAATCGCCGCCTTCATCGACCTCGCCCAGCGCGCACTGGACAGCGGCAAGGCCGGCCCTGCACTGGAGCAGCTGGTGGCCACCGCCACGCCCGTGCTGGCGGTACTGAACCAGATTACCGCTATCTATGAAGAGCAGTCCAAGAAGCACGCCGTCCTGATGAAGAAGCAGCTGCGCGGCGTCATCACGGAAATCGAAACCATCGCCCGCCAGGCCAGGATGGTCACCTTCAATGCCCGCGTAGTGGCGGCGCGGGCCGGCCATGCGGGGCGCGAGTTCGCCGTGGTGGCCGGCGTACTGTCGAACATCACCACGGAAATCGACGACATGGTCAAGGCCGCGCTGCAGGCAGCCAACGCCTGAGGCACGCGCGCATATGAACCCTGGCGTGCGCTATTGCGGTGCACCATTGTCGGGTGCCTTGCACCACCAGATGGCGAAAACTTGCATTTTTGCGGCCCGGCGGGCCGTTTACCCCCTGCAAAGCGGCTGGCACAGGTCTTGCAAAGCATAGGTCAAGGGTCGGTCTAACGGAGGATCGGCAAAACCGGACAACGGCGTCCGCGAAGCGCTGCCTTCGATGGCAGTGGCTGT
>DASWTB010000141.1:0-2086 GCA_036402315.1 Pseudoduganella sp. | reverse complement strand
CTACTGGGACAATGGCTTCAAGGTGATGTCGGCCAACCGCCAGTTGCGCGTGCCGGCCGACTTCAAGGGCCTGAAGATGCGCATCCAGTCCTCCAAGGTGCTGGACGTCCAGATGCGCGCGCTGGGCGCGGTGCCGCAGTCGCTGGCCTTCTCCGAAGCGTATATGGCGCTGCAGACCGGGGTGGTGGACGGCACCGAGAACCCGCCATCGAATATGTACACGCAGAAAATGCACGAGGTGCAGAAGCACCTGACCATCTCCAACCACGGCTACCTGGGCTACGCGGTCATCGTCAACAAGAAGTTCTGGGATGGCTTGCCGGGCGATATCCGCAACAAGCTGGAAGGCGCCATGAAGGAAGCCACCACCTACGAGAAAGCCATCGCCCAGCGCGACAACGACATGGCGCTGGAAGCGATCCGCAAGTCCGGCAAGACCCAGATCTACAACCTGAGCGCCCAGGAACAGGCGCTGTGGCGCAATGCCCTGCTGCCGGTGCAAAAGCAGATGGAAGAGCGCATCGGCAAAGACCTGATCCAGGCCATCAACCGCGAAACAGCAAAATGAGCTCCTGTCAAGTTGCCCAAAATAAATAACGATATTCGGAAAAAGATCGGTTACTATGGCGACGCCCCCGAACGGTGCAGCTTGCACCATGATGGTTACGGGCACAGGATTTAGTGGGGAGTGAAGAAGAAGACACGCGGCCAGCACGCGGATACATAGAGGAGACACGCTGCCTGACAGTATGCTGTTGGCCGCCGCCACAAGCGGGGTTAGATGGCCGGGGTGGTGAATAAAAAGATTCAAAACGCACCTGAGGGTGCGTTTTTTTTTGCCCTATCGTGGCGCGCTGGTGTAGCATGATTGCCACAGTTTTATTGGAGTAAGCGTGACCGAAAAACAACATGTTGGCAGGGACTTCAGCGCCATCATCCATCTCCCGTTCGGCGCCATGGGCGTCGGCACGGCCGGCGCCGTCGTGACCGAAATGTTCTATCTGCCCGGCGACACTCCGGAGCTGGCCCCGGCCAATGCGCTGGCCGAAAAGGCCGTGCAGCAGCTGCTCGCCTATTGCGACGATGCCGACTATGTGTTCGACCTGCCGCTGGCAATGCGCGGCAGCGAATTCCAGCGCCGCGTGTGGCAATCGCTGCGCGAGATCCCGCGCGGCCAGGTGCGCACTTATGGCGAATTGGCCAAGCACCTCGATTCGGTGGCGCGCGCGGTGGGGCAGGCCTGCCGCACCAATCCCTTCCCGCCGCTGGTGCCTTGCCACCGCGTGATGGGCGCCAACAGCCTGGGCGGCTTTGCCGGCAGCGACGACCAGAACGGCTTCACCCTTGGCGTCAAGCGCTGGCTGCTGGCGCACGAAGGACATAAAGAGTATCAATGGCAGCAGGCAACCTTGCTCTGATCGACGAATTCTGCGACAGCCTTTGGCTGGAAGACGGGCTGTCCAAGAATTCGCTCGACGCCTACCGGCGCGACCTGACCGCCTTTGCCAAGTGGCTCGAAACGGCGCGGCCTTCGGTCGGCAGCCTGCACGCCGCCGGCACCGCCGACCTGCAAGCCTACTTCGCGGCGCGCCATGAAGACACCAAGGCCAGTTCGGCCAACCGCCGCCTGTCGGCCCTGAAGCGCTTCTACCAGCTGGCCCTGCGCCAGCGCTATATTGCGGAAGACCCCTGCCTGCGCATGGCCTCGGCCAAGCAGCCGCTGCGCTTTGTTCATACCCTGAGCGAAGGGCAGGTGGAGGCTTTGCTGGCCGCGCCCGACCTGCGCACGCCGCTCGGCATGCGCGACCGCACCATGCTGGAGCTGATGTATGCCAGCGGCCTGCGCGTGTCGGAGCTGGTTGCCCTGAAAACGCTCGAGCTGAGCATGAACGACGGCGTGCTGCGCATCACCGGCAAGGGCGCCAAGACCCGCCTGGTGCCGTTCGGCGAACAGGCGCGCCTGTGGCTCGAGCGCTACCTGCGGCAGGCGCGCGCCGCCATCCTCGACGGCCAGCAGGACGACGCCCTGTTCGTCACCGGGCGCGGCGGCCCGATGACGCGCCAGATGTTTTGGGTTGTTGTAAAG
>DASWTB010000140.1:0-2603 GCA_036402315.1 Pseudoduganella sp. | reverse complement strand
AGCAAAATGTCCGATTGCCGGAGCTGACCCCGACTTTTATCTTAGGCTTTACGGACGACGACGGAGCCGATGGAGTAGCCGGCGCCGAAGCTGCAGATCACGCCGTAGGCGCCGGACGGCAGGTCGTCCTGGTGCTTGTGGAAGGCGATGATCGAGCCGGCCGAGGAGGTGTTGGCGTAGGTGTCCAGGATAACCGGCGCTTCCAGCGGCTCTGCATCGCGGCCGAGTACGGTGCGGGAAATCAGCTGGTTCATGCTCAGGTTTGCCTGGTGCAGCCAGAAGCGGCTCAGTTGTTCGACCTTCAGGCCGGCGCGCTCGATCGATTCCTTGATCATTTGCGCGGCCATCGGGCATACGTCCTTGAACACCTTGCGGCCTTGCTGCTTGAACAGCTTGTCCGGCTGGCCGATGCCGCTCTCGTCGAAGCGGTTCATGAAGCCGAAGTTGTTGCGGATGTTGTTGGAGAAGCTGGTCTTCAGCTTGGTGTCCAGGATCTCCCATTGGTGCTTGGACACGGCGCCTTCCTTGGCTTCCACGATGATCGCGGTGCAGGCGTCGCCGAAGATGAAGTGGCTGTCGCGGTCGCGGTAGTCGAGGTGGCCGGAGGTGATTTCCGGGTTCAGGATCAGCACCGCGCGTGCCTGGCCGCTCTGCACCGCGCCCACGGCGGTCTGGATGCCGAAGGTGGCCGAGGAACATGCCACGTTCATGTCAAAGCCGAAGCCGTCGATGCCCAGCGCCTGCTGCACTTCCACTGCCATCGCCGGATAGGCGCGCTGCATGTTGGAGCAAGCTACCAGCACCATGTCGATGTCGGCCGGGGTGCGGCCGGCGCGGTCCAGCGCCTGGCGCGCGGCTGCCACGCAAATCTCGGCCTGCTGCGACAGTTCCTCGTTGCTGCGCTCCGGGATGCGCGGGGTCATGCGCTTCGGGTCCAGGATGCCGGTCTTTTCCATCACATAGCGCGATTTGATGCCGGATGCCTTTTCGATGAAGGCGGCGCTGGATGGTTCCAGGGCGGTCACGGTGCCGGCCGCGATGGCGGCGGCGTTTTCCGCATTGAACAGTTCGGCGTAGGCGTTGAAGGCGGTGACCAGCTCTTCATTGCTGATCGAGTTCGCTGGGGTATAGAGGCCGGTTCCGCTGATGACGGCTTGTTTCATGGTCAATATTTCTTTCTTAGAATGGGTCAGGCGACCGGTAAGATGGCCGATTTTACCGCATCTGCAACGAAAAACGGCGCCCCAGGGGGCGCCGCCTTGATCTTTGCCAGCTTTATTTCTTGGCTGGCGGGTCCAGCTTGACCAGCTTGGAATCTGCCTTGGCCAGCTGCACCGGCATGCCTTGCAGGTGGTTCAGCGCCTGCTTGAGCTGGAAGTCATCGCCGCTGCCGTATTCCAGTGGCTTGCGCTTCTTCTCAGCAGCCAGGATGCGCATCTGCTCTTCCAGTTCGTCGCGCTCGGCCTTGGCGGCTTCCTGCTCGCGGTCGTTGCTCAGGTGCTTGGCCAGGTCGGCCTCGCGCATGCGCAGGCTGTTCAAGCCGTCGCCGTCCTCGTTTTCATCCACCGCCAGGTCAGGCGAAATGCCCTTGGCCTGGATCGAGCGGCCATGCGGCGTGTAGTAGCGCGCGGTGGTCAGCTTGACGGCGGTATCGGCGGTCAGCTGGCGAATGGTCTGCACCGAGCCTTTGCCGAAGGTTTGCGAGCCGATGATTGTGGCGCGCTTGTAATCCTGCAGGGCGCCGGCCACGATTTCGGAGGCCGAGGCGGAGCCGGTATTCACCAGCACGGCCATCGGGATGCGCTTGACTGCTTCCGGCAGCTTGGCCAGCGGGTCGCCATCGCCGCGCAGCGAGTAATACTCGGCGCGGCCGTAGAAGATCTGCTTGGAATCCGGCAACTGGCCATTGGTCGAGACGATCGGGGTGTCTTTCGGCAGGAAGGCTGCCGCCACGCCGATCGCGCCCTGCAGCACGCCGCCCGGGTCGTTGCGCAGGTCCAGCACCAGGCCTTTCAGGTGCGGGTCCTGGCGGTACAGTTCGGTGATCTTGGCGGCCAGGTCGTCCACCGTCGGTTCCTGGAACTGCGAGATGCGCACCCAGGCATAGCCCGGCGAGACCATCTTGGCCTTCACGCTTTTCTGGTGGATTTCTTCGCGGTTCAGGGTGAATTCCAGCGGTTGCGGTTCATCCTTGCGCATGATGGTCAGCATCACCTTGGTGCCGGGCTCGCCGCGCATTTTCTTGACCGACTCGTCCAGGCTCAGGCCTTTCAGCGAGGTGGTGTCCAGGCGAGTAATCATGTCGCCCGGCTTGATGCCGGCGCGGTAGGCTGGCGAGTCCTCGATCGGGGCCACGATCTTGATATAGCCTTCATCGCCCTGGGCGATCTCGATGCCGAGGCCGACGAACTTGCCCTGCGAGCCTTCGCGCAGCTCGGCATAGGCTTTCTTGTCCAGGTAGGCGGAATGCGGGTCGAGCGAGGCGACCATGCCGGCGATGGCTTCAGTCAGCAGCTTCTTGTCTTCCACCGCTTCCACGTAATCCGATTTGATCAGGCCGTACACATCGGCGAGCTGCTTGAGCTCTTCCAGAGGGAGGGCAG
>DASWTB010000139.1:0-8767 GCA_036402315.1 Pseudoduganella sp. | reverse complement strand
CGCCTGCGTGCGCTGGGCATCCGCCGGCGCGGAAGAAGTACCAGCCATGGTGCCCAAGGCAGCGAAATCGGCTGGCAAGAGCTCGCTCGGGCGGTCGACGGCAAGGTAGGCCATCATCGGCATGCGGTAATACTCGACCTGGCGATAGCGCAGGGCTGCGGTGGCGCCAGGCGCATCGGGCTCCATTGGCTCAAGCAGGTAGCGCCAGTGCGAAGCGATGCGCGGCGCCTGGTGGCGCACCACCTGGTCGATGAAAGCTTGCCGTTCCTGGGCATCCGACTGCACCAGCAGCCGGCCATCGGCATCGAGCCACTCGACGCCGTGCATGCAGTGCAGCGCATTGCCCGCGTCATCCCAACCGGCGGGGTAGGCGCGGCCAAAGCGGTATAACAGATCCTGGGCCTCGTCGAAGGGCAAGTCGCTGGCGCCGACCTCCATCACCAACAGCACGATATCGACGTCGAAGAAGAAATGCAGGCAAAGGTTATGCACATCCAGCACACGCCGCTCCGCGCCTGGCTGGGTAGTCACGCGGACCCTGGCGATATCCTTGCGGCGGAAGATGCGGCGCTGGCCAGCGCCGAACAGAAAACGCTGCACATAAGGCAGGAAGCTGACGAATTCGGTGTAGTAGCGCTCCTGGAAAGCAGGACTCGCATCCTGCGCGGAAGTAACCTCGCGCCACGGAGAGTCGGTACCCAGAAGCTCCCAAGGCCGCGCATGCGCGCGCTCAGCCCCATCGGGCGGCATCAGCCGCAAAGGCCATAAAAGAACCTGCCTGACATGCTGGACACGCGGGGATTGGGCGCTCATGGGCCCAGTATAGCCGAGCCCGTGTCCCACCCTGGGGTCACACCCGAATCGGGACACGAGCCCATCTGCTACCAGTAGAGGCCGTGTCTCATTTCGGGTGTGACCCCAGGGTGGGACACGAGGTCAGCCGTCGTTGAGGAGGGTGTCGTTTTCGATGCGGGCGCTGCAGGCGCGTACCAGCTGCTTGATGGCCCAGGCGGCCAGTTGCTCGGTGCTCATGCCGAGGTGGCGGCTGGCAATTGCCTGCATCAGGGGGATGGAGGCGAACAGCGGCACCACGTCGGCCACCGGCATGCTCTGGCGCTCCAGCAGCAGGAATTTGAGCAACACCTTGACTGCATATTCCGCGTTGCGCTTGGGGTCGGCGGACAGGAAATCGAGGCGGCGGCGGGCGCGCGACAGTGCCGCCTCCACATCCTCAAATACAGCGCCGTGGCCGGGGATCACGACCTTCACGTCCAGGCCTGCAATCACGTCCAGGGTGGCTGCCGCTTCGGCAAAGCCTTCGTCGCCTTCCAGCTCAGGGAAAATCACGCCGAAGCCGTTCTGCCACAACGCGTCGGCCGATACCAGCACTTTTTCCGAGGGGCAGTAGAAGATTACGGAATGCGCGTGGTGGCCCGGTGCGCCCAGCACCTGCCATTCGAGGTCGCCCAGCGTCAGCGTTTCGCCGGCAGTAATCACGCCGTCGATGGAAAACCGTTCGCATTGCTGGCCGGTGGCCTTGAAGCTGAGCGCGTCCTCGTCCCAGTGCCGCACTTTTTCCGCTTCCGGTTCGGGTATGAATGTGTCGCAGCCGAAATGCGCTTGCAGCGCAGCATTTCCGCCACAGTGGTCGGAATGCAGGTGCGTCGTGTACAGGCGGTCCAGGCGGCGGCCGTGCAGGGCGTGCCGTACCAGGTCGAGCGTCTGCTGCTTGTGCGCGACATAGCCGCTGTCGATCATGGCCGCGTCGTGGCGGCCCAACAGCAGGACATTATTGGAAGAGAGCCAGCCGCGTTCGAAAACGTGGATGGATGGGTGTAGCTTCATTGCGTCAGTCAAAGTCGATCAGTTGCTCGCGGCGGCGCAGTTCAGCCCACACGGCGCGCTTGTATGCGTCGTCGGCACGCGACCAGGCGACGATTTCGTCAATCGTGCGCAGGCAACCTTCGCAAAAACCGGTGTCCTGGTTCATTTTGCACAGGCTGATGCAGGGGGAAGGCACGGGTGTAGCCAGTTCCGGTGCGCCTGGCGGCAGTTCAGTACTCATGGCCGACATTTTACCGCAGTGCGGCAAAAATGCCCGGAATGGCCGTATACTGAGGGGGCACCAGAACAATAAGGAGTGGCGAGGAGACAGCCTGACCAACCAGCCTCCGAGGTGCCTATGAAGCTCGATCGCCATTGGTTTTCCCGCGCGCTGGGACAGCTCGCGCGCCGCCGCCTGGGCCGCACGAATCCCGGCCAGCCGCAATTTATCGGTGGCGATTTTCATTGCCGCGCCGGCAGCCGAAGTTACAAACTGTACGTGCCATCCTGTTACGAAGGCCAGCCGATGCCGCTGCTGGTGATGCTGCACGGCTGCCTGCAGGATCCCGACGATTTCGCGGCCGGCACGCAAATGAACGCGGTAGCCGAGGAGCGTGGCTGCCTGGTGCTGTACCCGGCGCAAGCGCCGGATGCCAACCATACGCGATGTTGGAACTGGTTCAGTGCCCTCGACCAGGAGCGCGGCCAGGGTGAGCCGGCCATCATCGCCGCCATGACGCGCGACGTGATGGCGCGCTACCCCGTACTTCAAAGCGAGGTGTATATCGCCGGCCTGTCGGCGGGCGGCGCGATGGCCGTCATCGTCGGCACCTTGTATCCCGACCTGTATGCCGCCGTCGGCGTGCATTCCGGCCTGCCTTTCGCCGCAGCACGCAACCTGCCCTCGGCCTTGCTGGCCATGCGCCGCGGCGCGGCGCGCGCGCAGGCGGCACTGTCCGCGGGACAGCCGGTGATCGTATTCCACGGGGACCAGGACCGCACCGTGCATCCGGCCAACGGCGAGGAAGTGCTGGCGCAGGGCTTGCGCAGCCATCCGCTGGGCGATCTGGCCAACCCGGCCACACTGGCAGGCCAGGTGCCGGACGGCCACGCCTTCACGCTCAAGGCGCACTGGCTGGACGATGGCTCGCCGCTGGGCGAGCACTGGGTGATCCACGGCGCCGGCCACGCCTGGTCGGGGGGCAGTGCGGAAGGCAGCTATACCGATCCGCGCGGGCCGAATGCCAGCCGCGAGATGATGCGCTTCTTCAGCGCCGCGAAAAATGCAGTTTCATCGCCAGCACGCACAGGGCCAGCACCAGGGTGATGCCGTTGGCGATGATCACCGGCCAGGCATTGGTTTGCAGGCCATAAATCAGCCACAGGAGCACGCCAAAGCTGAAGATCAGGTACATGCCGGTGGAAATGCCGTCGGCGTGACGCTGGCGCCAAACCAGCAGGACTTGGGGTACAAAGGCAAAAGTGGTGCAGAAGGCTGCGACAAAGCCCAGCAGGTTCGGATCGAGCGACATCAGGGAGTTTCCAGGGCGGCGATATGGGCACGCAGGCAATCAGGACACCAGCATCCAACCGCCTCGGCGCCGGGTACCGGCACAGCAGGCGGCAGGAACGTGCACCAGCACGGCGTTTCGCCTGGCGCCCCGGTCGGCTTCTGGCCGGGTGGCGCATCGGCCATCGCGCAGTGGAACTTGGCGCCGCAACGCTCGCAGGTGCTCATATCTTCAATGCAATCATGCGTAAGGGAGAAGGCCAGACTAGCGGATCAAACCGTAAATTACAACTCGATTGGCCCTATAATGCGCACCATTGACCTTTTTTGTGGAATTTCGCCATGACCAACCTGCCTGCCCACGACCCGGATATGTCCACTGACCTGAGCGCCGTCACGCCCCAGGTCAAGGCCCAGATCCTGGCCGAGGCGCTGCCGTATATCCGTAATTACCACGGCAAAACCATCGTGATCAAATACGGTGGCAATGCCATGACCGAAGAGCGCCTGAAGCACGGCTTCGCGCGCGACCTGATCCTGCTGAAACTGGTGGGCATGAACCCGGTCGTGGTGCACGGCGGCGGTCCGCAGATCGACAATGCACTGAAGAAGATCGGCAAGCAGGGTACTTTCGTGCAGGGCATGCGTATTACCGACGAAGAAACCATGGAAGTGGTGGAGTGGGTGCTGGGCGGTGAAGTGCAGCAGGACATCGTGATGCTGATTAACCACTACGGCGGCCAGGCGGTCGGCCTGACCGGCAAGGACGGTGGCCTGATCCGCGCCCGCAAGATGGCCATGCCGGACAAGGAAAAACCAGGCGAGTTCCTGGACATCGGCTTCGTCGGCGAGATCGAAGCGATCAACCCGGCCGTGGTGAAAGCCCTGCAGGACGATGCCTTTATTCCAATTATCTCCCCGATCGGCTTCGGTAAAGATGGCCAGGCTTACAACATCAACGCCGACGTCGTAGCCGGCAAGATCGCCGAGATCCTGAAAGCTGAAAAGCTGATCATGATGACCAACATCGCCGGCGTGCAGGACAAGAACGGCAACCTGGTGACCGACCTGTCGGCGCGCGAAATCGACGAAATGTTCGCAGACGGTACGATTTCGGGCGGCATGCTGCCAAAAATCTCTTCCGCACTGGACGCGGCCAAGTCGGGCGTGAACACCGTGCACATCATCGACGGGCGAATTGAACACAGCCTGCTGCTGGAAGTCTTGACCGAACAGGCTTTTGGCACTATGATCCGGTCTCACTAAAATTTTTGGCGGTTTTCAACAGCCGCCAAAATCGTGAATGCCCTTGTAGCTCAGTGGTAGAGCACTCCCTTGGTAAGGGAGAGGCCACGTGTTCAATCCACGTCAAGGGCACCATTCTCCTTAGTAGATTCGCTCTACTTTCACGCCACGCTGGCGCAGCAGTTCCGCAACATTCCCCGATCCGACCAGATGCAGAGTGCCGATAGCGGCAAAGCTGTGCTGTTCTTTTTGCATCATTTCCACGATGCCGTCGGCCAGCACGGGATTGCGCTCGTTCAGCAACACCTGCTTCATGAACTTGCCGGAGAAGGTTTTGTCCTCTTCCACTTCGCGCGCCAGCGCTTCGAACCTGGACGCATCGGCGGAAGCCCAGGCTTCGACCAGGTCGCGAGGCTGCACGCCTTGCTTGCTGTCTTCGAAGGTATCCAGGCTGTCTTCCAGGAAGCGCGCCTGCTCCTGGGGCGTCAGGCGTCCGAACAGCGCGGCCTGGCCGCCCACCGACTCCAGTTCCACCACGCGCTGTTTGCGGCCGTGTGCCGTGCGTGCCAGTTGCAGGTCGACGCCCAGTTCCGGGCGGTACCCCAGGGCGCGGTATTCGCCGAGGGTGATCATCATGACGATCAGCCAGGGCTTCATCGCCGCCACCATTTCCGGCGCGATGCCGTGCTTTTTCAACATGCTTTCCAGGCGCGGGCGGTATTCGGGGCGGATATCCGTCATGGCGCTGCCCGTGCCGGGCGCATACAAGCCATATTCGCGCATCACGGCCATCGACTTGGCCGGGTCGGCGGCCGGGTCCACTTCCAGCGCTATCGCCGTGGCGCGCTCCATGGCCTGCGTAACGCGCGGCTCCAGCGGATAAAAATCGGGAATGCCGACATGGATAGTGCCGAACAGCCAGGACGTGTTGCCCGCGTATTCCAGCTTGTACAGCGCACCGCGCGCCGGCGGGGCGGCCGTGGCCGAGAAGCTCAGTCCAAGCAGCAGGCAAAACATCACTATAATCGTGCGTCGCATAGTCTCTCCAAGTAGAACGTGAATATTAAACCTTTGGCACCGGTCTGGTTGTTCGACCTGGACAACACGCTGCACAATGCTTCGCATGCCATCTTCCCAGCCATGGTGGAGAAGATGAACGCGTACATGGCGCGCGTGCTGGGCGACGGCGAAACGCCGGCTAGTGCGGAGGAAATCAGCGCCACCCGCGCGCTCTACTGGCAGCGCTACGGCGCCACCCTGCTTGGCCTGGTGCGCCATCACGGCGTCGATGCGGCCCACTTCCTGCGCGAGACGCACGACTTGCCGGAAATCGAATCGATGATCCGCTCCGAGCGCGGCTTGGGCCAACTGCTGCGCCGCCTGCCGGGCCGCAAGATCCTGCTGACCAACGCGCCGCGGGATTACGCCCGCACGGTTATCGGACATATGGGCATCGGCCGCCACTTCAGCGACCAGATCACCATCGAATCGATGCGGGTCCATCGCCAGTTGCGCCCCAAGCCATCGCGTATCATGTTGCGGCGGCTGATGCGGCGGAAGGCCCTGGCCCCGCGCCGGTGTATCCTTGTCGAAGACACGCTGGAAAACCTGCGATCGGCACATGCGCTGGGCATGCGCACGGTGTGGGTGACGCAATACCTGCTGAAGCCGGGGAAAAAACCGGCATGGCTCGATGTCAAAGTAAAATCGGTTAAAAAGCTGCAGAAATTTAAATAAACAGGTCCAAAACCTATGGCAAGTACACAGCCCGGGCAGCGTAAGCTGCAAATCCTCCAGGCACTGGCTGAAATGCTGGAGCATCCAAAAGGAGAAAAGATCACCACGGCTGCGCTGGCGCGCAAGCTGGATGTATCCGAGGCGGCGCTGTACCGCCATTTCGCCAGCAAGGCCCAGATGTTCGAAGGGCTGATTGAATTCATCGAGTCCACCGTGTTCGGCCTGATCAACCAGATCGCCGACAAGCAGGCGGACGGCCTGGCCCAGGCGCGCGACATTTTGGGCATGCTGCTGCATTTCGCCAGCAGCAACCCGGGCATGACGCGGGTGCTGATCGGCGATGCGCTGGTCAATGAAGACGAGCGCCTGCAACAGCGCATGAACCAGTTCTACGACCGCGTGGAGCTGGCACTGAAACAGGCGCTGCGTGCTGCAGCGGCCGAAGGCCAGGCCCATGAGGCTGACGTGGCTGCCCGCGCCGGGCTGCTGGTCAGCTTTGTGCTGGGCCGCTGGCACCGATACGCCAAGAGCGGCTTCAAGTCGAATCCTTCGCAGGACGCCGCCGTACAGATTGCATTGCTGCTGAATTGAACTGCTCGTCCTTTGCTTTGCTGGACGACGCTAGCGTCGATCCAGCCACCGGCGCTGGCCGCCCTTCCCGCCTCTACACCGGCCATCACGCCACCCTCGCCTGCAGCGACTTCGCTGGCTGGCCGGATGTCTTGTCCGGGATGGAGCAGGCGCTGGCGCGTGGCTTGCACGCGGTGCCGGTGCTCAGCTACGAATTGGGCCACCATATCGTGGGCGTGGAGCCGCGCGCAAGCGCGCCTGATGCGCCGCCGCTGGCGCAGGTTCTGCTGTTCGAACGCTGCGACGAATTGTCGCAATCGGAAGTGGCCGACTGGCTGGCTGCGCAAGCCGGCGCCGATGCGGGCCCCGCCGGCGTGGCGGACATTCGCGCAAACGTCAGCGAAACGCAGTTTGTGGACGCTATCCAGCGCATCCGCGACTACATCGCGGCCGGCGACACTTACCAGGTCAACTACACCTACCGCCTGCATTTCGACGCTTTCGGCTCGCTGTTCGCGCTGTACCAGCGCCTGCGTGCCCGCCAGCCGGTGCCTTACGGCGCCCTGATCGGCTTCGAAGACGGCCGCGCCGTGCTGTCGCTGTCGCCTGAACTGTTCGTGCGCAAGGAAGGCGCTATGCTGACGGCGCGCCCGATGAAAGGAACGGCCCCCGCCGCAGCCGACGATGCGGAAAATGCGCGCCGGGCCGCCGCCCTGGCAGCCGACCCGAAGAACCGCGCCGAAAACCTGATGATCGTTGACCTGCTGCGCAACGACATCGGCCGCGTGGCCACTACCGGCAGCGTCAAAGTGCCGAAACTGTTCGAAGTCACGCGCTTCAGCAGCGTGCTGCAGATGACCTCCACCGTGCAGGCCCGTCTGCGCCAAGGCGCCACCCTGCAGGACATCTTTACCGCCCTGTACCCCTGCGGTTCCATCACCGGCGCCCCCAAGAGACGCACGATGGAGATCATTGCCGAGCTGGAGCCCGAAGCACGCGGTATCTACACCGGCGCCATTGGCTGGTTCGCGCCGGATGGGGACTTCTGCCTGAACGTCCCGATCCGCACCCTCACGCTGCAAGCACCGCAGAACGGTATCCGTAAAGGCGTAATGGGCGTCGGCGCCGGCATCGTTTACGACAGCGAGCCGCACGACGAATTCGCGGAATGCCAGTTGAAGGCCCGCTTCCTCACCGGCCTGTCGAACGATTTCGAAATGTTCGAAACCATGTACGCAACGCGCGAAACCGGCGCCCGCCACGTGGAGCGCCACCTGCAACGCCTGGAAGCTTCCGCGCGCTACTTTGGATTCGCGTGGGACGAAGCCGCCGCGCGCGCCTACCTCACGCTGGCCTGCCAGGCCCTGCCCGACGGCCAGCCGCACCGCCTGCGGCTCGCCATGAACGCTGCCGGCGCCTTCGCCGTGCAAACCGGCGCACTGGCGCCATTGCAGGAGCCGGTGCGCGTCCTGCTGGCCGACGAGGTCACCGACAGCAGCGACCTGTTCCTGCGCCACAAATCCACCATCCGCGAACGCTACGACGCGGCATGGAAAGCCGCCGACGCCCAAGGCGCCTTCGACAAACTGTTCTTCAATGAGCGTGGCGAGTTAACGGAAGGAGGACGCAGCAACGTCTTCATCCGCATGGATGGCATGTGGATAACACCGCCCTTATTCACCGGCATCCTGCCGGGCGTGATGCGCGCCGTGATCGTCGACGCCTGGGGCGCACAGGAACGCATCGTCACGCGCGATATGCTGCTCGCCGCGGAGGAAATCGTGGTCTGCAACTCCCTGCGCGGCGCGATCCGGGCCAGCCTACAGGTCGATTAACATCTCGAAGCCGCCATAGATCAGCCGTTTGCCATCAAACGGCATC
>DASWTB010000138.1:0-8663 GCA_036402315.1 Pseudoduganella sp. | reverse complement strand
CGAGCGGGGCTTCCACCATCGGCGCGCCGATAAAGGAAGCGCGGCCGCCATTGATCATGTCTTCGTAAATCTTGGTTTCACGGCGGCCCAGGGCCGACAGGCGTGCCTTGGCCGGTGCGATGTGGGACGACAGCGGCGCCGCGCCATCCAGGCGCTGCAGCCACAGCAGGTGGCCGCCATCGTCGACGATGGCAATGGTGACTGCCCAGTTGTTCTTGATGGCTTCCGCTTCGGCGGCAGCGGCGATTTTCTTGATGTCGTCCAGGGACAGCACTGGCTTGGTGATCATTCTCTCGTTTCCTGACAATTGCTTGATTATTGGGCCGGGGTTTCGCGGCGCGCCTTCAGCTTCTGCTTCAGTTGCGCCATGACGGCCATGGTTGCCCGCTCGCCCGCCTGCATGGCGCCCGTGCGGTTGGTGAATTCGGCAGAGCCCATCTTGCCCAGCGGCGGCTGGATCACAATATCGGCATCGCGCAGCTCGAGCTGGTTGATGCGCTGGCCCATGATGGAGAAGGTCTGCATGATGACCTCCAGCGAGGAATTGGTGGCCTGCGCCTCGGCCTGGGTCGAAATATTCACCGCGATGATGAATTCCGCGCCCATTTCGCGTGCAAAGCGCACCGGCACCGGCGCTACCAGGCCGCCGTCGACATAGGTGTGGTCACCGATCTTCACCGGCTGGAACACGCCCGGCACGGCCGAGCTGGCGCGCACCGCCATGCCCGTGTTCCCGCGCTGGAACAGGATCGGCTGGCCGGTCTTCAGGTCCGACGCCACCGCGCCGAACGGCATTTTCAGCTTTTCGATGACGCGGTTGCCGACTGCCTTGTTGACGAAGGACTGCAGGGCTTCGCCTTTCAGCACGCCGGACGACTTGCCGAACAGCGGCAGCGCCCAGTCGGAAATGGCCGATTCATCCAGGTCGACAGCCATCTTCTGCAGGGCCTTGGCGTCATTGCCGGCGGCGTACAAGGCGCCCACCACGGAACCGGCACTGGTGCCGACCACGATATCCGGCACGATGCCCTGCGCTTCCAGCGCCTTGATCACGCCGATGTGGGCGAAGCCGCGGGCGGCGCCGCCGCCGAGGGCAAGGCCGATCTTCACCTTGCGCTGCACCGGCGCAACCGGCGGTACCACAGGAGGCTGAACCGGAGGTTCAACAGTGACCAGCGGCACGTCGGTCGATTTGATCGGCGGTTCCAGGTCGGTGGTAACGGTAGAAGTGGGGGTCTGGCACCCGGCCAGCGCTGCGGCGGCCAGGATGGCAAAAGCGAAACGTTTTAAGTGCATGAAGTGGTTGATCTGCTCGTTTTTTTAGGCGAGCAGATTTTACCTAATAAATGGGGTACGTCCCCATTTTTCTTCTCAGGCGGCTTGGGCGGGCTCGATCATTGTTGAGGCCAGCGATTTCGGCAGGCTGACCGTGAAGGTGCTGCCCTGCCCTGCCTCGGAGCTGATGTTCAGCTTGCCGCTGTGGCGCAGCAGCACGTGCTTGACGATGGCCAGGCCCAGCCCGGTGCCCTGCGTTTCGCGCGAACGGCTCTTGTCGACGCGGTAGAAGCGCTCGGTCAGGCGGGAAATATGCTCGGGGCTGATGCCGATGCCAGTGTCCTGCACCTGGAACTGCACGCCGGTCGGGGTGTCTTCCCAGCGCAGGCGAATGGCGCCGCCGGCCGGCGTATAGCGCACTGCATTTGAGGCAAGGTTGCCGAAAGCACTATGCAATTCGTCCATATTGCCCATCACATCACCACCGTGCACTTCCAGCGTGATCTCGTGCTTGCCGCCGGATAGCGCGCGCGCCTCGTGCAGCACCTGTTCCAGCAGCGCCGGGATGTTCACGTGCTCGGGCCGCATCGGGTGGTCGACCGATTCCAGGCGCGACAGGGTCAGCATGTCCTCGATCAGGTGCTGCATGCGGTGGCTTTGCTCGGTCATCAGCTTCAGGTGGGCGGCGCGGGTTTCCGCGTCCAGCTCCATCGAGGCGGCGATTTCCAGGAAGCCGGCGATCACCGTCAGCGGCGTGCGCAGCTCGTGCGAGGCGTTGGCGATGAAGTCGCGGCGCATCATTTCGGCGCGCTGGGTCTCGGTGATGTCGTGCGTGACCAGGATCTGGCGACGGTTTTCGAACGGGATGATGTGCGCCACCAGCTTGCGGCCGCGGAAATTCAGCGTCAGCGGCTGGTCGTAGCGGCCCAGGATCAGGTAATCCATGAAGTCAGGGCTGCGTACCAGGTTGGTCACGCGCATGCCTTTGTCGCGGGCCTGCTGCAGGCCCAGGTGCTCTTCGGCTGCGGGATTGCACCACTCGAGGAACAGCACGTCGTCCATGATCACCACGCCGTCCGGCAGCAGGTGCATGGCCTGGCGGAAGCGCGCCAGCCATTCGGTCAACTCGGCCTGGTTCTTTTCGTCGTCGCGGCGCAGGCGGTACAGGCGCGAGAAAATATTGGTCCACTCGCCCCAGCCGTCCGGCAGGCGGCCCGATTCCGGCTTGTCCAGCCATTCGCTGAGCTGGTAAAGGTATTTGAGCTGGATGAAGACCGCAGCCAGCACGCCGGCAAAAGCGGTAACAATGGCGGCCGGCAGCCCGAACCACCACCACATCAGGCCAGCGCCTGCCAGCAGCATGCCGAGCCGGATGGCGACCGGCACCCAGAACACTACTTTTGGATTCATGGTTTCTCGGTCAGCATATATCCCACGCTGCGCACGGTCTTGATCAGGTGCTCGGCATCTTTCAGCGCCTTGCGCAGGCGCAGGACGTGGACGTCCACCGTACGCTCTTCAATCACCACATGGTCGCCCCACACCTTGTCCAGCAGCTGGCTGCGCGAGAACACGCGCTCGGGGTGGGCCATGAAGAACTTGAGCAGCTTGTATTCGGCGTGGCCGATGTCGATCTTGTTATCGTTCATCGACACGGTGCAGCTGACCGGGTCCAGCACCACCGGGCCGGCCTTGAGCTGGGTTTCAGCCAGCTCGGGACTCTTGCGGCGCAGCAGCGCGCGGGCGCGGGCCAGCAGCTCGCGCGGCGAGAACGGCTTGGTGATGTAGTCGTCCGCACCGCCGTTCAAGCCGGCCAGCTTGTCCTCTTCCATGCTTTTTGCCGTCAGCATGATCACCGGTACGTTGGCGAAGTGGCGGTCGCCGCGGATGCGGGCCAGCAGGCGCAGGCCGCTCTGGTCGGGCAGCATCCAGTCCAGCAGCACCAGTTGCGGGGTGCGGGTTTGCATCACGTCCCACGCTTCCTGTGTCGATTGCGCCACCACGCAGTTCCAGCCCGCTTCGCGCAGCGAGAACCTTACCAGCTCAACGATCGCCGGTTCATCTTCAACAATCAGTACGGTCGTTTTGTCGGATGCCATTATTTGCTTGCTTCTTGGGTCGCTCCGTGGGAATGGCGGATATCCTTGCCTTCCACCACGTAGATCACGTATTCGGCGATGTTCTTCGCGTGGTCGCCAATGCGCTCGATGGCCTTGGCCACCCACATCGTATCGAGCGCCGCCGAGATTGTACGCGGATCTTCCATCATGAAGGTAATCAGGTTGCGCATGATGGAGCGGTATTCGTGGTCGATCACCGCGTCCTGCGCGATCAGTTCGAGCGCCGCCTTTTCGTCGCCGCGGGCGAAGGCGTCCAGCGCATCGTGCAGCAGGTCGCTGGTGGCGGTGGCGATGGTGCGCACCATTTCATAGTGGTTCAGGGTCACGGCGCCGCGCCCGTGCAGGGCTTTGGCAATGCGTGCGATCTTGGCCGCTTCGTCGCCGATGCGTTCCAGGTCGGTGATCACCTTCAGGGTGGCCATCACGGTGCGCAGGTCGTTGGCGGTCGGCTGGCGTTTGACGATCAGGTGGCTGCACTGG
This sequence comes from Pseudoduganella sp., assembly GCA_036402315.1. Lineage (GTDB taxonomy): Bacteria > Pseudomonadota > Gammaproteobacteria > Burkholderiales > Burkholderiaceae_D > Rugamonas. Next base: position 4,788 of record DASWTB010000138.1, on the reverse strand, counting down.
TCATCCAGCTGCACTTCCAGCTGGTTGACGTTGGCGTCTTCGGCCACCACCCGTTCGGCGCGTTCCAGGTTGCCGATGCGGAAGCAGGTCATCGCGTCCAGGAACATGGTCTCGACCATGCCGCCCATCAGCAGCACTTTGGAGCGGATACCTTCGAGTTCGGTGTCGTAAGCTTTGGAGGAATGTTCGCCCATCATAATGTCTTCTCTCTCTTTTTCTGGTTAGCCAAAGCGGCCGGTGATGTAGTCCTGGGTCTCTTTGCGCACAGGATTCATGAAAATCTGGTCGGTCTCGCCGAATTCCACCAGCTCGCCCAGGTACATATAAGCGGTGTAGTCGGAGCAGCGTGCCGCCTGCTGCATATTGTGGGTCACGATGGCGATCGTGTAGTCCTCTTTCAGCTCGGAGATCAGTTCTTCGATCTTGGAGGTCGAAATCGGGTCCAGTGCGGAAGTCGGCTCGTCCAGCAGCAGGACGTCAGGCTTGACCGCCACGCCGCGCGCGATGCACAGGCGCTGCTGCTGGCCGCCGGACAGCGACAGGCCGCTCTTGGTCAGTTTGTCCTTCACCTCGCCCCACAGGGCGGCTTTCTTCAGCGCCCACTCCACGCGCTCGTCCATCTCGCCTTTCGACAGGTCTTCGTACAGGCGCACCCCGAAGGCGATATTGTCATAGATCGACATCGGGAACGGGGTCGGCTTCTGGAACACCATGCCGACTTTGGCGCGCAGCATGTTCACGTCCAGGCCCGCTTCCAGGATATTGTGGCCGCGGTAGCGGATGGCGCCTTCGGCGCGCTGGCCAGGGTACAGGTCATACATGCGGTTCAGGGTGCGCAGCAGGGTCGATTTGCCGCAGCCGGACGGGCCGATGAAGGCGGTCACCTTCTTCTCGTGGATGTCCAGGTTGACGTTGTGCAGGCTGCGCGTTTTACCGTAGTAGAAGTTCAGGCCGGAGATTTCGATGATTTTGCTAGCTTGGGTCATGATCTGTACTCGTTATTTTGGTGCTTTTTGCGCAAACACGGTGCGCGACAGGATGTTCAGTGCCAGGACGCTGAAGGTCACGATCAACGCGCCGCCCCAGGCCAGGGCGCGCCAGTTGTCGTATGGGCTCATGGCGAACTGGTAAATCACTACCGGCAGGTTGGCCAGCGGCTGGTTCATGTCGGCGCTGAAGAACTGGTTGTTCAGGGCGGTGAACAGCAGCGGCGCGGTTTCGCCGGAAACGCGGGCCACGGCCAGCAGCACGCCGGTCATGACGCCGGCCTTGACGGCGCGCAGGCGCACCATCACGGACACCTTCCAGCGCGGTGCGCCGAGGGCGTAAGCCGCTTCCAGCAGCGAATTCGGCACCAGCTTCAGCATATTGTCGGTGGTACGCACCACCACCGGGATCGCGATCAGCGACAGCGCGATGGAACCGGCATAGCCGGAGAAGTGCTGCACCTTGGCCACGTACATCGCATACACGAACAGGCCAATCACGATCGATGGTGCGGACAGCATGATGTCGGTCACGAAGCGGGTCACTTGCGCGATCTTGTTTTCTTCGCCGTATTCGGCCAGGTAGATGCCGGCCAGGATGCCGATCGGGGTCGACACCGCGGTCGACAGGCCGACCATCATCAGCGAACCGACGATGGCATTGCGCAGGCCGCCGCCTTCGCTGCCAGGTGCCGGCGTATCGCCGGTGAAGATCAGCGCATCGAGGGCGGAGAAACCGTTGATCAGCAGGGTTGCCAGGATCCACAGCAGCGCGATCAGGCCGACCGACATGGCGCCCACGGACAGCGCCATGCCGACGCGATGGAAGAACAGGCGCTTGCGGTAGACAGGATTCTTGGTCTGGATCATTTGACGCCCTCCTTGCGCGACAGGCCCATCAACATCAGCTTGGCGCCGGACAGGACGATAAAGGTAATAATGAACAGGATCAGGCCCAGCGCGAACAGCGAGGACACGTGCAGCGTGCTGGATGCTTCCGCAAATTCGTTGGCCAGGGTCGAGGCGATCGAGCTGCCCGGCGAGAACAGCGAAGTTGGCAGCTTGGCGGCATTACCGATCACGAAGGTCACGGCCATGGTTTCGCCCAGGGCGCGGCCCAGGCCCAGCATGACGCCGCCGACTACGCCGGTCTTGGTGTAAGGCAGGACAATCTTGCGCACCACTTCCCAGCGGGTGCAGCCCAGGCCGTAAGCCGATTCCTTCAGCACGGCCGGCACGATTTCGAACACGTCACGCATCACCGAAGCGATGAACGGAATGATCATGACCGCCAGGATCAGGCCGGCGGTCAGGATGCCGATGCCCATGGTCGGGCCCTTGAACAGTGCGCCGATCCACGGCAAGGCGCCGAGGGACGATTTCAGCAGCGGCTGCACGTATTCGCTGAACATCGGGGCGAATACGAACAGGCCCCACATGCCGTAGATGATCGATGGCACGCCTGCCAGCAGTTCGATCGCAGTGCCCAGCGGGCGGCGCAGCCAGACCGGGCAGACCTCGGTCAGGAACAGGGCGATGCCGAAGCTGACCGGGAAGGCGATCAGCAGCGCAATACCGGCGCTGGCCAGGGTGCCGACGATGGCAATGGCGGCGCCGAACTGGTCATTGACCGGATCCCATTCGACGGTGGTGATGAAGCCAGGCCCGAACGCTTTCAAGGCAGGCATGGCGCCGTTGATCAAGGAAATGATAATGCCGACCAGTACAAACAGTACGGTCAGCGCGAATACCATCGTGATCTTGTGGAAGAACCAGTCCTGAATGCGCTGCTTGCGCACCACGGACTGCATGGCAGCTACGGAGGCACTCATGGTGGCGGGTTCCGATAACTGGAGGGGAGATGGTGAGGTGATTTCTGCACTCATGATTTATAGTTTTGGTTAGCTAACCGGGGAGGCCTTGTTTGAAGCTGCCCCGCTTAACCTCCTCTTTCAAACCGGTACTTCAGTGTCTGACCCGCAGGGTCAGACACTTGGCCTGCTAGTGTCAGACACTGCGGGTCTGACACTGGTTTACCGGTTTTCAGAAGATCAGTTCAGCGGCTTGCCCGAAGCATCTTTCAGGTTAGCCTTCCACGAAGCCTGCACCAGTTTCACCACGGAGTCTGGCAGCGGCACGTAATCCAGTTCGGTAGCAGCAGCGTCGCCGTTCTTGAACGCCCAGTCAAAGAACTTGATCACTTCCTTGCCCTTGTTCGCATCAGCCTGCTGCTTGTGCATCAGGATGTAGGACACGCCGGTGATTGGCCAGGAGGTCTTGCCGGCCTGGTCGGTCAGAACGATGCCGAAGCCTGGGGCCTTGGTCCATTCTGCGCTAGCGGCAGCGGCCTTGAAGTTCTCGTCGTCAGGCTGCAGGAAGGAGCCATCCTTGTTCTTCAGCTGGGTATGCGCGATCTTGTTCTTCTTGGCGTAGGCCCATTCCACATAGCCGATCGCGCCCTTGATACGCTGCACGTTGGCGGCAACACCGTCGTTGCCCTTGCCGCCCACGCCGGTTACCCATTTAACAGCGGTGCCGGCACCGATCTTGGTCTTGAACTCAGGGCTCACTTTCGACAGGTAATCGGTGAACAGGAAGGAGGTGCCGGAGCCGTCAGCGCGGTGCACCACGGTGATCTCAGCAGCTGGCAGTTTCACGCCTGGGTTCAGGGCAGCAATCGCTGCGTTGTTCCACTCGGTGATCTTGCCCAGGTAGATGTCAGCCACAACCGGGCCGGTCAGTTTCAGCTGGCCCGGAGCGATACCATCCAGGTTCACCACGGTCACCACGCCACCCATGATGGCCGGGAACTGCATCAGGCCGTCAGCATCCAGCTCTTCAGCTTTCAGCGGCATGTCGGATGCGCCGAAATCGACGGTCTTGGCTTTGATTTGCTTGATGCCTGCGCCGGAACCGACGGACTGGTAGTTCAGGCCGTTGCCGGTGGATGCTTTGTAGGCTTCAGCCCACTTGGCGTAGATCGGATAAGGGAAAGTTGCGCCTGCGCCGGTCATGTCCGCTGCGAGAGCGGTCGAGAACGCCATTGCCGCGGATGCGCCAACAACGAAGGAGGTCAACAACTGTTTCATACGCATATCAAAGGTCCTTTTCAGGGGTTGGGTTGAATGCTGCGCAGTGTATGACGTCAATATGACAGCTTTATGACACGTAAAAATTTAGTTTAGTACAACGTCACAAACTTGTCATATTTCTCAAATATACTATTAGTTATGAAAACTGCATTCCTTGACCGGGAGCTGTCGCAGCTGGCGTTCAACCGCCGCGTGATGGCCCAAGCGGAAGACGCCACTATCCCTGTGCTCGAACGATTGCGCTATCTGAGCATTGTCAGCAGCAACCTGGATGAGTTCTTTGAAGTAAGGGTAGCCAGCCTGCTGGCCGCCGCCAGCGTCGATGGCGACCTGGCCACCCACCCTGCCCTGGCCGCCACGCTGGAACGGGTCAGCAATGAGTGTCATGAACTGGTCAAGCGCCAGTACGAAGTATTCAATACGGCAGTGTTGCCGGAAATGAAAGCCCAGGGCATCCACATCGTGCGCCACAGCCAGCGCAACGAAGCCCAAAGGGCTTGGGTCAAGGATTATTTTGACCGCGAAGTACGTCCCCTGCTGACCCCGATCGGCCTTGATCCGGCCCACCCTTTCCCGCAAGTAGTTAACAAGAGCCTCAACTTCATCGTTGCCCTGAGCGGCAAGGATGCCTTCGGGCGCGGCACGGCCATCGCTGTCGTTAAAGCGCCGCGCGTCCTGCCGCGCGTGATCCGCCTGCCCGACCCTTTGAC
>DASWTB010000137.1:0-1723 GCA_036402315.1 Pseudoduganella sp. | reverse complement strand
CCACAGCACGCCGTTGGGATGCATCGATCCGGCGTTGCGCGCTTCGTTATCGCTGACGTGGGCCAGGCCTGCAGCCTTTGCTTCGGCGCGCAGGCGCGTCAGTGCTCCAGCTTCGTCCGAAGGCGCGAATTGGGCATACGCGTGTTTGACGACGTAGTCGTCCCATGCGCCCGTGCCAACGCCGTAAGCGTCCGCGATGCTGATCCCGCCGTTGGGATCGAGCTTGACGATTGGGTGCGGGTAGTCCAGCACCGAGCCATTGCCTTTCAGGCTCGCGGCAAAGTTATGGGCAAAGCCGAGCGTATGTCCCACTTCGTGAGCCGATAACTGTCGCAGGCGGGCCAGCGCCATCTGCTCGGCCAGTCCGTGCCGCGCGCTTCCTTTGCCATATGGCGCGAGCAATGCTTCGGCGATCAGGATGTCCTGCCGCACGCGTTGCGAGCCTAGGGTCACTACGCCCTTGATAATCTCGCCGGTGCGCGGATCGGTTACCGCGTTCCCGTATGACCAGCCGCGGGTGGCCCGGTGCACCCACTGAATAACGTTGTAGCGGATGTCCATCGGATCGACGCCTTCGGGCAGCACCTCGACGCGGTAGGCGTCCTTGAAGCCCGCCTTTTCGAAAGCGGTGGACCACCAGCGCGCGCCTTCCAGCAAGGCGCTGCGAACAGGCTCGGGGGCGCCACGGTCGACATAGAAAACGATTGGCTTCTTTACCGTGCTGACCGCGGCCGAGGGATCGGTTTTCTCAAGGCGGAAGCGCGGCTGCACGCGCACGGAGATGCTCGAGGCGAGCGGCGTGCCGAAGTCCATATAGTTCATTTCGAACGCGCCCGAGAACGGATGGTAGCTGCGCGGGCGATAGTTATTGTCCGGAAGGCGTACCATGCTCACGTGCTGGCGCATGGTGATGCTGGTTGGGTCAGCGGCCACCTGGCGCACGAACTCCGCTTCGCCCGGCCCCTGGAAGGTCAGGATCGCTTCCAGTTCGGTATTGTCGGGGAAGCTTTTGGCCTGCTCGGCCAGTACCGCGCTGCGTTTGTCGTCGACCTTGTAGGCGCCTTGCTTGCTGTTGGCCAGGCTGCCCGAGATGTTGAGCCGGTCCGAAATAAGGAAGCTGGAGAAATCGACCAGGTGCTTGTCGCCTTCGCTGGCGATGATGTCGCCGGACCAGAGCACGGCGCCGGCAAAGGCTTCTGCCACGCTGGCGCGCTCGCTTGGGTTGGCCGATGTGGCGCGGTAGCCGGTGTTGTGCTCGATGAGGAAGATGCGTTTGCCACGCCGCTCGAACTGCACCAGTTTCGGCCCGCGCGTCATGCCGCGGTCAAGGCCGACATCGTTCGATCCCAAACCGTGGGGCAGGGAAAACACGATCAGGAACTGCTCGCTTTGCTGCGGCACCGACAGCAGCAAGCGCCCTTGCTCGGTGTCGCGCCAGACGTCCATGAAGCCGCCTTGACGCACCATGCCGCGAGTGGCTTCGGCAATCGTCTTGTTCTCGGCCGGTGCGGCGGCGCTCAGACATGGTGGGCTCAACAGCACGGCACCGGAGAATAAAAGGTGGAGCGTCAATACGGTGAGTTTCATGGGCGATTCCTGCAAAAAGATTTCCCATGATGAGGTTTGCATTTTTGCAAGTCAAGCCCTGAGGCCGGGCGAGATCGGGGTCAGACCCCTAACGGAAAAACCGGGGTCTGCCCCCTGGATCCCAAAACAAAAAAGC
>DASWTB010000136.1:0-3210 GCA_036402315.1 Pseudoduganella sp. | reverse complement strand
GACCCCGACTTTCATGCGGTTATACTCCTTGCGAAAGGAGTCCTGCATGCCCCATGACATCAGACTGATTACCACTATCGCCGCGGCCCTTGGCTTCGGACTCGTTTTCGGCTTTATCGCCGTCCGCCTCAAACTCCCCGCCCTCGTCGGCTATCTCGCAGCCGGCATCCTGATTGGCCCTGCTACCCCTGGATTCGTTGCCGACAGCGCGCTCGCTGGCCAGCTGGCTGAAATCGGCGTGATGCTGATGATGTTCGGCGTCGGCCTGCATTTCTCGCTGGATGACCTGTGGGAGGTGCGCAAGGTGGCCCTGCCCGGCGCCGTCCTGCAGATCGCGGCGGCAACCGGCATGGGCATGGCGCTGGCGCATTGGTGGGGCTGGAGCCTGGGCGGCGGACTGGTCTTCGGCCTGGCGCTGTCGGTCGCCAGCACCGTGGTGCTGCTGCGGGCCCTGGAGGAACGTGGCACGCTGGATTCCTTCAATGGCCGCATTGCCGTCGGCTGGCTGGTGGTCGAGGACCTGGTGACCGTGCTGGTACTGGTGCTGCTGCCGGCACTGGCGGGCGCCCTGGGCGGCAATGCCGGCGACGCGGCGGCCGGCGCCCATGGCCACGGCGCGGCCGCCGAAGGCGGCATCCTCAAGGCGCTGGCGATCACGCTCGGCCAAGTGGCGCTGTTCGTGGGCTTCATGCTGCTGGTCGGACGCAAGCTGTTCCCCTGGATCCTGTGGCAGGTGGCGCGCACCAATTCGCGCGAGCTGTTCACGCTGTGCGTGATCGCCGCCGCAGTCGGCATTGCGTATGCCGCGACCGTTTTGTTCGGTATCTCCTTCGCGTTGGGCGCCTTCTTCGCCGGCATGGTGCTGCGCGAATCGGAGCTGAGCCACCGAGCCGCACATGAATCGCTGCCGCTGCGCGATGCATTCGCGGTGCTGTTCTTCGTCTCGGTCGGCATGCTGTTCGAGCCGGCGATCGTGGTGGAACAGCCGTTGCGCGTGCTGGCTGTAGTGGCCATCATCCTGTTCGGCAAATCGATTGCCGCTTTCGCGCTGGTGGTGCTGCTGCGCTACCCCGCCAGCACAGCGCTGATGGTGTCAGCCAGCCTGGCGCAGATTGGGGAGTTCTCCTTCATCCTGGCCGCGCTAGGCATCTCGCTTGGTTTGTTGCCGCATGAGGGCCAGAGCCTGATCCTGGCCGGCGCCATCCTGTCGATCGCGCTTAACCCGCTGATGTTCCTGCTGGCCGGCCCGCTGGAGCGCATGATGGGCAAGAACAAGGCGCTGGCGGCGCAGTATGCCCGCAGCGCCGACCCGCTGGCGGAACTGCCGATGACGACCGCGCAGTCCAAGCTGGAAGGCCAGGTGGTGCTGGTCGGTTATGGCCGCGTGGGGCGCAATATTGCGGAGGCCCTGACGGCGCAGGGAATCAATTATGTGGTGGCGGAGCAGAACCGTGAACTGGTCGACCAGCTGCGCCAGCAGGGCATCGCCGCGGTGGCGGGCAATGCCGGCGAGCCGGCAGTGCTGATCCAGGCACATATCCACAAAGCGCGCATGCTGGTGGTGGCGACGCCGGACACCTTCCACGTGCGCGCCATGATCGAAACGGCACGCGCGCTGAATCCGGATGTCAAGATCGCCGTGCGCACGCATAGTGAGGAAGAGGCGGCACTATTGCGCAGCGAGCGCGCCGGCGCCGTTTTCACCGGCGAGCAGGAACTGGCCAAATCAATGGCGGCGCATGTGGCCAAAGAGATCGCTTAAAGCCGCGCGGCCAGCTCGGCGCCTTCCTTGATGGCGCGCTTGGCGTCCAGTTCGGCCGCCAGTGCGGCGCCGCCGATCTTGTGGAAGCGCGGAGTGCCTGCAGCTGCGGCCTCGCCTTCCGGCGGCATCAGTTCGGTCAGGCTTTCCTGGCCAGCGCAGATCACCACGTTATCCACGGCCAGCAGGCGTTCTTCTTCGCCAACCTTGATATGCAGGCCATGATCGTCGATCAGCTTGTACTGCACGCCAGGAATCATCACCACACCATTGCGCGCCAGCACCGCGCGGTGCACCCAGCCCGAGGTCTTGCCCAGGCCGGCGCCCAGCTTGCTGGTCTTGCGCTGCAGCAGATAAAGCTGGCGCACCGGTTCCGCCGCCTTGGCGGGAACCAGGCCGCCGCCGGTCTTGGCGTGCAGGTCGACGCCCCATTCGGCAGTCCAGTGCTCTTTCGCCAGCGGCAGGGAATGCTCAGGGTGATGCAGCAGGTATTCGCCCACGTCGAAGCCGATGCCGCCGGCACCGATGATGGCCACGCGCTTGCCGACCGGCTTCTTGTCGCGCAGCACATCGAGGTAGGACAGCACTTTCGGGTGGTCGATGCCGTCGATGTTCGGCTTGCGCACGCGGATGCCGGTGGCGACGATTACGTCGTCGTAGCCGCCGCCCAGCAATTCTTCGCGCGTGACGCGGTGATTAAGCTGCAGCTTGACGCCGGTCAGCTCGATCTTGCGGCCGAAGTAGCGCAGGGTTTCGTTGAATTCTTCCTTGCCCGGGATTTGCTTGGCAATATTGAACTGGCCGCCAATGCGGTCGCTGGAGTCAAACAGGGTCACGTCGTGGCCGCATTCCGCCGCCACCGTCGCTGCCGACAGGCCGGCCGGCCCGGCGCCCACCACCGCCACCTTGCGGCGCGCGGCGGCCCTGCGGTACACCAGTTCCGTCTCATGGCAGGCGCGCGGGTTGACCAGGCAGCTTGCGCGCTTGTTCTGGAAAGTGTGGTCAAGACAGGCTTGGTTGCATCCAATGCAAGTATTGATTTCGTCGGCGCGGCCTGCTGCCGCTTTGTTGACGAACTCGGCATCCGCCAGGAAGGGGCGTGCCATCGACACCATATCGGCATCGCCGCGGCGCAGGATGTCTTCCGCCTCCGCCGGCATATTGATACGGTTGGAGGCCACCACGGGAATGGTTACCTCCTTGCGCAGGCGGCCCGCCACTTCGGCGAAGGCGGCGCGCGGCACCGAGGTGACGATGGTCGGCACCCGTGCTTCATGCCAGCCAATGCCGGTGTTCAGGATGGTGGCGCCGGCGTGCTGCAAGGCCTTGGCGACAGTCACCACCTCCTCCCAGGTATTGCCGCCATCCACCAGATCCAGCAGCGAGTGCCGGTACATGATGATGAAGTCGCGGCCGACTGCATCGCGCATGCGGCGCACGATTTCCACCGG
>DASWTB010000135.1:0-9759 GCA_036402315.1 Pseudoduganella sp. | reverse complement strand
CAGCAAGGACGAGATCCTCGAGCTGTACCTGAACAAGATCTACCTGGGACAGGGCGCCTATGGCTTTGCCGATGCCGCGCGGACTTACTTCGGCAAGCGGCTGGACCAGCTGACGCTGGCTGAGTGCGCGATGCTGGCGGGATTGCCGAAGGCGCCTTCGGCCAACAACCCGGTGGCGAATCCGCGGCGGGCGCGGCAACGGCAGGTTTATATCCTGCAGCGGATGCTGGAGCTGGGGCGGATTTCGCGGGGAGAGTATGACGGGGCGTTGCTGGAGCCGTTGCGGTTGAAATGATGGCGTGTGACAACGCTGGCAGAGGGCATGCCGCTTTCGGAAAAGGATCAGAGCCCCGCCACCATCCGTCGAATGGAAGGCACGCCGTCAATCTCGAAAGCGCAGCGGGCAGCGGACTGCCAAACGCTGCCGAGGCTGCCACGACACAACAGGCCAGCGGGCCAGTCGTCGCGCATTGACCTGGGCCCAACGACGCTGCAGTCCGGCGCTTCGCGCGCGCCGGCAAGGCGGGACGCAGCCGACAGGCGCTTGAGCGAAAGCTGGATACGATCGCGCCAGCCGGGCCGGTGGCGAGCCCAGAGCGCGTCGACTGCCGCGGCCAGGCTGGTTCGGTCCGCCTGGCGCGTGTGGTCGTGTACGACCTGCGCCAGCTCGGTAAGCCATTGTGCGGGCGCGGCCAGGATATGGCCGGCCCATTGGGCACTGGCGGTCTGCCAGACCACCAGCGGATAGCGGCGACCAACCCGGTCATGCGATGCGGCAACGACACCGAGCAGGTAACTGCTCTCGCACGGGAACTGCAGGCCGCCCGGCCGCAGAATGAAAAGGCAGGGTTCAGACGGGCGCAACCGGCAATGGCCTGACAGGCTGGGCGGGGTCAGGTGCAGCCAGTGCCGGACCTGACTGCCCGGGGCCTGCGGCGCCGCCCTCGCCGGGAAATCGCCATTCCGGCAATCGAACCAGTTGCGCCATACCTGGACCTGGTCCAGCGGGGCATTGTGCCGGACAAAATCCCCCAGCCCGGGCAACTTGCCGAAAATCGACGGCGCCGTGATCACCCGGATCTCCCGGGACACTGGAAGCCCTGCAGCAGCCCGGTGGTCCAGGGGTTGGCGAGGCTGCCGGTATTGATGTCGAGCTTCGCCTTGCGGCCGTCGAAGTCATACTCGGCCATGAAGTGGCTGGCGGTAGCCGAACCGGCGAGTCTGCCCTTGGCAATCACCCGCATCAGGGCCCACGGGCCATTGGCAGACAGCGTTGAGGTATCCGGGCGAATGCGGGGGCTGGCAGTGATTTCGGCGCCTTGCCCGCCTCGGGGGCCCGGCCATGTCACCTTGAGCGGGACAACCGGCCCGTGCACGTAACGCTGGTTCTGCCCGTCAAAATCCAGGTTCAGCTCGACGATTTCGGGATCGAGCTCCACGACCTTCAGGTCGACCCGCCAAGCCATCTTCTTCGCCCCGGGATCCCGAAAGAAGACTTCCCGGATCTCCCTGGCACGCTGGAAAGGCACCAGGCTGGGGCCGGCCACGGGTGGCACGTCGGGCGCGGCCAGTTTGTAGCGCCACGGCGAGATGGTGGTATCGACGTGCGGCGCCAATACCTTCTGGAAGAAATCGTCCAGCACACCGCCTGCGCCGAAGACCCGGGCAAAGTCCTCCGGGTCCACCTCCTGCATCGATGTCGGCGTAAATGGATACTTGCCGTCGATGGCACTGCGGCAGCTCTCGCCGATAACGGCGTCCATCTGCGCGATCAGGATATCGCCCACGCCCTTGTTGACATCCCTGGCCCCCTGCACCACCAGGTCGGCCAGCACCGCGTTAAAGGGTCCGGGCAGCTTGGCCGCCTCCATGCGCAGCTGCTCCCCCGCGTCCGCCGGCGGCGGCAGGTTCCGGGTGTTGAGCGCATTGTTGGCGACGACCAGGCTGGTGTAGTAAGCGTTGACCATGCCGGCAATTCCATCCAGTTGCGGCTTGCCGGCGGTAGCGCGCGCGTCCGGCGCCGACAGGTCAGCCTGGCCGGTCACCACTTCGCGCAGCGCGGCGAAGCGGTTGTCGACCAGTTCACGTTCCTGGCGAGCCTCGGCGCGCACGCTCAATGCACTGACCTTGCCGGTCTTCTTGTCCAACGCGGACAGCGCCTTCTCCGCAAGCGACTTGTCTTCGGGGTCGACCTGGCGGCTGAGCGTGGTCTCCAGAACCGCCGCCCTGCCCAGCCGTGCAAGCGGGGAATCCGGCGCGGCAAAATTGCGCAGGATTTCCAGATCAAACGCCAGGTTATTACCCGTTACCGTCCGGATGTCACCGAGGAACTTTTCCCAATGTCGAGCATATTCATTCAGGTAGAGACGGCGGATCTCGCGCGTGAGCGGATCGTTGCCCGCAAGCCCGCCGGCGGCACTGTCAACCGTTTTTTTTTGAGCCCCGCGCCCCTCTGCGCGCCCCATCACCCACGCATCGATGGCCTGGGCCCTGGCGACGAACTCTGGCAGGCGGGCATTAAACACGTCATGGTAGCCGGCGTAGGTGAAAAGGCCCGGGATGCCGCGCTCCAGCGGCTCACCGCTGGCGCGGGTGAAGACCGTGCCGGCCTGGGGACCGACCGCGCGCACCAGCGTGAAATCCTGTGGCGCCTCCTCGGTCATGGCCGCCTTGGCACGGTCGTACACACGCTCCGTCGAGGTGTTGCCATCCAGGAAGTCGCGCGCCGCACGGATCAGCGCCTCGTTCCTGGCGTACGGTGACTGCACCGGACGCTTGCCGTCCAGCAGGCTGTCCAGGTGCTCCAGTACGGCCACCCTGCCACCGAAGGCGTCCGCCCCGCCTCCCGTGGCCCAATCGCTCTGCACCCAGCTACGCACGTCGGACGCATTGAACTTGTCCGCGTCGTGCAGCATCAGGTAGACCCGCAGGGTATCGTAGGTCGCCTTGGCGTCGCGCTGGCTGACCGCAGCCGACAGCACCGACTCGACCCGGCGCACCAGGTACGGCACCAGCAGATTGTCCTGCAGCCTGGCATGGGTCATGGTGGCGGCGCCCAGCACCGGCGGCACGCTGTATAGGCCATAACGCCAGTCGGCCGACGGATCAGCCAGGTTCAGGCCGGCATAGCCAGGCAGGTCGCGCGCGGCCGCCAGCACTTCGGGCATCGCATCCGGTGCCGGCTTCTTGTAGAAGGACGTCACGGTCGCTGCCAGTGCCTTGGCTTTCTCCTGCACCAGGTCCAGATAGCTGCGGTTATGGCCAAAGCTGGCATACAGCGCCCCGGCCAGCCACAGGAAGACCACCAGCGCCAGCACATGCCCGAGCAGCCGCAACAGGCGGAAGCGGAATTCCCAGCGCAGGTTTGGCTTCACCAGGTGGGCTTCGGGCACGATGATGCGCTTGAAGACGTCCTGCAGGAAGTAGCTGCGGTTGCCGGTGGCCTGGTCCGTGGCCGCGCCGGCAGCGTCGGTGTCGGACGGCCCGATGCCACGCACCTGCCTGATGACGGTGCCGGCATCCGCTACCACTGCCGCGCCGGTCTGTGCAGCGCTGGTGAAGTACACGCCGCGCAGCATGGCGCTGCGCTCGGTGTCGTCGTACCGCGAGTCCAGGAATATCTGCTCCAGCATCGCGACCAGCGGCTCCGTTACGCTCGCAAGCTCATCACTCAGGGCGTAGAGTGCCTTGCGCCGGCTCAGATCAAACTCCTCATACAGCCGTCCGTCCAGCCCCGCCTCCAACCGCGTCACCAGAGATCGCATCTCCTCACGGCACAGCGCGCAACCATCAACGGCGGGCTGTCTCCGCCGCCGCTTCGCCATGGCTGGCAAGGTGAAGCCCCAAGGCTGGGCCCGTCCCTCGCCGGTCAGGTACTGGAAGTAATCGGCGAAGCCCGCAAGCTGGTCGAGCTTGGTCACCAGCACGTAGATGGGAAACTGGATGCCCAACTCGTCGCGCAGTTCGGCCAGGCGTGCGCGGATGCTTGCCGCTTCGACCACCCGCTGCTCGTTGGAGTGTCGAAGCAGGTCCTGCACGCTGATCGTCACCAGCGCGCCATTGATCGGGGCCCTGGCGCGGTACTTGCGAAGCAGGCCAAGGAAGCCCCTCCATTCAGCCGGGTCGGTCGCCGAACCCGACTCCTGCGCGGTATAGCGGCCGGCCGTGTCGATCAGCACCGCCTCATTGGTGAACCACCAGTCCGTCTGCTCGGTACCATGCCGCGCGCGCGCCGCCGCACTCATCTGCTCGGCGATGGGGAACTGCAGCCCGGCGTTCAGCAACGCTGTCGTCTTGCCGGCTCCCGGCACGCCGACCATCATGTACCAGGGCAGCTCGTAGAGATAGCGTCGGCCCTCGAAGAGGCGAGCAACCCTGCCGCCGGTACGCATGCTCTTGAGTTGCCGCAGCGCAGTCTGGACCGCCACGTTCAGCCGGGCAATTTCCTCCTTGGCCACGACTTCCTGGCGCTTGCTGCCAAAGTTCAACAAACTCTCGACAAAGGTCTTGTCCGTGCGCGCACGCTGCCAAAGCAGGTACAACAGGTATGCGGCAAATACAAAGACAATGGCCGCGATCAGCAGAATACGGACGGAAACCGGTTCCAGCGGATGCATGGCGCCAATGGCCAGTAACGAACCTGCATGCCAGATCAGCAGGCACAGGGCAGCAGCACCGATGGTGGAGATAGGCCAGCCAAGCAGCCAGAACAGCGCCAGCGCCAGCAACAGCACGATGAGCGCTGCGCGTGCTCCGGTGCCGGCCAGCGGATGCATGCCATTGAAGCCGAGCAGCGGACCGATAAACCAGATGGCTGCCGCGACCACGAGCACGGCAATGAAGGCCAGTGTCTGCCGGGAGAACAGCACTGCGCCAATGCGTTTCAGAAATTCCATGCCTGACCCCGGTTACTGCGTGACTACGATCTCGACCCGGCGATTCCTTGCCCGGCCGACTGGCGTCTTGTTATCGGCAAGCGGCTGCGAATCGCCCTTGCCAATCGATTCGAGCCGGTTCTTTGCGATGCCCTTGCTGGCCAGGTACTCGGCCACGGTTGCCGCGCGCTCTTCCGACAGCGCCTGGTTCGAGGGGTACTTCGCCGTCTTGATGGGAACGTTGTCGCTGTGCCCGATCACCGTCACCTTGCCGCTTACCTTGCTGATCTCTGCCGCAACCTTGTCCAGCACCGGCAGGATCTTGTCGCTGACGTCCGCGCGGCCGCCGCCGAACATGTCGTCCCCGCGGAACGTGATGGCGCTGCGCGTCGCATCCTCCTGCACGCCGACGACCCCACGCGCGATCTCGTCCTTGAGCAACCCGGCAAGGCGCAGCGCCTTGGGCGGCTCCGGTGGCGTTGCCTTGCCAATGGCGAGGATCTGCTGTTCGAGGTCGTGGGTGCGGAACAACAGCTGGTACTTGTACCAGGAGAACAGGCCAAAGACTGCCAGTGCCAGCACCGACACCGTAATCCACACCGGAACCGTACGCAGCAGCCTCAGCCGCCCCGCGTCCGCGCCCCGCCAGTGCGGCGACAGGTCCCGCGGCACGCTTTCACGCGTTCCGCTGATCAAGTGCAGCAAGCGTTGCCGGATCGCGTCGAGTTGACGGTGACCATCAGCGTGGCCGGCATACCGGCCGAGAAAGCCGAGTGAGAGGATGTGATAGATCACCTCGATGACATCGATGTTTTCCGACTGGGTGTTCAGCAGCCGTCCCAGCAACTGGAACACCTTCTCGCCGCCGTCGTTCTCGCCGTGCAGCTGGATCAGCAAGCTATTGTTCGCCCAGGTATGGCGTCCCCAGGACATACCGTTGGCAGCTTCATCCAGTGCTGTGCACAGGCAGTACTGCGCAGCCAGAACGTGCTCGCGCCGAATATTGGCGCGATCGCAGACCGACTGGAAATCCTGCGCTTCCCGCACCAGGATGCGCTTCAGCGCAGCCACCTCGTCTTGTCGCAGCGACGCCGGCATATCGGCCAGAGCCCGCAATAGCGGCCGTGCCGCGGCGAGCAACGGATTTGCCTTGCTGCGGATCTCATCAACCCGCTGCTCAACAGCCCTTCGGGCGCCGTCCGGATTGACCACCTCCGCCGCGGCGCGCGGGCTTGCGCGATCTCGCGTTCTGGCATGCGGGGCTGCCTGCTGTTCCAGCGGAAGCTCACTCGACACAAGTGGCTGGCTCATTGCCGCACTCCCCACAGTTCCATGCGCAATTCAGGGAAGGTCCCCGCGACGTGCAACGCCAGCCCGCCGTACTGTGCCACCTGATCCCAAAGGGGATGCTGCTGCGACAGCTCAAAATAGACATGGCCAGCATTGAACGGGATCTGACGGGGCGGCACCGGCAAGGGCTGCAACGGAATGCCAGGAAGATGGGAGCGAACCAGTTCCGCCAGCCGCCCGGATGGCCCCACCTTGGTCTGGGCCGGGAACTGCTGCTGCAACAGATCCGCGGGAATCTGCGCAGTGACTGCCAGCACAAAGGTCGGGAAGCGGCCGATCTCGCTCGGATCCAGCACTGCCAGCCGAATCCCGTGAGACTGCTCCGTGATGTCAATCCGCTGCGCGGCGCGCTCCAGCACCACATTGAGCAGCAAGCGCAGATCGTCTACCAATGGCTTCAGGCAAAGATGCGGCGCATCGTGCCGATAGGCCGCATGCCCCGCCGGACGACGGGTCTGGGTGCGCACGAACGTCGACAGTTCCCCGGACAACGCCGCCAGGTGCATGTACAACACCTCTGGCGACGCGGCCTTGGCATGCAGCAGGTGGGTCAGAATCGGCTCATACCGGTTCAGCAATTGGAGAATCAGGTATTCCGATACCTCGGCGGCATCCCCGCCCCGCATTGAGGCAGCAGACAGACGCTCCGCCATCGCATCGGCCCTGAGATGCACGAGGCCGTGGATCTCGGTAAGCCACGTCTGAAGCAATGCGCTGGCGGTGTAGACATTGACCGGCGGAATCAGTGCTGCGTCCAGTCGCGCACAGCCATCGGCGCGAATTTCCGCCACGCTTGTCAACGGCAGGCCGAGCCAGGATTCAGAAAGTTCTTTCTCTGGCAATAGCCGAAGACGCAAGTCTGCCAACTGCACCAGCTTCGGTCCCTGTGCGATCGAATTGGCATCCAGCAACTCGTGCTCAAAGGCACGGTAACGCGCCAGGGAGTCCGTGGCATCGCCGAAGTTCATCTCTTCCGCGTTTGGCGTGCGAATCGGCACCGCAAGATAGATGGTCTGATTCAGGTGCTCGGGCAGCAGCGCAAGTGGTGCCGGCACTGCCGTATGAGCAGGGGCATCAAAGGGCGTGCCGTCCTGGAAGATCCCGGCGGCGCTTGCTACCACCAGCTTGCCGAGCGAGAGCGCTTCGGCATCGATCGAGAATTGGTGAAAGCCCCAGAAGAACGGGCTGAGCGCGGCGCTACGCTTGTGTGCGTAGTGTTCCAGATAGCGCTCCTGTTGCTGGAAGAGTTGCGGGCGCAGGAACAGGCCCTCGCTCCAGACGACCTTGTTGTACCAGCTCATGGATTCAATCAGGTTTGGAAATGGTAGTGGTCTGCTGGTCCAACGAGACTTGCAGCTTGACCTTGCGTGCCGGCATTGCCATGCGATACCACGCAGCTTCAGGGGCTGGCGGCAGTTTGTAGACGGATCTCCAGGTGGCTTTGCCCAGCTCCCGGTACCCGACCAGGAAGCCGATGGCCTGCGTATCCGCATTCAGCTTGCGCTCGATCTCATGCGACTCGCCCGGACGCAGGATGAACTCGTCGCGTGCCAACAGATCCTGCATCAGCCGTGTCTTGTCCGCGTTTTCCAGCGAGTGGTAGTCCGCATTTTCAAAGGCGCTGGCGGTCTTGAGTTCATAGACGCGAACCAGGACTGGAGATGGCCTGCCCTTGTCGTCAGGGTTGACGGTGTCTTTGGCGGTTACGGCCAGGTCCAGCTTCATCTGCTCGCGCTGCGCGGGCGCGCTGGAACATGCCGAGCCGAGGGCCGATGCCGCGATCAGGCCAAGCAGCAACACGGTTCTCGCCGTCCTGTACCCTGTCAAAAACGCCTTGCGATTCATGAGCCCACCCGCGCCGACACCGAGCCAATCAACACCGCACCGCATTCCGTCATATCACCGCTGGCCGCACCCGGCACGCCATCAACCTTGTACAGGCCCCTTACCTGCGAAATTCGGCTTATCCCGTGCAAGGGACAACTGACGGCATCCCCCATGCGTGCGATGGGGCGGCCATTGATCTTGTGGCTGGGCGAGCCAGCCAGAACGAAGCCACCATGCGTGTGGCCATCGCCAATCACAACAATGGAATCTGCCATTGATTTCTTTGCTCCCAGGTAATGGACGTAATAACCGCAATGGCAGGCGCGAACTTCGCCTGCGCCGTAATCACTTGCATGACGCAATCATCTTCCCGGCGGAGGTCTGGCTTGCCGCATCAAAGAAGGATTGCAGGCCCCGATGGTTTTGTGGTGGCCCGGCCAGCCGAACAACACCATCGCACTCACTCTCTTTCGGTGCGCTGCCCTTATCCACGCACGCGCCGATCGCCTTGGAAAACCTGTCCTCCCCACGGTCCACTCCGAGCTCGACATATGCTCCGTGGACCGCCGGACGCAGCGCTGGATAGGTCTGGGCGCAGCCTTCGATAATGGCAATCATGGTGGCCATCGCCATCGCTTGTTGCATCGCTACCTGGCTTTGCAGTTCAGTCAGTTGGCCAGGCGTGATATCTGCCCTGGCAAGAGCAGCCAGCAGGCAGGTAGTCGCAGCAACAACGACCGTAGTGTGCCGAATGGGATTCATCATGGCAGGCGCTTCTCCTTGTTGGTGGCCTTTGGCACGAGGTGTTCATTTGATTGACCACGACCTTCATCTGCTTAACGCGCGGCCGTCTGCTTGCCGAACCACGGGTAATAGGCAGTGGTCCTGCCCCGCGCCCGCGGCCATTCCTTGGGCAGTTCGCGCCGGGTCCACCCTGGCGGCGGCGCCACGAGCAATGTCCACGCATCGCTGGGATCCGCCACGCTGGTGACGACTGCGCTATGCCCGGTCTGGTCCGCATACGCGACCGCATAGGCAATGTTCAGCCCCGCGCTGGCCGCGCGAGCCGGGCCCACCATATGTTCCGAGACGCTGCGGAAGTCTTTCAACTGGTCCAGGTCCGGCCACTGCTGATGTACCGCCGCGCGCAGCGGGGCGAGTGCCGTAGTCACATTGGGCGCACGCCGGTCCATGTCGTGGTACACCCGGTCAACCGGATGGTCCTGCGGTGCTTGCGCTTGCACGGCTTGCAATAGGCCTTGCCACGCGCCGCCAGGGACAGCTGCCTTCGCTCCGATGCCGCCCTCGTGCTGCCGCGGGGTGTACAACGCCGCCAGCGGCGCATAGCCCCAATCCGCGCTGGGATGGCCCAGGATCAGCAGCACCGAGTTTTCATTGGTCTGCTCGCCCTTCGGGTAGTTGGGGGCGTCCATGGTGTACACCCACACCGTCTTCTTCGGGTTGGCGTTCAGGTAGACAATCGCCGCCTGAAGGTCATAGAGGCCCACCGTTTCCACACCAGCCATCACCGTGACGTTGGCCAGCTTTGGCTCGGGGAAAGCCTCCAGATCCATCGCCTCGGCCGCGCTATAGATCTCCATGAAGAACAGCCGCCGTGCGGCATTGAGCGTGAAGGTGGGCAGGCCGATTACCATGTCCGAGTCATATGGGAGTCCCCTTCGAGGCTGACCGCCATAGCCGGTATAGT
>DASWTB010000134.1:0-24151 GCA_036402315.1 Pseudoduganella sp. | reverse complement strand
AAACGTCCCGTCATGTCCGACCTGCGCGAATCCGGCGCTATCGAGCAGGACGCGGACGTGATCATTTTCCTGTATCGCGACGAAGTCTATAACCCGGACTCGCCCGATAAAGGTACCGCCGAGATCATTATCGGCAAGCAGCGTAACGGTCCAATCGGTGCGGTGCGCCTGACCTGGATCGGTGCGTACACCAAGTTTGGCAATTACACCGGTAACCTGTCGATCTACCAAGGCGACTGATTACCAGGCGGGCCACGCTGGGTGGCTTTGCTGCAGTATCTACGAATCAACCAACGGAGAACAAAAAATGTTTGGACGCTTGATGCCCACGGAGGGCAAATTCTTTGACATGTTTAACCAGCATGCCGAACTTTGCGTGAAGGGCGCCAAAGAAATGCTGGGCCTGATGGCCAACTTCGACGACCTGGAAAACCGTGTCCACGCCATCGAAAGCATCGAAAAACAGGCTGACAAGATCACCTACCAGGCGGTAGACCTGCTGCACAAGACCTTCATCACGCCGCTGGACCGCGACGACATCCACAAGCTGATCACCAAGATGGACGACATCCTGGACCTGATGGAGGACGCCGCCCAGACCGTGTCGCTGTACGACCTGCATTCCGTCACCCCGGAAGCCAAGCGCCTGGCCGAACTGGTCCTGGCTTGCACCGAAAAGGTGAAGGATGCCGTGGCCCTGCTGTCGAACATGGACAACGCCTCCAAGATCGTCGGCATCTGCGAAGAAATCGACCGCCTGGAATCGGACGCCGACCACGTGATGCGCGCCGCCATGTCCAAGCTGTTCCGCGACGAGCCGGACGTGCGCAACCTGATCAAGATGAAGGCCATCTACGAGATCCTGGAAACCGTCACCGACCGCTGCGAAGATGTTGCCAACATCATCGAAGGCATCATCGTTGAAAACGCATAATAAAAAGACTATTTCATGAGCAACCTCGAAATTAGCATCTGGGCGCTGGGGGCACTGATCTTCCTCGCACTGGTGTTCGACTTCATGAACGGCTTCCACGACGCCGCGAATGCGATCGCCACGGTGGTATCCACCGGCGTGCTGAAACCGCAATCCGCAGTGATGATGGCTGCCTTCTTCAACTTCGTCGCGATCTTCGTGGTCGGCCTGAAAGTGGCGACCACGATCGGCAAGGGAACCATCGAGCCCTCGGTGATCGACCATTACGTGATCTTCGGAGCCCTGATAGGGGCCATTGTCTGGAACGTGATCACCTGGTACTACGGTATTCCTTCCTCGTCCTCGCACGCCCTGATCGGCGGCCTGGTGGGCGCGGCGGTGGCCAAGTCCGGTACCGGTGCGCTGATCTCCGGCGGCTTGATCAAGACCGTGACCTTCATCGTCGTGGCGCCGCTGCTGGGCTTCGTGCTCGGTTCCGTGATCATGCTGATCGTGTCCTGGGTGTTCGTCAAATCGACCCCGCGCAAGGTGGACGGCTGGTTCCGCCGCCTGCAGCTTGCGTCGGCAGCCGGCTACTCGCTGGGCCACGGCGGCAACGACGCGCAAAAGACAATGGGCATCATCTGGATGCTGCTGATCGCTTCCGGCCACGTGGCTTCCGGCGACGCCGCGCCGCCGACCTGGGTCATCGTGTCCTGCTATGGCGCGATTTCGTTCGGCACGCTGTTCGGCGGCTGGCGTATCGTCAAGACCATGGGCCAGAAGATCACCAAGCTGAAACCGGTGGGTGGCTTCTGCGCCGAAACCGGCGGTGCAATCACCCTGCTGATGGCCTCCTTCTGGGGCGTGCCGGTTTCCACCACCCACACCATCACCGGCGCCATCGTCGGTGTCGGTTCGGCACAGAAGATGTCGGCCGTGCGCTGGGGTGTGGCGGGCAATATCGTGTGGGCCTGGATCTTCACCATTCCTGCTTCCGCCTTTATCGCGGCGGTGGCGTGGTGGGTTGGCCAGCACATCATGTAATGCGAAGACCCGGCTGCGGCCGGGTTTTTTTTCGTTGCGTGCGTCTCATATTTGAGATATCTTCTCTGTTATGGGAAATTCATTTGAAGAGCGCCTGGTGCGGCGGCTGGCAGCCTTGCGCGAGGAGCGCGAGCTGTCGCTGGAAGAACTGGCGGCGCAAAGCGGCACCAGCCGCGCCACCTTGTCGCGCCTGGAGCGCGGCGAAACCAGCCCGACGGCAGAGATGCTGGGCAAGCTGTGTGCTGTCTACGCCATGCCGATGTCGCGCCTGATCGCGGAAGTGGAGCAGGCGCCGGTGCAGTTGATCCGCCGCGCCGAGCAGGCCGAGTGGCACGACCCGGCTAGCGGTTTCGTGCGGCGCATGGTGTCGCCGCCGGCGCGCGGCTTCAAGGCGGAGATGATTGAAGGGCGCTTGCCGCCCGGCGCCGTGATCGATTACGCGCAGCCGCCGGTGCGCGGCCTGGAGCAGCATATGTGGATGCTGTCCGGCGAGCTCGATTACAGCATCGACGGCGTTACGCATCGCCTGCAGCCGGGCGATTGCCTGCGCTTTCACCTGTACGGCGCGACGCGCTTTTCCTGTCCCGGCCCCGGCGAGGCCCATTACCTGATTGCGATATGCGAACCATAGAGGAACTGGATGGCGGCGGGCTGCTGGCGCATGCCGACCAGCTGGCGGAAGTGCTGCGCGCCTGCGTGCTGGCCGGCGCCAGTGTCGGTTTCGAGCTGCCATGCCCGCACGAAGAGACGCGGGCATTCTGGCTTGGCCTGCAAGGCGCAGTGGAGCGCGGCGAACGGCGCCTGTTTGTCGTGCGTGGCGGCGACGGGCATATCGACGGCACGCTGCAACTGGTGCTGGCCGGCATGCCGAATGGCCGCCATCGCGCCGAACTGTCGAAGATGCTGGTGCACCCGCGCGCGCGCCGCCAAGGCCTGGCGCAGGCGCTGATCCGGCACGCCGAAGCCGTCGCGCGCACACTGGGCCGCACACTGCTGGTGCTCGATACCTGCACCGGCGAGCCGGCCGAGGGCATGTACCTGAAGCTTGGCTACGAACGCTGTGGCGAAATCCCGCAATTCGCTACGATGCCGGATGGCCGCCTGGGC
This sequence comes from Pseudoduganella sp., assembly GCA_036402315.1. Classification (GTDB taxonomy): domain Bacteria; phylum Pseudomonadota; class Gammaproteobacteria; order Burkholderiales; family Burkholderiaceae_D; genus Rugamonas. The sequence goes on along the minus strand of DASWTB010000134.1, from coordinate 21,084 downwards.
GCGACCACTTTCATGTACAAGCTTCTGCCGCGCGTAACGGCAGCCGATCCGGGCGCGCCGGATTCGGTCGCGCTGATGGCGGAACTGGACGGCACGCTGCAGTCGCTGACAGGCGAAAGCGGCCGCACCTTGTTCAGCGCGGAAGATGTGCGCGGCGCAGCAGGCCGTTTCGCGGTGGCGCGCGATGCGCAGGGCAGGGCGCTGGGATGTGGTGCGCTGCGGCCAATGGGCGACAGCGTGGCGGAAATCAAGCGCATGTATGCGCGTCCCGGCAGCAAAGGCATCGGCAGTGCCGTGCTGGCATGGCTGGAGGACGAAGCGCGCCGGATCGGTTACCGTGCGCTGCGACTGGAAACGCGGCTGGTGAACACGCGTGCCGTGCAGTTCTACCTGGCGCACGGCTACCGGCGCATCGAGAACTTCGGCCGTTATGCCGGCAACCCGGCTGCAGCGTGTTTCGAGAAGACGCTTCAAGCCGGGTCGTGGCAGCAGACGCCGATCTTGTTGCCGTCCGGGTCGCGGAAGTAGGCGCCGTAGTAGTTGGCGTGATATTGCGGGCGCAGGCCCGGCGGGCCTTCGCAGCTGCCGCCATTGGCCAGCGCCGCGGCGTGCGCGGCGTCGACTGCCGCGCGCGAATGGGCCAGCAGAGCGATCATCGGCCCGTTGCCCGGCGCGGCAGCTTCGCCGTTGTAGGGGCGCCCGATAATGAACAGGGGACGGCCGCCGCCGGCGGGCTGCCAAGCGGCCCAGGGTTTGCCGGCATCGCTGAAGCGCAGCGCGTGCCCGAGCGCCGCCATCACGGCGGCGTGGAAGCGATAGGCGCGCGCGAAGTCGCCAACGCCGAGGAAAGTATGGGAAATCATTTGATGCACACCTGGCGTACGGCCTTGATATCGGTAATCCCCAGCAGGACCTTTTCGATCCCGTCCATTTTCAGCGTCAGCATGCCATCCTCCAGTGCGGCGGCCAGCAGTTGGGCGACGCGTGCGTGTTCCTGCAGCAGCGCCTTGATGCGGTCGGTGCCGATCATCAGCTCGTGCAGGCCAACGCGGCCCCGGTAGCCCTTGTTGCATTGCTCGCAGCCGACCGGGCGGTACAGCTTGAAGCGGCCCTCGGCGTCGGCGTAGCGTTCGCGCCAGCCGGCCACCACGTTCTGGCGCGCGGCCAGTGCGTTGTGCTGGAAGGCGCTGGTGTTCTGCAGTTCTTCGCAATACTCCGAAAGCAGCAGGTCCAGTTCCGCCTCGCCGGGATGGTAGGCTTCCTTGCAGTTGCCGCACAGGCGTTTGGCCAGGCGCTGGGCCAGGATGCCGAGCAGGGCGTCGGCGAAATTGAACGGATCCATGCCCATGTCCAGCAGGCGCACCACGGATTCCGGGGCGCTGTTGGTGTGCAGGGTGGAAAATACCAGGTGGCCGGTCAGTGAGGCTTCGATCCCCATGCTCACGGTTTCCTTGTCGCGCATCTCGCCGACCATGATGATGTCCGGGTCGGCGCGCAGGAAGGCCCGCATCACGGTCGAGAATTCCAGTCCCGCCTTGCGGTTGACCTGCACCTGGCGCAAGCCTTTCTGCGTGATTTCCACCGGATCTTCGGCAGTCCAGATCTTGGTCTCCGGCGTGTTCAGGTAATTCAGCACCGAGTGCAGCGTCGTGGTCTTGCCCGAGCCGGTCGGGCCGCAGACGAAGAACAGGCCATACGGTTTTTCCACCGTGGCGCGCAAGCGGTCCAGGTTGGCCGGCAGCACGCCCAGCTTGTCGAGCGGGATCGGCTCGCCGGCCGCGAGGATGCGCATCACCACGTCTTCCACGCCGCCGGCGGAAGGAATGGTGGCCACGCGCAGTTCAATGTCGAGCGGGCCGTATTTCTTGAACTTGATCTTGCCGTCTTGCGGCTTGCGGCGCTCGGAAATATCGAGGTCGCACATGATCTTGATGCGCGCCACCATGGCGGCGCGGAAGGCGGCGGGAACCTCGATGTAGGGCACCAGCACGCCATCCTTGCGGAAGCGGATGCCGGTCTTGCCCTTGCCCGGCAAAGGTTCGATGTGGATGTCCGACACGCCCTGGCGGTGGGCATCGATGATGATTTTGTTGAGCAGTTTGACCAGTTCGTTTTCCACCGCTTCCGACACTTCCTGCGGCGCATCGGCTTCGTCATCGCCATCGGCGCTCATGCCAGACAGCAGCTCGTCCACGCTGGCAGACCCGCCCGCGCCGTAGAATTGCGCCAGGGTCTGGGCAAATTCCGCGCGCGTGGTGACGCGGTAGTTGACGTGCATGCGCGGGAACACCTGGTTGACGATGTGCGACTGCGTGACGCGGTCGGGATCGATGGTCAGCACCAGCAGGCCATCGCGGTTTTCTTCCAGCGGCAGCCAGCCCGACTCCTCCAGGTATTGCTGCGGCAGTTTTTTCAACAGGTCGGCCGGGCGCACCCGGTCCGGGCGCGCCGGCTCGTACGGAATGGTGTAGTACTTGGCCAGCGCGGCGCCGAGCACGGCGGGCTTGACGTGGAAGTCCTGCACCAGCACGGCCTCGACATCGGTTTCCTTTTCGCGCGCGGTGCGCAGGGCCTGTTCCAGCTCCTGGGCCGACAGCACGCTGTCGGCCACCAGCGCATCGTAGCGGGTGCGCGGCAGCGGATTCGGTCGCAGGCGCTGGCTGAAGGCCACGGCAAGGGTGTCGCCCAACTGGCGCACGCCTTCCAGCGCGATCGAGGAGAAAGCTTCGCCGCTGCGCGTGTTGATGAACTGGACCACGCCCAGCAGGCGATCGTGCGTCAGCGACACCAGCGGCGCCACCAGCATCTGGCGCGTGCGGTAGCCGGTGCGCTGGTCCACGCCCTGCTGGAAATGCAGCTCGGGCGAAATGCTGCGCAGCTCGCCGGCGTCATAGACGTCGCGGATATTCAGGGTCTGGCGCGTCATGGCCACATAGCCGGCGATGCTGGAAGGGTTAAGCGCCAGCTTCAGGTCGCGGAAGCTGGTCATGCCCGTTTTCACCTTCGACACGATGTAGTTCTTCTCGTGGTCCATCGCATACAGCGTGAATCGGTCGCACTCGAACAGGTCGCAAAATTCCATGCCCAGGTCGAGCATGATCTCGTCAAGGTTGCTGGTGGCGTGAATCTTGGTGGTGACAGCCTGCAGCTTGCGGAAGAAGGCCAGGCGGCGTTCCGTCTCGGCGCCGGACGAGGGCTGTTGATCGTATTCGCTCATTGTTTGCTCATAGGTTGACTTCCAGCCCCTCGTAGGCGAGGAACACTTGCAGGCCGCCCAGTTGCCCGGCATGGCGCGCCGTCACTTCGGCGAACACCGCTTCCAGCTCGTCGTCGCTGCGGGTCGGTTCATGGTGGGTGCAGTACAGGCTGCGCACGCCGCAGCGCAGCGCCAGCGCCAGGGCGCTATCGAAAGTGCCGTGGCCCCAGCCAGCCTTGGCCGGGTATTCGTCGCGCGTGTAAGAGCAGTCGGCCACCAGCACATCGACACCCCGCACCAGGGCATCGATAGCGGCTGCGTGCCCGGCATCGGCGGGGGGCTCATGGTCGCCGGTAAAGAACAGCGACTTGCCGTTGCAGTCGATGCGGTAGCCAAGATCGGCGACCGGGTGGTTCATCAGCACGTGGCGTATTCGGGCATCGCCGACATCGACCGCCTCGCCGGGCGCCAGGGTGCGGTATTCGATGGTGGCGTCCATCTGCGCTTCGCCGACCGGAAAGTAGCTGTATTGAAGCTGTATCCCCATCACATGCTCGATGCCCTTGCCGGTCGCGGGATCGCCGGCGCCGTGCACGCGCACCCGGCTGCCCTTCACGAACAAGGGCGAGAAGAAGGGCAGGCCGTGAATATGGTCCCAGTGGCTGTGGCTGATGAACAGGTTGGCTTCGATGGGACGATGGGGGGCCGCCAGCAGGGCTTGCGCCAGCGGGAACAGACCGGTGCCGGCATCCAGCACGATCAGGGTGCCGTCGTCGCTGCGCACTTCAATGCAGGTGGTGTTGCCGCCGTAGCGTACGGTACGCGGCCCCGGGGAAGGGATGGAACCGCGTACCCCCCAGAACTTGAATTTCATTAACGGCCCCTGGTGGTGTGATTGATTGCTTATTAATAAGCTGGTCGAATTGGCAAGAATGATGATAGCGTTTTTTGGCCAGCCAGAGGCAGATTCTTGTGTGTGCTGGCGCGGCAGGGATACACTTCAAGCATGGAAGACCTGACCCCGACCCAGCTTGCTGCGCGGCTGGAACAGCTCACCGAACTGAGCGTCGCCTTGGGCGACGGCCAGGATACCGGGGTACTGCTCGAGCGCATCCTGCTGGCGGCCAAGCAGCTGACCCATGCCGACGGCGGCACCCTGTACCGCCCCGATGCCTCGCGCAGCAAACTGCTGTTTCATATCAGCGTCAACGATACGCTGGGCCTGCGCCTGGGCGGCAGCGGCGGAACGGCCGTCGACATCGCGCCGGTGCCGCTGGTCGACGCAGCCGGCGGACCCAAGCTCGATTCCGTGGCGGCGTATGCGGCCAACCAGGGCCGCGCCGTGAACATCGACGATGTCTACCAGGCCAGCGAATTCAATTTTTCCGGCATGCGCCAGTTCGACCAGCGCTTCGGCTACCGCACGCGCTCGATCCTGACGGTGCCGATGCGCGACCATGAGGGGCAGCTGCTGGGCGTGCTGCAGCTGGTCAATGCGGGCAATGCGCAAGGCGTGTTCGGTGCCACCGACCAGCGCTTCATCGAGGCGCTGGCGGCGCAGGCCGCAGTGGCGCTGACCAAGCAGCAGCTGGTGGCCCAGCTCGAACAACTGCTGGAAGCACTGGTCAACCTGATCAACATCGGCATCGACGAGAAATCGCCCTATACGGGCCGGCATTGCCAGCTGGTGCCGGTGCTGACCATGATGCTGGCCGACGCGGCGCATGCCGCCGACAGCGGGCCGCTGGCCGGCTTCCATTTGCCGGAGGGCGAGCGCAAGCAGCTCTGGCTGGCCGGGCTGCTGCACGATTGCGGCAAGATCACCACGCCGGTGCACGTGGTGGACAAGGCTACCAAGCTGCAGACCATCTACGACCGTATCGGCCTGCTCGATACGCGCTTCGAAGTGCTGCTGCGCGACGCCGAAGTGCGCGTACTGCGGGCCCGGCTCGATGGCGGCGACGGCCCGGCGCTGCAGGCGGCACTGGCAGCGGAAATGGAGGAGCTGCGGGCGGAGCGGGAGTTCCTGCGCCAGGCCAACATCGGCGGCGAGACCATGGCGCCTGAAGCGCAGCAGCGCGTGCGCCAGATCGCACGGCGCCGCTGGCGCGGCCCGGACGGGCTGGAGCAGCCCCTGCTGAGCGAAGAGGAGGTGGAAAACCTGACCATCCGTTCCGGCACCCTGACTGCCGCCGAACGCAAGGTGATCAACAACCATATCGTGGTCACGGTGCGCATGCTCGAATCGCTGCCCTGGCCGCAGCACCTGCAGCATGTGCCGGAATACGCCGGCGGCCACCATGAGCGGATGGACGGCAAGGGCTATCCGCGCGGCCTGCTGCGCGAGCAGATGTCGGTGCCGGCGCGCGTGATGGCGATTGCCGACATCTTCGAGGCCCTGACTGCGCGCGACCGGCCCTACAAGAAGGGCAAGATGCTGTCCGAATCGCTGCACATCCTCGGCAACTTCAGCCTGAACGGGCATATCGATCCGGACCTGTTCGACATCTTCATCCGCCGCAAGGTTTACCTGGAATTCGCACGGCAGTACATGGACCCGCGCCAGGTCGATGCGGTCGACGAGTCGCGCATCCCAGGGTACACGCCGTGATGCGCCGGCTGCTGCAACGCTATGGTGCGCGCTGGCTGCTGGGCTTGCTGCTCACGGCGCTGGCGGTGCTGCAGCTGGTGCAATTGCTGCCCTCCGAATCGCTGGCGCGCATGGACAGCTTTTTCGCCGGCTTGCGCATGCGGCTGGAAGCGCCCGAGCTGGACCCGCGCATCGTCATCGTCGACATCGACGAGCGCAGCCTGGCGGAAGTGGGGCGCTTTCCCTGGAGCCGCGACAAGGTGGCGCGCCTGGTGGAACAACTGACCGGCCCTTACCAGGTGGCGGCAGTCGGCTTCGACATTTCCTTTCCCGAACCCGATACCAGTTCCGGCTACGGCGTGCTGGAACAGCTGGTGCAGGGCGAATTGCGCCAGGTGCCGGGACTGGCGCGCGCCTTGGCCGGGCTGCAAGCGCAGCTCGATTACGACGGCCGGCTGGCGGCGGCCATGCGCGGCCAGCCGGTGGTGCTGGGCTACAGCCTGTCGGGCAGCCAGCGCAAGGGCGTGCTGCCGCCGCCGGCTTTCACGGTCGAGAGCCTGAATGGGCGCACGCTGGACGCCTACACGGCGCAAGGCTATGAAGCCAATATCGCGCGCCTGCAGGCCGCGGCGGCGGGCGCCGGCATCTTCACCGCGCTGGTCGACAGCGATGGCCTGGTCCGTTCTTCGGCCCTGCTGCAGCGCATCGGCGAGGGCTATTACCCGACGCTGGCGCTGGCCACGGTATCGGCGGCGCTGGGCGGGCGCGCCATCGCGCCGTTGTGGCAGGGCAGCGTCGATACGCTGAGCGCGGCCGAGCGCCAGGCCGGCGGACTGGATGCCATTGCCCTGTTCCACCGCGAAGGGCAGTTGCGCATCCCGGTCGGCGAAGGCTTGGCCAATACCGTGCAATTCCGCGGACGCGGCGGTCCGGCAGGGGGCGCCTTTCGCTATGTGGCGGCGGCCGACGTGCTGGCCGGCCGCGCCAGGCCCGAGCTGCTGGCCGGGACCATTGTGCTGGTCGGCACCAGCGCGCCGGGCCTGAACGATTTGCGCGCGACCCCGGTCAACGCCGAATATCCGGGCGTGGAAATCCACGCCAACCTGGTGAAGTCGATCCTGGACGACAGCTTCAAGCAGCGGCCCGACGTGGCGACGCAGATCGAAGTGCTGCAGGCGCTGGTGCTGGGGTGCGTGCTGGCGCTGGCGTTGCCGGTGCTGGCGCCCGCCTGGGGCATCCTGCTGACGCTGGCGGCGCTGGCCGGCACGGTGGCCTTGAACTTGCTGCTGTACCGCCGCTATGACGCAGTGCTGAACCTGGCCACCTTGCTGCTGCTGGGAATGGCGCTGTTCGTGCTGAACCTGGCCTGGGGCTATTTTTTCGAGGTGCGGCGCGGGCGCGCACTGGTATCGCGCTTCGGCGAGTACGTGGCGCCGGAGCTGGTGGCCGAGATGGCGGAAAATCCGGCGCAGTACAGCATGGAAGGCGAGAGCCGCGAGCTGAGCGTGATGTTCGTCGACGTGCGCGGCTTCACCACCATCGCCGAAGGCCTGCCGCCGCAGGAGCTGCGCGAATACATCAACCGCTACCTGACGGCCATGTCGGAGGAGATCCGCGACCTCCACCGCGGCACCCTGGACAAATACATCGGCGACGCGGTGATGGCATTCTGGGGCGCGCCGGTGGCCTGCCCCGACCATGCGGTCAGGGCGGTGGCGACAGCACTGGCGATGCAGGCCACGGCAGCCCGCCTGAGCAAGGAGTTCGAGCAGCGCGGCTGGCCTGCGCTGCGGATCGGTATCGGCATCAACACCGGCCCGATGCACGTGGGCGACATGGGATCGCGCATCCGCCGCGCCTATACGGTGATGGGCGACGCGGTCAACCTGGCTTCCCGGCTGGAGGGCATCACCAAGGTGTACGGAGCAGGCATCGTGGCGGGTGCCGCGACGCGGGCAGCGGCGCCCGGATTTGCCTGGCGCGAACTGGACCTGGTGCGGGTCAAGGGCAAGCTGGAGCCGGTCGCCATTTTCGAACCGCTGGGACCGCAACACGGGCTCGCTGCGGCGGAACAAGCCGCGCTGCAGCAATGGCAGCAGGCGCTGGCCCTGGTGCGTGCGCAGCAATGGCAAGCGGCACGCGACTTGCTGGCGGCGCTGGCTGCTGCAGCGCCGCAAAATACCCTGTACACGCTCTACCTGGAACGCATCGCCCACTACCAGAACCAGCCCCCGGGGCCGGGCTGGGACGGCGTCACAACGTTCGACAGCAAATAAGCAACACTCAACGGTGCGCGCCCGCGCGCAGGCGTAGAATGAAGCTGTGGTTCGGCTATTTCTGTCCTACACTGAAGGTAACAAGAGTTGCTCCTTTGTCAGGCAGCCGCATGCCCGGGAGAAGAATCATGAAGCCTAGCCTTGTGCCGATCCTGGCCCTTGCCGCCTGCACCGGAGCGCTTGCCGCGCCGCCCAGCCACGACCGTGACCGGGAGCGCGACAGGAGCGCGCCCTCCCTCGATTTTTCCGCCACCGCCTATCCGCAGTCGAACCTGCCCGGCCTGCCCGGCACCACCCCGACCACGCGCCTGGCGGCCACGCTGACGCAGACCTTGCCGCGCGACTGGATGGTGCGCGCCAGCGTCAACACCCACTACACCCCTGGCGAGGTTTCGCTGCCGGATCGCCTGGCGCCGGCCGCGTCCACGGCCCTGCGCCTGATGGCAAACCGCGATACGCTGCGGGATGGCGGCCTGGGCAGCAACGTCGAGCTGTATTCCCCGGACATTTGCCAGGGCGTCGGCAGCCATTGCCGTGCGCTGCTGTATTACGACCGCAATGCACTGCGCTACAACCGCGCCTCGAATGGCCAGCTGCGTACCCGCAACGTGGGCAGCGCCGGCATCGGCGTGCGCCTGAAGATCGACAAGAATTCCAGCATGCAGCTTGATCTTGGCCGTGTGGTGCGTTCGGACATCATGCCGGATGACGCACGCAGCCGGGTGACGCTGCGTTACGGCTATGCATGGTGAGCTGGCAAAAGCCGATCGCAAACCCGAAGCATCACCTTTCCCGCGTCTTCCGAACTTCCTTGGTATTTGCAAGCCTCCGCGCCTGCGGCGCGCTGCCACCCCTTTCCTCGACATGAAAAAAATCAAACGACGCCTTGCGCTGGTCTTTGCCGTCTCGCTTGCCAGCGCAGCCCAGGCTGCGCCCGCTCCCGAGCCGGATCCCGGCATCGTGCGCTTCGATATCGTGCGCTACGATGTGCAGGGCAACACCTTGCTGCCAGCGGAACAGGTCGCGCGGGTGCTGGCGCCGTATACTGGCCGCGGGCGCGATTTCGGCGACGTGCAGCAGGCGCTGGAGGCGCTGACGGCCGCGTACCAGGCGGCCGGTTACCGGCTGGTCGCCGTCACGCTGCCGGAACAGGAACTGGCGCGCGGGTCGGTGCGCTTGCAGGTGGTGCAGACGCGCATCGGCCAGGTCCAGGTACACGGCCAGCGCCATGTGGACGAAGCCAATGTGCGGCGCGCGCTGCCGCCACTGCGCGAAGGCGAGGTGCCGAACCTTGAGGACATCTCGGCAGCGCTGACCCTGGCCAATGAACACCCGGCACGCCAGCTCACCATGAAGCTGCAGAGCGGCAGCCGCGAAGACGAGGTCGACGCCTTGCTCGAGGTGGCCGATGAACGGCAGTGGAAGGCCATGCTCAATGCCGACAACAGCGGCACCGAGCAGACCGGCCGCGCCCGCGTTGGGGCGGTGCTGCAGCACGCCAACCTGTTCGGTCGCGACCACCTGGCGAGCCTGCAGTACACCACTTCGGCCGAGGAGCCGGGGCGGGTCAAGGTGTATGGACTGGGCTACCACATCCCGCTCTACGCGCTGGGCGACACGCTGGATTTCTACGCCAGCTACTCGAATGTCGATTCCGGCGCGGTGGCGGTCGGCGCCTTCAGTGTGGCGGTCAGCGGCCAGGGCGCGGTGTTTGGCGCGCGCTATAGCCATTACCTGGCGCGCCATCCCGGCTATGAAGGCAAGCTGCTGTTCGGCGCCGAATCGAAGGCTTTCCGCAACAGCGTGGTGCTGCTCGGCCAGGAGCTTGGCAACAATGTCACGGTGCGGCCGGTGAGCGTGGGCTACCTGGGCAGCTGGAGCGCTGCGCGCGGCGACGGCGGGCTGTCGCTGACGCTGCTGCGCAATGTCCCGGGCGGCAAGCGCGGCCGGCAGGATGACTTCACACGGGCGCGTGCCGGGGCGCCGGACGATTACACCATCGTGCGCGCGGGGGCCAGCATCAGCCGCCTGCTGCCTGGCGACTGGCAGTGGCGCGCCATCGCCAATGCGCAGTACAGCCCGGATGCGCTGGTGCCTGGCGAGCAGTTCGGCGCGGGAGGCGGCGCCTCGGTGCGCGGCCTGCCCGAGCGTGAAATCGCCAACGACAAGGGGGCTGGCCTCAACCTGGAGCTGTACACGCCCAACCTGTGCAACGAGCGCTGGCAATGCCGCTTGCTGGCTTTTCATGACCGCGCCCACGTGCAGCGCAATGATGCGCTGCCGGGCGAACTGACGTCGGCTTCGGTGGCAAGTTCCGGTCTGGGCTTGCGCGTGCTGCTGGGCAGCCAGGCCAACCTGCAACTCGATTACGGGCACGTGGAGCAAGGCGGCCCCACCGGGCGCGACGGCAGCGGCAGGCTGCACCTGCGGCTCGGCCTTGCCTATTGAGGACATCGACATGGACTACAGCAAGCACAGCAAATTGAAGCGCACACTGCTTGGCCTGGCGCTTGCCGCCTGCTTTGGCGGCGCGCAAGCCAATCCGGTGGCGCCCCAGGTGGCGGCCGGCCAGGCCAGCTTCAGCCAGCAGGGCAAGGTGTTTACCGTGGCGAATACGCCCAACACCATCATCAACTGGCGCAGCTTTTCAATTGGCGCCGACGAAGTCACGCGCTTCGTGCAGCAGGACGCGGCCAGCAAGGTGCTGAACCGGATCACCGGGCAGGACCCCAGCCGCATCCTGGGCAGTTTGCAGTCGAACGGCCAGGTCTACCTGCTCAACCCGAACGGCGTGCTGTTCGGGCAAGGCGCGCGCATCGACGTACAAGGGCTGGTGGCCTCGAGCCTGGCGCTGTCCGATGCCGACTTCCTGGCGGGACGCCTGCACTTCAGCGGCGGCCCGGGGGCCGGCAAGGTGGCGCACCTGGGGCAGATCGGCACGGCGCAGGGCGGCCAGGTCTACCTGGTGGCGCCGCAAGTGGAAAACAGCGGCATTATCCATGCCCCCGGCGGCGCGGTCATGCTGGCCGCCGGGCACAGCGTGCAACTGGTGGACGGCGCCGAGCCGGCATTGCAGGTGGTGGTGTCGGCGCCGGCCGACCAGGCCCTGAACCTGGGGCAGGTCGTGGCGCAAGGCGGCCGCATCGGCATCTTCGGCGCACTGGTCAATCAGCGCGGCAGCATCAGTGCCGACAGTGCGGTACGCGGCGCGCAGGGCCAGGTACTGCTGCGTGCCAGCAGCCGCACCATGCTGGAGGGCGGCAGCCGGACCACGGCGCGCGGCGGCGGCGAGGTTGCCGTGCTCGGACCGCAGGTCGGCCTGACCGGCGATGCGCGGGTCGATGCCAGCGGCGAGGATGGCGGCGGCAGCGTACTGGTCGGCGGCGACTACCGCGGCGCCAACCCCAGGATGCCCAATGCGCAGCAAGTATACGTCGGCAAGGACGTGGTGCTGGCGGCCGATGCCGGCAGCAGCGGCAAGGGCGGCAAGGTCATCGTCTGGGCCGATGACAGGGCAAGCGTGCAGGGCAGTATTGCCGCGCGCGGCGGCGCGTTGGGCGGCGACGGCGGCCTGGTGGAAACGTCTGCGCACCAGCTGGAGCTGGGCGGCCTGCGCGTCGATGCGGGCGCACCGCAAGGCCGGCGCGGCCAGTGGCTGCTCGATCCCTTCGATATCGAAGTGAAACTGTCGCCGGGCGTGCCGGCCACGCTGTCGGACGTCGCCAGCTTCTGGTCCGGGCCGTCCACCGGGGTCACGGAGCTGGCCACGTCGCTGCTGAACGGGGCAACTGCCGACGTGACCTTGCAGGCGCGGCACGACATCACGTTTGTCGACCCGGTCGCGATCGCAGCGCCGGGCGTCGGCTTGCTGGCCCAGGCCGGCAACCATATCCTGGTCAAGGGCAAGCTGACCACCAATGGCGGCATGCTGCGGCTGCAGGCCAATGACGCGGCATCCGGCGCGGCGAGCGGCAGCGGCGCAGTTATACTGGCGGCCGGCATCGAGAGCGGCAGCGGCGTGGTCGAGCTCAGCGGGGCCGAGATCGCGGTCGACACGGGCGTCCTGCTGGCCGGGCAGGAAATGCGCTGGAAGGCCGACAGCATGCGCATTGGCAGCGGCGCCCAGATCCAGGCCGCCAACAGCGTGTTCCTCAACCCGTATGGCGCCAGCACGGCCGTCAAGCTGGGACAAAGCAGCGACGGCACGCCCGGCGTACTGAGCCTCGATGCTGCGGAGCTGTCAGCCATCACTACGCCAAACCTGAATATCGGTTTTGCCCAGCATGGCGGCCTGCTCAGCGTGGAAGGCGTGCTGGACCTGGCGAGCAGCAATGCCGGCAATGCGATGCTGACCCTGGCCAGCAGCGCTATTGCGGTGAACGGCGCGCTGAAACCAAAGTCCGGGCTTTACCTGCAGACGGGCGGCACGGTCAGCGGCGCTGGGGCGATCACGGCGCCGGTCCTGCTGATCAATGCCGGTTCCGTGGCGCTGAACGGTCCTAACCAGGTCATGGGTCTGGCGGCCTCGGCCACCGGCGATATCAGCTTCACCAATAGCGGCAACCTGAACCTGACCTTTGGCAACGGCCAGGGCGGCCTGCAGACGCCCGGTAACGTAACCCTGAAGGCGAGCAGCCTGAACCAGGACCCCAGCACGCCGCTGCGCGCAGCCAGCCTGACGCTGGACGGCAGCGGGCAAGTCAACCTGGCCAGCAGCGGCAATGCGGTGGGCAGCTTGCGTGCCCAGGGCGTGGGCAGCTTGAATTATGTCGATGGCGGCAAGCTTGACGTGCTGGCACTGAGCCAGTCCGACGCAGTCGATAACCCTGGCGTGGGCAACTTGCGCGTGCAGGCCAACGAGTTGGTGGTCACCGGCCCGGTCAATGGCAATGGCAGGCCGGTCTTCCTGGAGGGCGCTGCGTTGCGGCTGGCCCCGACTGCCGTCGTCAACGGCGGCCCCATGCTGTTGCGTGCCGCCAGCGGCAGCCTGGTGAGCGAAGCCGGGTCCCAGCTCAGCGGAGTCGACATCGGGCTGGAGGCCAACGCCATGAGCCTGGCGGGCCAGGCTACTGCCGCGCACAGTATTCGCGTTTCCAGCGTGGGCGGCGCCGCCATCAGGGTCGGCGGCACGCCCATCAGCGACAGCGGCGGCCTGGTGCTGGGCAATGCGGACCTGGGGCGCCTGGCCGCGCCGAACCTGGTGATCGGGGGCTTCGTGTTCGACCCGAGCGGCAATCCGGTGTTCAGCGGCGGCAATATCACGGCAGACCAGCTGGATCTGACCGCTGCCAGCATGCTCAATTCGCTGGTGCTGCAGACGCGGGACAATGTGGAGCTGCGGGGATCAGTCAGGCTGCCCGCCACGGCAGGCCTGGGGGCTGAAGCGGGCGGCACCCTGACCAACAACGCCATGGTCAGCGCGCAGAGCATCAAGGTGCGCGGCGGTTCCGTGGTCCTGAGCGGAGCGGCCGGCAGCGGCATGGCGGCAAGCATGATCGGGATCGATAGCGCTGGGACCGTCGAGCTTGGCGGCAGCGGCCCGACCGGGACGCCGACGACTTACCTGGGTGGCAGCGCATTGGCCTCCCTGGCCACGCCGCGCCTGTTCATTGCAGCCGCCAGCGGCATGAAGGTGGGCGGGGCAGTCAGCCTGCCGGGCCGGGAGGTGGAGCTGGAGGCACGTTCAGGCTTGCTGCAGGTAGCGGCGCCGCTGCAGGCCGATATGGTGCACCTGAACGCCGACGCGATGGACTTTACGGCTGACGTGACGGCCAGCATGGCCTCGCTGACGCCGGCCACGGCAGGCCACAGCATCACCATCGGCGCCGCCTGCGGCAGCGCCTGCCTGTCGCTGACCCAGTTGAACAGGATTGCCGCGGCGACGCTGGGCATCGGCAACCGCGACGACGGCAGCGGCGAGCCAGCTCCCGGCACCAAGCCCGGGACCAGCGCAGGCAGCACCGGTGCCGACACCGGCACCGGTTTTGGCGCCGGCGCCATCCACATCGGCGGTGCGGCCAACCTGCACCCGCTGACCACGCGCCTGGGCTTGATCACCACCGCTGGCATCACGCAGGATACGGCCAATGCGGCAGCCGGCTTGAAGGTACAGGAGCTGGGCATTGAATCGGGCGGCAGCGTGCAGCTGGACCATGGCGGCAACCAGGTCGCCCGTCTCGCAGCGGTGGCCGGCGCCGGCCAGCTCGATTTCCGCAGTGCGCTGGCACTGTCGGTGGTCCGGCTGCAGGGAGGCAATGCCACTACGGACAGCGGCTACGACATCAACGGCATCCAGGTGGGCGGGACCGCCACGCTGCACTCGGGCGGTGTGCTGGCGACCGAAGGCGCGGCCATCAAGGCGGCCAGGCTGGTGGCGCGCTCGGCAGCCGGCATCGGGAGCGCGGCGGCGGCGCTGCAGACCTTCGTGGCCGAACTGGACGCGGAAAGCTCGGCCAGCAGCGGCATTGCGCCGATTGTCATCAGCAATAACGCAGGAGCCCCGGCGCCGCTCACGGTTCTGGGGTTAAAGCTGGCGCCGGGCAATGGCGGCGCGATTGCGCTTGATAACTACGGCCCCACCACGCTGGCAGCGGGCGCCCTGGTGAGTAGCGACAGCGGCGATATTCGCCTGACGGCGCACAGCCCGCTCAGCATTTACGGCAGTGTATTGTCCCATTCTGGTGACATCCTGCTGGAAGCGGGCAACAGTGGCAGCGGCGGCGACAATCTGCTGGTCGCCGGCGGTGCGCTGGTGAAAAGCAGCCTGGGCAACGTCACGCTGCTGGGCGGTACCCAGGTCACATATGCTCCAGGCACGGTGCAAGCGCCGGGCGGCAGCATTGGCGTCAATGGCGAAATCGTGACGCCCCCGGTTACACCGCCGACGTCGATCGACCAGTGCCAGCGCGATCCCGCTTTGCCGGGCTGCCAGCTGGTGCTTCCACCGACGGAAGCGCAGCCCACCAACCCGGTGCAGGCCGCGGTCAACCAGACCATCCAGCTTATTAATGACACCGGCGCCAGCGCCACTCCCGGCCCCGATTCGGTGGCAGATGCGCCGGGCGAAGGGAAAGACAAGGCCAAGAAAGCCGACAAGAGCGACCAACTATCCCAGGAAAAAAACAGCGGAGCGAAACAGCATGAAGCCCCTGCAAAAATGTACTGCAACTAAGCTGGCCGGCCACGGCCTGGCGCTGGTGCTGTTGTGGCTGACCGCCGCGCTGGCGCTGGCGGCCCCGGTGGCGGGCAGCGTGATCCAGTTGAGCGGACCGCTGATGGCGCGCAAGGCCGACGGCACGGTGAAAGTCCTGTCCCTCAAGTCGGAGGTCGAAAATGGCGATACGCTGGTGACCGAGAAGAATACCTATGCCCTGGTGCGCTTTATCGACAATAGTGAAATCACATTGCGGCCCGGCAGCACGATGACCATTGAGAACTTCAGTTTTGACAGCGCAAAGCAGGCGTCGGACCGGGCCCAGTTCAACCTGGTCAAGGGCGGCTTGCGGGCGGTGTCGGGCCTGCTGGGCAAGCGCAGCAAGGAGAAATTCGAACTGAAGACGCCGGCAGCGACCATCGGCATCCGGGGGACGCTGTTTGTGGCTGAATTGGTGGCGCCAGGCGGCAAGCTGCCAGCGGCGGAGGCGATGCGGGCGCCCGGCCTGTACGTGCAGGTGCTGGACGGCATGGTCCATCTCAACAATGGGGGTGGCAGCCAGACTTTCAGCGCCGGCCAGTTCGGTTTCACGCCCGGGGCGGTGCTAGCGCCGGTAGTGCTGCCCCAGAATCCCGGCATGCAATTTACGCCGCCGCCTGCCTTCAATACGTCTTTGCAAAGTGGCAAGACCACGGCCGGCACCCCGCCGCAACGCGCGGTCGACTGCGAAGTGCGCTAAAAAGTCCTTGACCTTCCCATCATGGGATACTTGATACTGGTCGCCAGAACATAGGCGAGGAGTATCCCATGAGTCAGTTTCAGCAAACCCTGCGTATTGAAGGCATGAGTTGCGCATCCTGCGTGCGCCGCGTCGAAAGGGCGCTGGCCACTGTGCCGGGCGTGGCGCATGCCGCCGTCAACCTGGCCACCGAGACTGCGCGCGTCGATTCCGATTCGCCGCTGGCCTTCGCCGCCCTGCAGCAGGCCATCGGCAAGGCTGGCTATGCGGCCAGCGAAGTGGCCGCGCCGGCCACCGATACCGCGCCGCGCATTCCTGAAGGGCTGGCCGTCATCCTGGCGGCAGCGCTGTCGCTGCCGCTGGTGGTGCCGATGGCGGCTGACTGGTTTGGCGTGCACCTGATGCTGCCGGCGTGGCTGCAGTTGCTGCTGGCGACGCCGGTGCAGTTCGTGTTCGGTGCGCGCTTCTATCGCGCCGGCTGGAAAGCGCTGAAAGCGCGCGCCGGCAATATGGATTTGCTGGTGGCGCTGGGCACGTCGGCGGCGTATGGGCTGAGCGTCTACCTGGCGTTTGCCTCGCAGCAGGGCATGGCGCATCTGTACTTCGAGGCGTCGGCAGTGGTGCTGACGCTTGTCCTGCTTGGCAAATGGCTGGAGGCGCGGGCCAAGCGGCAGACGGCTTCCGCCATCCGCGCGCTGCAGGACCTGCGTCCCGTGACGGCGCGCGTGCGGCGCGAGGGCGAATCGGATACCGATCTGCCGATCGACCAGGTGCGCGTGGGCGATATCGTGGTGATCCGTGCCGGCGAACGCGTGGCAGTGGATGGCGAGGTGGTGGATGGCGCCAGCCACGTCGACGAATCCCTGATTACCGGCGAGAGCTTGCCGGTTGCCAAGCACGTTGGCGACCGCGTCACCGGTGGCGCGATCAATGGCGAAGGCCTGCTGCTGGTGCGCACCAGCGCCACGGGGGCGGAGACCATGCTGTCGCGCATTATCCGCCTGGTAGAGGATGCGCAGTCGGCCAAGGCGCCGGTGCAGAAGCTGGTCGATAAAGTGGCGGCGGTGTTCGTGCCGGTGGTGCTGGTGCTGGCCTTGCTGACGCTGGCGGGCTGGTGGCTGGCCACTGGCGACGTGGAGCAGGCTGTAATCAATGCGGTGGTGGTGATGGTGATTGCCTGTCCATGTGCGCTGGGCCTGGCCACGCCGGCCGCGATCATGGCCGGCACCGGCGTGGCAGCGCGGCACGGCATCCTGATCAAGGACGCCGAGGCGCTGGAGATGGCGCGCCAAGTCGATACCGTGGTGTTCGACAAGACCGGCACGCTCACGCAAGGCAAGCCCGTGCTGGCGCAATTGCTGCCGCACGGCGTACCGGCCGCGCGTGCGCTGCAGCTTGCGGCCGCGATCCAGCGCGGCAGCGAACATTCGCTGGCCCGTGCTGTGCTCGATGCGGAAGCCGCCGCCGAGGGGGGAGGCGCGGCAGCCGGCGAATCGGCGGCACTTACTGCGAGCGCGGTGACTACGCTGGCCGGCCGCGGCCTGGCGGCGACAGTCGACAGCCTCGAACTGCTGCTTGGCAGCGGACGGCTGATGGCCGAGCGTGGCGTCGACTTGTCGCCGCTGCATCAGCGCGCCACCGAACTGGAAGCGGCCGGCCACACCATCTCCTGGCTGGCCGATGCCGGCAGCAGGCAGTTGCTTGGCCTGCTGGCCTTCGCCGACCAGCCGAAGCAGCATGCCATCGCTGCGATTGAACGCCTGCATGCGCGCGGTATTTCCACCGTCATGCTGACCGGCGACAACCAGGGCAGTGCGCAAGCGGTGGCACAGGCGCTGGGCATTGGCAGCGTGGAGGCCAACCTGCTGCCAGCGGACAAAACCACCGTCATTGCAAGGCTCAAGACCGAAGGCAAGCGCGTCGCCATGGTCGGCGACGGCATCAACGATGCGCCGGCGCTGGCAGCGGCGCATGTCGGCATCGCCATGGCCACCGGCACCGACGTTGCCATGAACGCCGCCGGCATCACGCTGATGCGCGGCGAGCCACTGCTGGTGGCGGACGCGATCGACATTTCGCACCGCACCTTCAGCAAGATCCGCCAGAACCTGTTCTGGGCTTTCATCTACAATGTGGCAGGGATTCCGCTGGCGGCGCTCGGCATATTGAATCCTTTGCTGGCCGGCGCCGCAATGGCATTCAGCTCGGTCAGCGTGATCAGCAACGCTTTGCTGCTGCGCCGCTGGCAGCCTTCGAAGGAGTAACAGGATGAATATCGGACAAGCCGCTGCCGCATCCGGCGTCAGCGCCAAAATGATCCGCTACTACGAGAGCATTGGCCTGGTGCGTGAAACGGCGCGCACCGACAGCGGCTATCGCATCTACGGCGAGAACGACCTGCACACGCTGCGTTTCATCAAGCGCGCCCGCAGCCTGGGTTTTTCGCTGGAGCAGATCGGCGACCTGTTGTCGCTATGGCAGGATACCGGCCGCGCCAGTTCGGACGTGAAGACCATCGCCATGAGCCATGTCGATGAACTGAACCAGCGTATCGTGGAGCTGACTGAAATGCGCGATACCCTGGCCAGCCTGGCGAAGACCTGCCACGGCGACGACCGCCCGGATTGCCCGATCCTGCAAACGCTGGGTTCAGCGCAGGAACATGTACACGGTGAGCACTGCGCCCACAATCACGACAAAGATGCGCATCAGTTGCGGGGGAAGGCGGTAGATCAGCCACGAACCAAGAAGTCCGCCCGCAATACCGCCCGCGCATAAGGCCAGCGCCGCGGCCCAGCTGATCATGCCGGAGAAGGCGAAGATCAGGGTGGCGGAGGCATTCATCGCCATAGCCAGCATGTTCTTGGTGGCCGTTGCGGCGCGGATCTGCTGGCCGGCGATGGTCAGCGCGGCCAGCATCAGGAAGCCGATGCCGCCGCCGAAGTAGCCGCCATAGATTGCGATGCAGGACTGGACCACGGCCAGCAGCCACTTCGGCATGCTGGAGGCGGCCTGCAGCGGCTGGCGGCGGAAGGCGCCCCAGGCGAACATGGTGGTGGCAAACAGCACCAGCCAGGGCACCAGCCTGGCGAAGAAAGTCGGGGGCGTGATCCACAGCAGGATGGCGCCGAAAATGCCGCCAATAATACTGATCGTGAACAGCTGGGGGAAACTCAGGCCGCTGACGCCTTCTGCGAACTTGCGCCCGGCCACAGCGGAAGTGGCCTGGCTGGGGAACATGGCGACCGTGGAGGTCATGTTCGCGGCCACCGGGTTCAGCCCGGCCAGCAGCAGCGCGGGGAAGGTGATGAAGGAACCGCCGCCGGCCAACGCGTTCTGCGTGCCGGCGAAAAGTCCTGCTGCGGCGAGCAGTAAGATGGTGTGGAGTTCGGGCATCGGGCCATTATAGCCAAGCTGCCCGGCTCTTGCCTGCGGTCAGGCGACGCGGCGGTGCGCGCTTGCGCGGGCGCTGGCGATGGTTTCCGCGAGTTGGCCGGTGGCGTGCTCGGCACCGGCGATCGATCGCAGCAGCCGGTCGTCGCCGAATTCGTCGTATTCGATGGCGGCACCGTAGGACTCCGTCACGCCGAGGTAGCGGAACACGCTCCGTATCGAGCCCTCCACGTGGTTGATGCCCTCCAGCCGCTCACCGGGGCCGTAGCCATAGTCGCCGCGTGAGGACAGGATCACCAGCTGCTTGCCCGCATCCGCCAGCAATGGCCAATAGGGCTCGCCGGCGCGGGAGCGGTCAAAGCCGAAGGTCCGTCCGACACGCACGATATTATCGATCCACGCCTTGAACTGCGCCGGCGGGCCGAAGTTGTACATCGGTACCCCGGCGACGATGATATCGGCAGCCAGCACTTCATCCACCAGCGCATCGCTTTGCGCCAGTGCTTCATGCATCCACGGCTCTCGCGACGCTGGCGGGGTGAACGCGGCATGCACCCAGGCGCCGGTCACCGGCGATGGCGGCGCCGCGCCAACATCGCGATAGATGACTTCTGTTCTGCTATCGAGCTGCAGGTAACGCTCGATGAAGCGTGCCGTCAGCCGGCGCGTGTGCGAGCCGTGCGCGTGCTCGCCGGAACATCCCGGCCGGGCGCTTGAATCAATATGCAGGATGGTGGTCATGAGTGCTCTCCGTCAGGTTGCGATGACCATACTGTGCGCTGCGGGGCCGGCGGTGACAAACGATCAATTCTCAGCGGATGGATGAACTGAATTCATGTATAGTAAATGACATGAAACGCCGCCTGCCATCCCTGTCCGCCCTGCGCAGCTTTGAAGCAGCCGCGCGGCTGCAAAGCTTCAAGCTAGCAGCCGAGGAACTGTCGGTCAGCGCCACCTCGATCAGCCACCAGGTTCGCGCGCTGGAGGAGGCGCTCGAAGTGCGGCTGTTCCTGCGCAAGACGCGTGCCGTCGAGCTGACGCCGGAAGGACGTATCCTGCTGCAGGCGACCGGCAACGGCTTTGATGCCATCGCCGCCGGCGTTGAGCGGTTGCGGCGCGAGCAGCATCGCACTGTCACCTTGTCGACTACGCCTTCCTTCGCGGCGCGCTGGCTGGTGCCGCGGCTGGCTTCGTTCAATGCCGAGCACCCCGGCATTGCCCTCAACGTCCTGGCCAGCAACAAGCCGGTCGACCTGGCCGGCGGTGTGGCGGACCTCGCGGTGCGCGGCGGCGGCGGGCATTTCGCGGGCCTGCACGCACAGCGCCTGATGCAGGCCGGCTTCGCGCCGGTCGCCAGCCCGCGCTTGAAACTGCGCAAGGCGAGCGACGTGGCACGTCACCCACTGATCCACTTCGACTGGCAGCGCGGATTCAAAGGCGCGTTGACGTGGGATAAATGGGCGAAGGCGGCAGGCGTGGCGCTGGATCTTGGCACCGGGGCTCGCTTCTCGGAAGAATCACACGCGGTGCAGGCTGCCATCGCCGGACAGGGCGTGGTGCTGACCGCCTTGCCGCTGGTGCGCGAGGAAATCGACATGGGACTGCTGGAGGCGCCGGTTGGACCGGTGCTGGGCGGGTTCGATTTTTATGTTGTTCGGCCGGAGGGGGGCGAGCCGCGCGAAGAAGTACGCGCCGTCGAGGACTGGCTGCTGGCACAGGAGGTGCAATGATGGAGCC
>DASWTB010000133.1:0-15289 GCA_036402315.1 Pseudoduganella sp. | reverse complement strand
GACTGGCTTTGGTCCCATTCACACCTCAAAAATTTGCAAGGAATTGCCACCATTCTAACGATTCCTTGCAATTCCCAGCAGTGTTTTTTACCCGTTTCGCCTTTAGAATCAGGCGATATTCAATTGTTCAGGGCCGACTTTTTATAGACTTCCACATTTGTCGATGCAGGCTGGTTTCGAAACCAACAGCTTTCCCCTCTGCGATCTCAGACAAATCTCCGTATATGTCATCAAAGAAGTGCGTTATTTCTCCAGTCAGTTTATTTTTTGCAGATGGATACGATTTCCGGGACGATTAGTTGATAAAATTTATCTGTGCTGATCAAGTTTCGAAGCAGTAAGCATTTCCTTGATTGCTTGCTTTAGATCGAAGGCCGTTCCACGACCGTTGCATTATCGATGTGGTTGGACAAAGCAGGCTCCTTTCGCTCACGCGCACGCTGAAAAAACTATCATCCGTCCTTCAGGATAATTGCCTTCCCAGCCGCATGGTAAACCACCATTTAGATAAGCCTGTTGGACGTCTTTCCAAAGTTGGTGTACATCTCCAAACGCGTAACAATGCAACAGCCGCGAGATGTCGCCCTGCATATTGTTGAGAAGAGTATCATCGGAAACGCTGGAGTAGTCTTTCTGCGTCATCTGATCCAGTACTTCTATAATTTTCTTCTCAATTTGTCGAGACATGTCCGGCCAGGCGGGTGTAACCGATTCAAGTAAATTTTGCCAGCCTTCGACTTTTTTGCCAGAATCATCCGTCGAATAGTCTGAGGCTTCCGCCATGTCAAAAATCACGCGATGATTTACGCAACTGCCTCGATAAGGCTTGTCGAAATATACTTGTTGATTTAAGAAGTCAAACAAGGGTCTTGCATCAATCAGGACTTCGTCCCAATTTTTCGTCATAAGTTATTTTTCGGGATGATGCCGTCGTCTTGCACAATCTCAATAGTCAGGTTGTCTTCTATTGCCATGACGAGGAACTTGAGTTCGGCTACCGTAATAGCCCAACCGTTGGGCCGAATAATGGCAACGCATTCCGGAAGCGACGAACGTCAGGACGGTACTCTAGCACCAATAGTTCGAAGATCGGCTTCCTGGGTGCCTTTCGCATATTCCACATCTTTGGTTGTTAACTGCTGATCACGCCTCCTCCCCATATTATAGAATCGCCAACTGTTATTTTCAGTAGTTCTCCGTCAGGACTGTAGTGAAGCCGATATTCGGCTTCCTTATGCCAGCCTTTTGAAAACGCACGAACGGTATCAATAAAACCGGCGTCATCATACATATAGTAGTAGGCGTAAAACGCACCCCGGTCGCCAACGCCAACACTAGCTTTTGTTTGTGAGTCGATCGAGAAGAAGTCGCAAATTCCACGCAATTCTGAAGGCTTAGGTAATCGCTTATGATGAACGGTATGTTTAATGCGAATTCCATCAGCAATCATTGAATGTAAAGATATTTCCAATGGGCTATTTGGCGTCGGAGCAGGCGCGATTGTAATCCGGTGTTCGGCTTTGATGAATCCAAAACCATAGTTGCCTTTTAATATTGCGTCTTCATAATTATCGTATTTCTTCTTTATGAGAGTGCCACGCGAATACCCGCTCAATTCATTTTCGAACGGAAGAGGAGTGAAATACTGCTTCTTCGAGTACTTCCATTCGTCTACCTCGTCAATTGTGACTAAACATTCCTCTATTATTTCAGGGTCGGACCGAATAATTTGGAAATCGGTTCTAAGTTTTTCAATTCTAGATGATACTTCTTTGATTTCTAATATACTCATTTTCTTCGTCGCTTCTTCTTTTTAATAAAGCAAGATTCAAATGCTATCTTCCACGAGCCGTCTTCCATTCTGCTGCCAATTTCTCGGAGGACATTCTCGAGATTTAGCCCCTTGTTTTTGGCATTTCGTAATATTTGATAAATTAATTTGTCGTTAAGTACGCCATGAATATGCTTGCCTCCATGGTAATTGCCTGTTTGTCGCGCCGCCGTACGTCCTGGGTGGGTCGGTGTCGCAACTTGCGGGTTTGAAGAGCCCCAAAGTACAGCACCATTTGGCGCGGAATCAATGCCAATGCCACTTTCTTCCAACAACTCCCTTGATTTTTCCACATGCTTATTGGTTTTGCAGTTCTCTTTTACGATATGGTGTGCGGTTTGCCCAGGGCCCACAGGACGTCCGTCACGTTTGAGTGCCGCTGCAAGCTTTTCTGCTGTTAATCCTAATGGATCGACCCACATCACAGGATTTTGAGCATAAGCGTATAAATTCTCGCCTCCAGCTAATGAAATCGGATCTGGAGAAATGAACCGGCCACTATCTGGATCGTAATATCGATGCCGATTGTAGTGCAGATCAGATTCGAAATCGTGATACTGTCCTTGGAAACGTAGGGGTTGTTCGATTTCATCCTCTAACTGAAGGAATACTTTACCCCAGGCTTGGTAGCGAACTGACCAAACGACCCTGCCGCTGTCAGTGAGCAATTCTTGGGGAGTGCCAATGTGGTCACATTGGTAGTAGAAGACTGCATCACAATCTGCATCGGAGTCGGACAACGTTTTGTTTTGCTCCCACCGGACTTGATGGTGTTGTTCACGCTCTCGTTCACAATGCGCATGCCAAGTTTGTATATGTGAACTCGGATCGTCTTTTGGAACGGGCGGGTACCATTCGTCGATGCGATATAGATGGGTATCGCCGACCACGTTCTTTTCTGCGCTATCGCGCGATTCGATGCGCGCGAGTGGTACGAGGCTTTCCGGCTCGTACAAATAAGTGACAGTTTTCCCAAGCTGGATTTCTTGTACCAAGGCGTCACCATCCCATACGAACAACGTCATTCCGCTGGTCTGAACGACATCCCTCTGCGGAGTGAATTGCCCGACTTTCCGGCGTTCTTCTGTTACTTGCTTGGCGATACGGCGTCCAAATGCATCGTAGCTGTACCTTGCCACCTGTATTGAATTTGCAAAAGTACGGATGACGGTGTTAAGCCTGTTCTCCGCGTCGTATTTGAGTTCAAGGAGGCTTTCGTCGTTCGCGCCAATAGCCACCCGTGGGCGTTTGAAGATGGTGTTCCCTTGCTCATCGTAGTCATACTCATATCCCATGTACTGGCGTAGAAGGTTGTGCGTGACTTTGGCCAATCTGGGAGGAGCGGTGCCGGCGGAGGGCTGCTCATCCAGCTCGCGCATGATCTGGCGTGTGCTGATTGGAGCCGGTGCCGTGCCGGGGTCGAGCAGGTTGCCGGCCGGGTCGAATGCGAACGTTTCGGTCAGGCCGCGCTGCACCGATGACAGCAACTGACCGAGCGGGTCGTAAGTGTAGCGAATACTGCCTTTGAACGGGTCGTCGATGTGAACCAGGTTGCTAGCCGCATCATATTCATAGCGGCGTTCGCGCAGGCGTTGGGCGCCCTTATCGAGTGTAAAGCCGCTCAGCCGCGACTGGGGATCGTAGCTACGGCGCTCAGTAAGGCGCTCCTTGCCGCCGCCCAGTTGGCGCAGCGTTTCTCGGTGCAGGTGGTCGCGTTCCAGGTCAACCAGCGGCTTTCCTTGCCACAGGGTGCCGTGCCAGTGGCCGCTGCCATAGCGTAGCGTGTCGACCCGGCGGCCATTGGGCAGAATGGTCTGGATCCGGTTGCCAAGTTCGTCATAAGCGTGGGTCTGCGTGAAGGCCGCGATATATTCGATAGGTTCATTTGGCAGACGCACAGGCCCAGGCGAATAGGCCGCGCGTTCTTCGATCAGTTGGCCTACTGCGTCGTAGGCGAAGCGCTGTTCGGCCTGCGGAGTGGCAGCTGCAATTAGGCGGCCCAGGGCGTCATATGCATAACGTACGGCGCCATCAGGGCCGCTCTTTGCCAGCAATCGTCCTAAGGCGTCGCGTGCAAAGTCAATGCGAACGCCTGCGCTATCGCTGGCCATGAGGTTGCCGGATTGGCTGTAGGTATAAGTGGTCTTCTTGCCGTCGAAGCCAGTCTCGCTGACTACGCGGCTTTCTGCGTCGTAGGCGAACAGATACGAATCGCCATTGCCGTTGATAAGCTCAACGAGCCGCAGCGCTGCGTCATACCGATAGCGTAGGACTTGCTCTTTCGCATCGATGCGCTCGACCAACTGGCCATGGCCATCGAATCGGTAGCGTGTGCATTGGCCCTTGGCGTCGGTATGGGCAGCCAGATTGCCGTCGCCGTCGTAGCCGAACGTTTCCGTCGTTTTGTCGGGATAGGTGATCGCCGCCATCCGGCCTTGCAGGTCGTATTGATAGCGGGTGGTGTTGCCGATTGCATCGGTGTGTTCCGTGAGGCGGCCAAACGCGTCGTAGCCGTAGCTTGTCGTGTATTGCGAGCAGTCGGTGTATGAGGCGAGGCAGCCGGCGGTGTCGTACGACAGCCGTTTGGTGCCGCCGCGAGCATCCGTTACGAGTGCCAGGCGTCCTTGCGCGTCATAGGCGTAGGCGGTGCGGCGGCCCAATGCATCGGTGCGCTCGGAGATGCGGCCAGCGCTGTCATAGCTCGTGCGCGTGGTGTGGCCGAGTGGGTCTGTGACGGAGACGGGTTGGTTGTGTGTGTCGTATTCGATGCGGGTAACGTTCTGCTGTGCGTCGGTGAGAGAAACCAGGTTGCCCGCGTTGTCGTATCCATAGCGGCTCTCGGCGCCGTCCGCGTCAATGTCGGCCAGCAGCATGCCGTCGCGGCTCCATTCGCGGCGGCCAAGTGAGCGACGGCTGCCGTCCGGGGCGATGCGGTGCACGCCGGTGGCAAGCCATTGCGCGTTGAACTGGTATTCCAGTACGCCGCCATCGGGTTCCGTGACGCGGGTGGTGTCGGCGTCGATGTAGGTAATTTGGACTTCGTCGCGCCCATCGGCAGTCGTGGTGCGCACTGCGCGGGCCTGGTAGCTGTTGCTGGTGGTGATGGGGTTGCGCTCGGACAGTTGCTCGTCGTCGAGGGCGCTGCCGGCCCAGCGCTCGCGCAGGAAGGCGAGGCTGACCCATTCGAGGCCGTGCGCGAAGCCGGTGTAGGTGGTGTACTGCACCAGCAAATGGTGGCGATAGGTATAGCTCCGCGATTGGTCGGCGATATTGCTTTGCTCGACCAGGTTGCAGCGCAGGGGCAGCGCTTCGAAGGTGCCTGCCGGCGCGGTGGCATTGACCAGGTCGGGCAGGGCGGCTTCGTAGCGGTAGCGTACGTGGCACAGGCGGGTGCCATCCGGCAGCACTTGCTCGATGCGGCCGATGCGTGGCGCGGCCAGTTGCGGCTCGGGGCCAGATTCGATGGGCAGCAATGCGTCCCGCAGCGCTTCGATCGTCAGGCCGTCGTCGGTGCGGACGCGCAGCAGGACTTCACCGGGCCGGGCGGCGTGATGGCGCTCGATGATGATGCCACTGCCATCGCGTTCGGTGCGGCGTGCCAGATAGAAGCGTTGTGTACGAACAGGTGCGCGCGGCGCCAGCATGGCGTTCACGCCATCGTAGCCGTGGGGCAGCCATCCGTCTGGTCCGGCAGTAAAGGTGTCGGTGCTGCCGTCGCGCCAGGTCAGGGTGACTTGCTGGTCGCTGTCGCGGCGCAGGGTGAATCCTTCGCCACGATGATCGTGTTCCTGGCCGATGGCCAGCGATGGCAGCCTGATCGCGCGGCCGCTGGCTTCGTGATAAACAATGCCTTTGGTGCAAACGGAGATGCTGCTGGTGTAAGGCGTGCCCCAGCGTGCGCCCAGCAGGCCCCAGTCTTCGGTTTCCGAACCGGAACGGTAGGTGCGGGTCCAGGCCAGCGGCGTGGGGCCTTCCAGTACGAAGTCGGTTTGGGGCAGGATTTCTTCGCCTGTGCCAAAGTGCACTGGGTGGCTGCTTTTGACGGGTTTTCCGCCGGGGGCTCCGTCTTTTGGGCAGCAGTCGGAGGGCTTGTCCGACTTGGGTTCCTTGGTCTGCTTTGTTTTGCCGCCGTCATGGCCATCCTTGCCGTCGCCGCCGGTCGCTTTGGGCTGGGGCTTGGGTTGTGCCGGTGGCGTAGAGCCGGGCTTCGGCTTCTTCGCGGGCATCAATTTCTTCAGGAAGCTGCCGAGCTTGGCGACCTTCTTGAACACCAGGTTTTCTGCGGCGCTGTAGGCCATGCCGCTTGCTGCGGTCACAATATCCGGCGTTTTGCCGGTGAGGATATAGTCGGCTGCCTGGTCCAGTACCGTGGCGGAGGTGTCGGCTGCATAGCCGGTCGCCGTGACTGCGCCGGCGGTGACGCCACCGGCGGCCGCAGTGGTTTCCATCGCCGCTGCCACCGGCAGGCCGACGCCGGTAGCGCCCACCGCCAGGCCGCCTACGCCTACGGCGGCACTGCCCATGGCAATGTCACCGCCCTTGTCCATGGCGTCTTTTCCGAACTGGTGCAGGCTGTCCGAGACGTTGTCCTTGTATCCTTGTGCCGCGTCGTGCAGGGTTTCGCTGGCCGCTTTTCCCAGGCTTTTCAGGCGGGTGCGGGCCGCTTGCACGCCTCGTTCATAGATGCGGCCAATCGTGTTGCGGTTGTTCATCCAGACCATGCGCGATTCCTGGATGGTCTGCGTGCCGTTGGAACCTTTGGTGGAACTGTAGTCTTTCGATTCAACCGTTTTGAGGTAGGTGCCGCTCTTTATACCGCCCAGCGTGCCGCGTTCATCGCCTTTGACGCTGGGGATTACGCTTCTGTTATGCAGGAAGACGGGCGCGCTTTGCGTCTTCACAGAGCGCGATACGTCCTTGGCATCCTTGAATTCCCCGGTAATCGTGTAAGGGATGGGGACAACGGAATTGCCGACCGGAGTTTTGCAAATATCGGGTGTCAGGCTGACGCAGTAAAAGCGTTTGGACTTGGTAACAGTTTCGTGAGCCATGGAATCTTAAAGGCTTTGTGGTTCGGTGTCGGCGTGCCACGCGTTCAAGCGTTCCAGTGCTTGTGGCGTGTTCGCATAGTGCAGTCGCACTTCCTGGAAGCCGTCCGCGACGGAGATGGCCAGGCGCCAGGTCAGCTCCACCTGGCCGGCGTCAAGATCGATCAGCACCGTGTCGATCGTCATGGGCATGGCGGCGATGGCCGAATCGGCGTCCACTCCCAGCAGGAACAGCGATTCCTTAGGAATGCTGAAGGCCAGCATGCTGTTGCCCTTGTCGTCGACGCGCGCATACGGCGCATTGGACGCGCACAGGTTAGTGAGCTGGAATTGTTCGCCGCCTTCCATGTACGGGCATTGCTGGTCTGCCGGCGCGCCGTTCCAGTAACGGAAATCGAAATCCTTCGGAAGCAATGGGACTTCGTCGTCTTTCCAGCTGGTTTTCATGTCGACCTGGCCTATCAGGTCGCGGCGCGGCAGCCAGCCACGGCCGACGTAGCCCATGCCAGCTGGCGCTTGCGGCGCGTCGCCGCCAGCCATCTGCCAGAATCCGCTGGCGGTAAACGGTTGGGCGGGATATTCGATGCAAGGCGCAGGCAGCGACTCGATGCCGCAGGCGTCGAGGAACCAGGTGCGGGTGAAGCCGCGGCCTACCGGGTTTCGCTGGCAACTGTCGTGTGCTTCGGGCGCCGTTGCCGGATCAGGATAAGTTTGGCGTTGTTCCGCGGAGAGCCGGTGTTTTGCAGGAATTCGGCCAGCATGGTCGCTGCCGGCTTCGACCCGGCATTGGCCACCATAGGCGTATTCGTAGCGCAGCGGCGTGCGCGCGGCAGCCTTGGCGGTGCTGATGCTCCACGGCGCGGAATTCGCCATGCCGAGGGAGCATGCGCGCAAGGTGGACTTCAGCCAGCGCTCAGGCGCGGCGTTGCGGGATAGATGGCGTTCGCCGGTGATCCGCAAGGTCTTGTCGACCAGGGTTTCGCCGGGCGTCGTGGCTTTCTGCGCGGCTGCTACACGTTGCAGCCAGTCCTGCTCAACGTCGTGCGACAGTCGCATCATCGGATTAAGCGGCTGTGGGCGCTCCGGCAGGGGGGCTGGCAGGTCAGGGCGCTGTACGCGCAGCGATATGTGGAATTCGTCGACTGGCGCACCGGTTGGAGGGTGTGCGTCGCCGACCACCACGATATCGCATAACGGCTTGAAAGGCGCCAGGTCGCTTTCGTAGCGGACGCTCTTTTCGATATCGTCCTCGTGGTGGACGTCCGTTACGTGCAGCGGCGCCGGGTCCTCAAGGGCGATCAACTGGGCGCGGCCGCGCTCATCGCAGGGGCCGAGCGCATAGGCGGTCTTGGCGACGATCACGTGGAAGGCTGCGCCGTTCTGGTCGACTGTGTCGAAGTGCAGCGCATCGAGCTCTGTGCGATTATCGAACAGCAGGCTGGGGATTACTGGAAATTCCACGCTCAGCCTACCGGATTGGTGTCGACGTCATCGCCATGCAGTTCGACCTTCTTCGAGCCGCGGATGATGATCTCCTTGCCTGAAATCTCGATGCGCCCGTCCTTCTTCATGACGAAGGTACTGGCGCCGACCTCAATGCGGAACTCTTCGCCGGCGGTGTAGGAAATCTTCTGGCCAACCATCACAGTCTTGGACAAGCCCACTTCCTCGGCCTGCATCAGCGCCACGGTGGTGTTCATGGCCGCGCCAACGGTCGTCTGGTACGCGCCGCCGATCGTGACGATCTTCGCCAGGCCAACGGTTTCAATCTTCATGTGGCCGATCGTGACGTTGCGCGTGCCGCCAATGTCGATGGTCTCGTTCTTGCCGACGTCCTCGGTGCGGTTGTCGCCAATGCTGATCGTTTCGTTATGGTCGACGCGCTCCTTGCGGTCGTTGTGCACAGTGATGGTCTCGTTGTTGTCAACGGTTTCCGTGCGGTCGTGCTTGATGTGGTTCGTTTCGTCGTGATCGATAGTTTTGCGGCGGTCGTTGCCAACCCACTTGTCTTCATCGTGCTCGACTTCGGTCAGTTGGTCCTTTTCGGCGTGCAGCCAGAGCTGCTCGGCGCCTTTCTTGTCTTCGAAGCGGATCGCGTTCGCATTGTCGTAACCGCCGCCAGGCGTTGAGCGCGACAGGATGCCGCTTTGCGTCTTGTTGTCGGGCAGCGTCCACGGCGGCATGGTTTGGGCGTTGGGCACCATGCCCGTGATCAGCGGCCGGTCCGGATTCCCATCCAGGAACTGGACGATCACTTCGGTGCCGATGCGCGGGATCGACGTCATGCCGAAATTCGGCCCGGACCAGGCCGTGGCCACACGCACCCAGGCGGAGCTCTTTTCGTCATACTGGCCTACGCGGTCCCAGTGGAACTGTACGCGTACCCGGCCATATTCGTCGGTATGGATTTCGTCGCCGGCGGGACCAACCACCGTGGCCGTTTGCAGGCCATAGAGCTTGGGAGCCAGGCTGTTGAAGCCACGCCCCGGCCGCCAGGGGACATTCCGGCCGATGCAGATCAGCGAATTGCTGTAATGGGCAGGGGCGAGGGCGCCAGTCTGGTAGTTGTTGCTGGCGCTGTGGCGCACTTCCAGAATCACGAATTCGCTGTCCTGGCTGTCGAAATGCCCGGTCAGGCGGAACCAGCGGCCCGGTTGCGCAGTGCGGTCGTTGCCGCCGGCTTCGAAGTGCTTGGCGCTCGCCTCGATCTCTTCGGTGCGGCGGCGGGCTTGCGCGTCGGCGTCGTCGCCCTCCATGAATCCATAAGCGCCCGTGTAGTCGTAGGTTTCGATCTGGTGCACTTTGCCCTGGTCGTTGATGACTGGCAGGTCGGTCAACTGCGGGCGCGGATTCTTGAAGTCGAAGCTGGCCAGGGCTACTTTGCCGGGCACGATGCGGCGCACAGGCGACCAATCGCCAATGGCGTCGTCTTCCTGCGTTCCGGCTTCACGCTGGAACGGAATCTCGGGTGAGTCGCCGTCGATGGCATCGGCACGGGTCGTATCGTCGGCCAGTATCAGGGTGTGACCGTCCGCGCGGTGTTCGTACCAGTAGTGCCAGCCGCGCTCCTCCCAACGGCGGTGCAGGTAGTTGTAATCGCTTTCCGCCGCCTGGCATGCATCGGTCATTCCTGCGTCTTCGCCATGAATGCGCGCCTGCCAGTCCGCGACCGGATAGTCGTTGAAGATGTCGGTGGTTTGCTGCTGCACCGATTTGCTGTGGAACAGGTAGTAATCGCGCCGCAGCCGCAGGTACGCCATCCATGGCGCTAATTGCATGCGGTAGAAGGCGTGGCCGCCGTCGGTTTTGACGAACTGGAATTCGAATACGTAGCCATTGAAGTAGCGCAGGCTGCCGTCTTCACGCACCAGCGATATCGTCACCATGCGGCCTTGCACGTCCGTCAGCGGGATGCTGGCGTCGTTGGACAGCACTTCAACGGTGAATCGGAAATCGCGCGACAAGCCCTCCGTGGCATCCAGGCGGTTGGCCAGCATGAGCGCGCGCGGACCGTCCTCATGGGGGAAGGTCAGGCGCAACAGGCGGTTGGTTTGTGCAGTGCCGAGCAGGGCTGCCGGTACGGCGGCATTGAGGTAAGTCATGCGAGTTATCGTTTTGATATGATTTCGCGCAATGTAGCACAATACCTGGGGTGTACGGCTCAGCTGTCATTCAACGGTGTGCGCCCTTTAGTGACAGGGGGAAACGTCATCGAGATGATTTCAAGTTGATTGTTACGCGAGGGGATTTTGCTCATTTCTCTGTGCGTTCGCGGCGAACGGCCCAGCCCGCGTCTCCAAACTGGTAATTCTGGGCCGTCCCTTGGCCGCCGGCGCTCGTTACGATTGGATAGAGTTTGCTAGCGATTCGGAAGTTATGATGCCGGTCTGCACTGGACCGTTCAACAACCCCCTATTGGGGCAACGAGGGCTTCCGGGTCTGCGCCAAAGCGGATTAGAGACGGCGGAACTGCTGGATGGACTGGAACTGACCGTAGATCCTGACCCCGAGGCACTGGAGGACTTTGACGACCTGGCGTTTCACATAACCGGTCTTCATGAAGCAATTCTTCCTTTAGCTTCGCGCTCGCGATTGCCGCCACCGGTTCGGCACAGGCTGGATTCGTCGACTTCTACGATGGTGCAAAACTGAGAAGCCGGCTTCCCGAACATGAGCGATCTTTGTGGACAAAGCCGGGACAATAGTTTGGCGCGGTCAACCGCCGGAGATTACTGATGAACTCATTACTTCGTTACTTGCGAAGCAAAAAATGGTCACTGACCAATCGAACAAGCACAGCGAAAGCAGGGATGGAACCAACTGAGCGCGTCAATGCGTTCATCGCCGGATACCTGCGGGCGCACCAGCAACTGGCTGCGGAAGCCGATCCAAAGCATGCTATGAAAAGCTTCGACCGCTGGGAGGAGCTCGTCACCGAGCTTGATGCAGAGCATGCGATCAACCAGGGCTGCATGGAACTGGCTGGCGTCATGCAGGACCCGTGCCCGCACATCCCAGGCCAGGAGGAAGTCGTCAGCGTCAGGCACGAGCAGGAAAAGGTGTTCGTCGAAACCTGCGACCAGGGAAAACTGCCGCATTATTACGAGTATGAGTTGTGGCGGGCAGGCAGCGACTGGCGGATTGCTCGCATCAGGTACTACCTTTGCTCGGCCGCGGAACCACTGGTGGCGGACCGCGTTCGGCCTCGCTTCACCGATCCAGCCATTATTCCGCTGCGCGAGCTGCCGGAGGACGATGCGGGAGTCGGTGGTAATGCCTTGTTCGTGCCAGGCCGCCAGGTCCGGCTGGACGATGATGAGAGTGTCATTGAGGTGCGCCCGGTCGGCAAATTGAACGTCCCATCCGGCCGGCTTGTAGTCGGCGATTTGGGCTATGACGCCGATGTGCTGGGTGTGTTGGGGCAGCCTGTTCCGCCTGGCGAGTACCCGGCGGAAGTTTCAATGGCCTTTGGCCGCATTGCCGCGCTTCGCGTGCGTTTCTTGGACAAAGCCGTCGAGCGCTGGCTCCCTGCCGACCACAATTGCTACGACTCTCCCAACTACGTGGTTGGCGTGGATGCCGGGAATGTGGCGATCATGGATCTGGATGCGGTCCTGGCCGTGAAATCGCGCGATAAGGAAAGGGCGTTCGAAGCATACGCCGAGAATGCGCAGCAACGCTATTCGATGCTCAGCCTCGTTCACTCAAACGACGCTGTGATTTCGGATTCGGGCTTTGGCGATGGCGGCTATCCGTTTTACTGGGGTGTAGGCGAGGATGGCCGGCCGGCAGTGCTGGTCGTGGAGTTCATGTTGTTCCCAAGTGACAATGTGTGAGACACGGCAGGAGACGTTTTGCCTATACTTCGCGATATGAAAATCATCTTGCCCCTGATCCTCGCCCTGGCTGCCTTGCCGGCGCACGCCCAGCTCTATAAGTGGACCGATGCCAACGGCAAAGTCCATTATTCCGATCGTCCGCAAGATGGCGTGAAGGCCAAGGAGATAGCGGTCCAGCGGGCGCCGGCGCAAGCGCCAACGGCGGCCGGCAGCGATTGGCAGCAGCGCGAACTCGATTCACGCGAACGTCGCATGCAGCGCGAAGCCGCGAACCAGGAGGCGGCCGACACCGCCGCTCGTAATGCCGGGAAGACGCCTTATAACCCGAGCCAGCACCGCAACAGCAAGCCGATGACCGATGATGAAGTCTGCAAGCGCGATGCGCAGCAGATTGAGTTTTCTGAGAAGGTTCCCAAGCTGGCTTTCGGCGGCGCGAACGGGTCGGTCACTGTAAGCGAAGAAGAGCGCCAGGCCATCGTTCGCCAGCGCAAGGAGAATCACGCTTTGCTTTGCGGCTCTGGCCAGCGCACGCGCTAACAGGCCGTTTCAAATTGGCCGTGGCGTTGTTGCGGCTCCTTGCTGCGCAGGCAAGCTGTCTCTATGCCACGCCGAGTTGCCACCAGGCTGGCAACAGTGCCTGGATTTCAGGGCGGCCGAAGCGGTCGTCAATCAGGTGGACGGTGCCGTGGTCGCTGGTGGTGCGGATGACGCGGCCTGCGGCCTGCACGACTTTCTGCAGGCCGGGGTAGAGATAGGTGTAATCATAACCGGCGCCGAATGCGGCCTCCATGCGGGCTTTGATTTGCTCGTTGACGGGATTAATCTGCGGCAGGCCAAGCGTGGCGATAAAGGCGCCGATCAGGCGGTCGCCGGGCAGGTCGATGCCTTCGCCGAAAGATCCGCCCAGCACGGCGAAGCCAATGCCTTCGCCACCTTCGCGGAAGCGGGCGAGGAAGGCGTCACGCGCCGCTTCATCCATGCGGCGCTCCTGGCGCCATAGCGGCACGTCCGGATGGCGTGCGGCGAAAAGCTCGGCCACCTTGTCCATGTAATGGAAACTGCTGAAGAAGGCCAGGTAGTTGCCGGGCTGGCGCTGGTACTGCTCGCCCATCAGCGCGGCGATTGGCGCCAGCGAGCGGTCGCGGTGCTGGTAGCGGGTAGAGATGTGGCTGGCGATGTGCACCTGCAGCTGCTGCGCGTCGAAAGGCGAGGCAACGTCGACCCATGCGGTGTCGGCTGGCATGCCGAGCGTGTCGGCGTAGTAGTTCCATGGGCTGAGCGTGGCGGAGAACAGGGCCACCGCGTGCGCGGCCTCGAAGCGCTGCTTCAGGAAGGGCGCGGGCAGGATGTTGCGGATGCAAAGCACCGAGTTGACGCGGCCAGCCGCGGCGCCACGGCCGCCATCGGACTTTTCGATATCGAACAGGGAGTGCTCGCCGAAGCTTTCCGCCAGGCGGCCGAACAGCAGGGCGTTGAAATAGAAGTCCAGCACGTCGGCGTCGAACCATGCCGGATGCTCGGCCATGTAATCGCCGATCTCGGTGCATGCCGATTGCAGCGCAGCCATGAACTTTTCCGGCAGCTCGGCGTGGCTGGCGTATACGGCCTCCTGCGCTTTTTCAAGCGCGCTCCATTGGCGGTGCACGCGGTCCAGCGGCTTGCGCAGCGCTTCCGGTGCGGTCTTGCGCAGCACGCGCAGGCGCACATGGTCCATTTCGGCGGAATACATTTTGCGGGCGCGCGAGACCATATTGTGGGCTTCGTCGGCCAGCACGCCGACCTTCCAGCCATTCATCTGCGTCAGGCTGTACAGCATGGCGCTGATGTCGAAATAGTAGTTGTAGTCGCCCACCACCACATCGGCCCAGCGCACCAGTTCCGATTGCAGGTAGTAGGGGCAAACCTGGTGCGCCAGCGCGACCTCGCGCACCGAGGCGCGGT
Source organism: Pseudoduganella sp. (assembly GCA_036402315.1). Taxonomy (GTDB): domain Bacteria; phylum Pseudomonadota; class Gammaproteobacteria; order Burkholderiales; family Burkholderiaceae_D; genus Rugamonas. The sequence continues at coordinate 1,130 of DASWTB010000133.1, read as the reverse complement.
CCAGCATGGGCTGCTGCAAGGCCTCGGCGCGGGCTGCGGGCAGGCGGTCGTAGAAGCCTTGCGCCAGCGGGCAGGACTCGCCGTGGCAGGCTTTGTCCGGGTTCTCGCAGGCGGTGGTCTTGGCTGCCAGTTCGAGCGCGCGCAGCGGAAGCAAAGGTGCGCTGCGCTTGATGGTTTCAACCGCGCCGAGCGCCATGCTGCGGCCGCTGGTCTTCGCTGCCAGGAAGAACACTTTGTCGAGGCCATGCTCGGCGCTGGCTTTCAGCATCGGGAAGATGCTGCCAATGCTCTTGCCAATGCCGGTGGGCGCCTGCGCCAGCAGCGAGCAGCCGCGCGCACTGGCTTTGAACATGGCTTCCGCAAGCTGGCGCTGGCCGGGCCGGAAGTCCGCATGGGGGAAGCGCAGTGCGTGCAATTGCTCGTCGCGCGCGGTGCGGTGCGCCAGCTCTTGTTCGGCCCAGGCGACGAAGCGGCTGCATTGTTCTTCGAAGAAGGTGCGCAGGGAGGCGGCATCGGCTTCTTCGGTCAGTACCGTCTCCTTTTGCGTGCCGATATCGAAGTAAACCAGTGCCAGGCGCATGGCAGGCAGGCCGCGCGCCGCGCACAGCAGGTGGCCGTAGACCTTGAGCTGGGCCCAGTGCAGGATGCGGTGGTTGGCGGGCTGGCGCGACAGGTCGCCCCGGTAAGTCTTGATTTCTTCCAGCTGGTTCTGGCGCGGGTCGTAGCCGTCGGCGCGGCCGCGCACATGCAGCGGGCCGAAATCGCCGGACAGGCTTACCTCGCGCTCATAGTCGTCGCCACGGCGGCTGGCGACGATGGCGTGGCCTTCGATGCCTTCCAGCGCCGTTGGCGTGGGAGTGAAGCGCAGGTCAAGGTCGCCTTGCTTGGCCGTGAATTCGCACAGGGCACGGACGGCGATGGTGTACGTCATTCTTGCCACGCCAGGTAACACACGGACACCGGCATGCCATGCTCGGCGCAATAATCGATCCAGCGCAGCTGGTTGTCCTGCAGGCGGTCGCCGGGGCCTTTGACTTCCACCATCTGGTAGCGCTGTTCGGCGGGCCAGAAGCGGATCAGGTCGGGGAAGCCGCTGCGGTTGGACTTGATGTCCTGCAGGATGCGCTCGA
>DASWTB010000132.1:0-3080 GCA_036402315.1 Pseudoduganella sp. | reverse complement strand
TGCGGGTCAGACAACGGTTTACCGGTTTTCAGGCCACTTCATGTCCCCGCGCCGCCCGCAGGATCTCAAACCACTGCGGCCTGCTCAGCGAAAACTGCGTCGCCTCCACCGCCACCTGAATCGACTCAATGCGACCCGATCCAGTCAACGGCACCGGCCTGCACGGCAACTGCATAATCCACGCAAACACCACACTCGCAAACGGACGATTCAATTCATCCGCCACTTCCTTGATCTTCAAGCGTAGCCGCTCGCCCTGCTCGTCGCCGGAGGTGAACAAGCGCCCGCCGCCCAAAGGCGACCAGATCATCGGCGGCACGCCCAGGTCCTGCAGCCCATCAAAGGTCTCATCAAACATCGGCTCCAGGTGCAGCGGCGAAAACTCCACCTGGTTGGTCACCAGCGGCAACCGCTTGTTCAGCGTCTCGAACTGATGCCGCGAGAAGTTCGACACCCCGAACTCCTTCACCTTCCCCTCCGAGCGCAGGCGCTGGAAGGTATTCGCCACCTCATCGAAGTCCATCAAAGGATCCGGACGATGAATCAGCAGCAAATCCAGGTAATCCGTACGCAGCTCCTTCAGCGAATTCTCCACCGACGCCACGATATGCGCCGAGCTGGTGTCGTAATGCTGGATGGTATGCGACGGGCGGCGGCCGGAAATCAGCTTGATGCCGCATTTGCTCACGATCTGGATCTGCTCGCGCAGCGCAGGCTTCAAGGCCAGCGCCTCGCCGAACAGGCCCTCCACGCCATAGCCGCCATAAATGTCGGCATGGTCAAAGGAAGTCACGCCCAGCGCAATGCACTGCTCGATGAAGGCCAATCGCTGCTGCGGCGTCATGTCCCATTCGGTCATGCGCCACATGCCCGCAACGATGCGGGAAAGGTTCAGTTTCGCCATTACTTCAACCACAGGCGCACGGAGTCCCATGCGCGGCCGAAGATCGAAGCCTGGTCAACCGTCTCCAGCGCCACGACCGGCAGTTCCAGCAGCGGTTTGCCATCCACCATCATCTTCAGGGTGCCGACGCGGGTGTTGGCGGCGATCGGCGCCACCAGCGGGTCCTTGCGTTCCAGCAGAGGCTTCATCTTGGCGGCCACGCCTTTCGGCACGGTCACCAGCACGTCGTTGGTGAAGCCGATCTTCATGGTCGCCTGCGAGCCTTTCCAGATTTCCGGCGTGTAGACCGCCTGGCCCTTGGAGTACAGCTTCACGGTGTCGAAGTTCTGGAAGCCCCAGTTCAGCAGCTTCTGGCTTTCCGCGGTACGGGTACCGTCGGAATTGGTGCCCATCACCACCGAGATCAGGCGGCGCTCCAGGTTGCCGGCCGGGCGCTTGGCCGAAGCCACCATGCAGTAGCCGGCGGACTCGGTGTGGCCGGTCTTCATGCCGTCCACGGTCGGGTCGAGCCACAGCAGGCGGTTGCGGTTCTGCTGGGTGATCTTGTTGTAGGTGAAGCTCTTCACCGAATCGATCTTGTAGAACTCGGGGAAGTCCTGGATCACGTGGCGCGCCAGGATGGAGAGGTCGCGCGCGGTGGTGTAGTTCTCCGGCGAAGGCAGGCCGTGGGCGTTGGCGAAGTGGGAATTGGTCATGCCCATGCGCTGCGCTTCGCGGTTCATCAGGGTGACGAAGGTCGATTCGTCGCCGGCTACGGCTTCCGCCAGTGCCACGGCGGCGTCGTTGCCGGATTGGACCATCAGGCCATACAGCAGGTCATTGATCGATACAGGGGTGGCAGGGTCGATGAACATCTTCGACGAGCTGGAGTCCACTTTCCATGCCTTGACCGAGACGTTCACTTTCTGGTCCAGGGTCAGCTTCTTGTCCTTGATCGCCTGGAAGGTCAGGTAGGCGGTCATGATCTTGGTCAGGGAAGCCGGTTCCACGCGCGCGTCCGGATCCTGGGCGGCAATCACTTGCCCGCTGGTGGAATCCAGCAGCAGCCAGGACTTGGCGGCGATGGTCGGTGGCGGCAGCGTTTGCGCCACCGCGGAAGTCATGAGCAGCACACTGGTGGCCAGTGCAGCGATGATCTTTTTCATTGGTGCTTGTTCTTACTAGTAGGGGTTGCGGGGGAATTATTGTGCTTTCGATCCCCACAAGGCGATCACCCAGTTCTTGATGTGACCCAGCTTGCGGTGGAAGAAATGGTCGGCGCCTGGAATCACGATCACAGGAATGTCCTGCGGGCGTGCGTAATCCAGCACGTCGATCAACGGGATGGTTTCATCGTTTTCGCCGTGGATCAGGATGGTGTCTGCCGGTACGTCGGCGATCTGCCATTTGGCAGCGGCGGTACCGACCAGCACCAGGCGTTCCGCCGGGGTGCCGGCGGCGGCCAGGCGCTGCGCCAGGTGCGACTGCACGAAGGTGCCGAACGAGAAGCCCGACAGCGATACCGGCAGGCCGGGGTAGCGCTGCACCATGTGCTGGTACAGGATCATCATGTCGTCGGTTTCGCCGTGGCCGTGGTCATGCACGCCCTCGGATGCGCCGACGCCGCGGAAGTTGATGCGTGCCGCCACATAGCCCAGCGCAACGAAGGTGCGCGCCAGCGTTTGCGCAACCTTGTTTTCCATGGTGCCGCCGTACAGCGGGTGCGGGTGGGCCACCAGGGCGATGCCTTTCGGCGTGCCGGCCGGCATGTCGATCAGGCCTTCCATCAGGCCGGCGCCGCCCTGCAGCGTAAACTTCTCGGAATTCTTGTTCATCATTTGATTTTCAGACGCTCTACTTCTTTGCCGTTGACCAGGTGGCTGTCGACGATTTCGTCGATGTCGGCAGTGTCAACGTAGGTGTACCAGGTGCCTTCGGGGTAGACCACGGCTACCGGCCCGTGTTCGCAGCGGTCCAGGCAACCGGCGGAATTGATGCGCACCTTGCCTTCGCCGTTCAGGTTCAGCTCCTTGCAGCGTTTCTTGGCGTGCTTTTGGGCGGCTTCGGCGCCGCGCGGGCCGCAGCTTTCGCGGCCGTCATCACGATGGTTCGTACAGAAGAACACGTGATGTTTGTAGTATTGGTTGTCGCTCATCTGAAGCCTCTTTTGTGATGCAGGCGCTTATTTTACCGGGGT
>DASWTB010000131.1:0-6231 GCA_036402315.1 Pseudoduganella sp. | reverse complement strand
GTGTTAATTGCGTCGTTAGCGGCTGCGCCGGACATTTCGGTACGCTTCGCAAATTCTGCAATCAGTTCGCCTTTTTTCATTACTACCTCCTTGGTTAATGGAGCGCGCAGATTAGCACATTAATTGAAAAAAGTGTGTACCGTTTTTTGAAGAAGCCCATACAGTGACTGGCTCGCCACGAAATTTGGGGCAGGATTTCGCGAAAACCTCAGCTAGTTTAAGATTTTTCGCCACCCCGCCCCAGGCTGGTGCGTTATTGCGCGGAGCCTTCAACGGCGGTGTTTTTGCCTGCCTGGACGTTGAAACCAGCGTTCACATTGCCGTTGGCGGAGACGCTTTTACTCGATTGCTGCGGTGCGGACTGGCCGCCGGTGCTGCCATTGCCGCTGCTGCTGCGGTTGGCTTTGCTGGCGCTGGCGGAACCGTTCGCCGAACCGTTTGCCGAGGCGTTGGCATGGCGGTTGCCGCTGCGCGATGGCGCTGCAGCCTGGCCGTTGGCCGAACCGTTCCCGCTGCCGTTCGCGGAACCGCTGGCGCCGGAACGGCTTGCATTCGCATTTGCGCCGCCGTTCGATGCGCCGTCGGCGCTGCCGCTCAGGACGTTCGTGCCGCGCGCCAGGCTGCCGCCCAGGCCGGACGAGCCGCCACCGTTGCCCGCGGCCGAACCCGATTTGCCGCCGTTCGAGTTGCCGCTTGGTGCGTTATTGGCGGTGCCGTTGTTGGACGCATTGTTTGCCGCGCCATTTGCCGCGCCGTTGGCTACGCCGTCGGCGCTGCCGCTGGCGGCACCCGCATTGCGCGCCACCTGGGCGCCCAGGGAATGAGCGCCTGCTGCCCCGCCGGCCAGGCCGCCAGCCAGGCCGTTCGCAGTACCGTTGGCTGCGCCGTTGGAACTGCCGCTGGCGTTGCTGTTTGCTGCGCTGTTGGACGCCTGGTTTGCCGCGCCGTTTGCGGTGTTGGATGCGGCGCCGGATGCGGTGCCCGATGCTGCACCATCCACGGCGGCGGCGGCCGCACCGGCACGGCGGGTGACCTTGCCGCCCAAGGCGGCTGCACCTGCGGCGCCGCCAGCCAGGCCGCCTTCCGCACCGTTAGTGGCGCCGTTGGCGGCTCCGTTCGCCGCGCCATCGGCGCTGCCGCTGGCGGCGCCAGCGCCACGCGTCAATTGCCCGCCCAGCGAGGAAGCGCCATGCGCACCGCCTGCCAGGCTGCCTGCGAGACCGTTCGCCGCGCCATTGGCGGCCCCATTTGCGGCGCCATTTGCGGCACCATTCGAAGCTGCGTTCGACGCGCCATTCGCGGCGCCGTTTGCAGCACCGTCGGCATTACCGCCGGCTGCGCCGGCATTGCGCGACAGGCTGCCGGCCAGGTTGCCGGCGCCGCTTGCCGCGCCACTGACCTCCAGGCCGCGCTGGGTAGCGTTGTTTGCTGCCGAATCAGCGGCTGCTGCGCGGGAAGCGGTGGCGGTGACATTGCCTGCAGCATTGCCGGCGACATCCGCGCCGGCACGGCTGCCGCGCATGGTGCTGCCGGCGATATCACCGGTCATGCCGCCGCGCATTGCACCCATGCCGCCACCGAAGGCGCCGCCGATGCCGCCGCCAATATTACCGCCAAGTGCGCCGCCGAGTGGACCGGCCTGGGCGATGGATGCGGCGCTGGCAGCAGCGATAAAGGCAGCGCGAATGATGGTTGCGATGTTGGTTTTCATATCAGTTCTCCTTAGTCTGGCTGCGGGAAATCCGCCGCTTACATACAGAGAACGAACCGGAAAAGGGATTTCTTCCATCCATCCGAAAAAATTTTCAAATTTCTTTTTCAGCGGAAGGCGGATGGGGGAATGCGCAGGTTTTCGGCTACCACGCCGCGGCCGGTTCCGTCACCGGCCGCAACGGCGGTGGCGGCCAGGGCGGTGACAGCACTGCCGGCCATGGCGGTGGAAGGAGACGGCAGGCGCGGCGCCAGCAGGGCTGCTACCAGGGGCGAGGCGAAACTCGTTCCGCGCACCAGCTTATAGGGTGGCGTGCCGATGGCGGCAGCTGCCATCTGGCTGCCCGGTGCGGCGAACATCACCTGCGGGCCGCGCGCCGCTTCCGGCAGCGGCTTGCGATTCGGGTCGATGCCAGTCACGCCGACTACGCCCGGATAGCTGGCCGGATACAGGGGCGGCGCGGCCGGACCATCGTTGCCGACTGCAGCCACCAGCAGGTGGCCGCGTGCCACCATCGCCTGCACTACGCGGCCCAGCATCTGGTTGGGCGGGCCGACCAGGCTGATATTAATGACGCCGACCTGTTCTTTCGCCAGCCAGGCCAGTGCCTGCACGATCTGGCTGGCCGAACCTCCTGTCGGCTGGTCGCAATAGATATCCGCGGCGTATAGCCTGGCTCCCGGCGCCGCGCCGGTGAATCGTTCGGACTTGCCGATCATCAGGGCGCCTACCGCCGTGCCGTGGGGAGCGGGATGCGTCGCGCCATCGCAGCCCCAGCGCACGATGCGGGCGTTTTCGAAGACCTCGTGGCGGCCATCGATGCCACTGTCTACCAGGCCGACGCGCACTTCGCCGCCAACTGCGCCGGTGGCGCCGGCGCCGCTGCTGGCCATGCGCGAGCCGACGGGCGACGTTCCATCTCCGCCGGCTCGCGCCGGCAGCTTGTCCTGCTTGGCCTCGCGCGGCGCAGCTCGGACGCCGGTCGCCCTGCCAGCTGGCGCCGCAGCGGGAGCGCCATCTGCTGCCTCGTTCGCGCCGGCAGCCTTGGCTCCCGTATACACATGGTTGAAATCGTAGCTGCCATCGGGATCGGCTGCCCGCAGCCTGGCCAGTGCATCGGCCGTGGCAACGCCGTCCGGCACGCGCAAGGTCACCAGCGCCTGCCCGGCCTCCGGCATCTCCTGCCGGCTGGCCACAGTCAAACCGGCCGCGCCAGCCGCCGCAAGCCCTGCCTCCGATGGCGACCAGGCCAGAATCTCCCGGCGCACAATCGGGAACCCGGAAGGATCGGGCTCCAGATGCGCCGGATGCCGATGCAGCAGTTCGCGCACGTTCAGCAGCCGAAGCTGGTCCAGCAATACCTTGCGCGGCAACTCGGTGGTATCGAGCAGTTTTTCGCGCAGGCGATCGCGCACGGCATTGTCGCCAAGGCGAGACGGCAGTCCCCCCGGCAGCTGCGGCAAGCCTGGCAGGCCGATTTGCGCCGCCGCCGGCCCCGCGCCAGCCAGCAAACCGAGGGCCAGCAGCAGGCAGCGGCAGGAACGCAACAGGGAATAAGTCGGGCGCAAGGTTGGCATGGTCGGATGATAATATAGGCTACCGGTATCTATTCTGTATTAACGATGGAGAGAGGGAAGAAAATCCCTGTCCCATTCGTTATCTTCATATGATGGACAACGATAGCGCCCTGCACGAAGAAATCGCCACACTGTTGCCGCGACTGCGACGTTTTGCCCGTACCCTGGCTTGGCACCGCGAGGATGCCGACGACCTGGTCCAGCTCTCCGTGGAGCGTGCCATCCTGCACAGCAGCTCTTACCAGCCGGGAACCCGCCTGGATAGTTGGTTGTTCCGCATTATTAAAAATGCCTGGATCGACGAAGTGCGCTCCCGCACCCGCCGCAGCGAGCTGTTTGCGCCGGAGGAGGAGGGCGAGCACGTAGGCGACGACTTTGCCGAGGCTCACCAGCAGCGGATGGCGGTGCAAAAAGCCGTCAGCCTGCTGAGCGAGGAGCACCGGCTGGTGGTTGGCCTGGTGCTGGTGGAAGGCTTGCCCTATAAAGAGGCAGCGGAGGTGCTGGATATTCCGGTCGGCACCCTGACCAGCCGCCTGGCGCGCGCCCGCACTGCGTTGCAAGAAATGTTATCGGAACAAGCGAGGATCACATGAAGAGTTTTTCCGACGAAATCCTGATGGCTTACGCTGACGGCGAACTGGATGAAGTCACTCGCCGTGCAGTCGAAGAAGCCATGCACAAGGATGCTGCGCTGGCGCGCCGCGTGGCCCAGCACAAGGCCATGCGCAACGATGTGTTTGCCGCTTTCGCACCGGTGGCGGAGGAGGCGGTGCCGCCAAGGCTGGCGCAGCCGCTGCGCCAGGCCACGGTGGTCAGCCTGGATTCCGTGCGCGCCCGGCGCGAGGCCGAGCAGCAGGCTGCGCGCAAGGCCAGCCGCGGCCGGCGCTGGTCGTGGCCGGAATGGGGCGCGCTGGCGGCCATGCTGATGGTAGGCGTGATGGCCGGCCATTACGGCGTCGGCATGCTGCCGGGCGACCGCGGCGAAACCGTGGCCAGCCGCGATGGCGTGCTGGTGGCGCAAGGCCGCCTGGCGACGGCGCTGGACCAGCAACTGGCCGGCAGCGGCGGCCCGGTGCGCATCGGCACCAGCTTCCTGGCGCAGGACAACAGCTACTGCCGCAGCTTCACCACTGCGCAGGACATGTCGGGCCTGGCCTGCAAGCAGGGCGGCGCATGGAAGGTGCAACTGGCGGTGCAAAGCCAGGGCAAGTCGCAGCAGGGAGAATACCGGCAGGCAGCGGCGGACATGCCGACGCAGGTGCTGGATGCGATTGACCAGCGTATCGCCGGCCAACCGCTGGATGCAAAAGCGGAGCAGGAGGCCGTGCAGCGCAAGTGGCAGCGCTAGGCCTCCCGCCAGGGGCGGATTAAACGCCCAGCAGTTCCACGTCGAAGATCAGGGTGGCGTTGGGCGGAATCACGCCGCCGGCGCCACGCGAGCCATAGCCCAGTTCAGCAGGAATAATCAGCTGGCGGGTGCCGCCGACTTTCATGCCTTGCACGCCTTCATCCCAGCCACGGATCACCATGCCGGCGCCCAGGGCGAATTCGAACGGGTCGTTGCGGTCCTTGGAGGAATCGAATTTCGGGCCTTTGCTGCCGTCGTCGTTGCGCAGCCAGCCGGTGTAGTGCACGGTGACGTTCTGGCCGGCCTTGGCTTCAGCGCCGTCGCCGACCTTGATGTCGTCGTATTGCAGGCCGGATGCGTTGGTGATGATAGTCATTTGGGTTCCTTAGAAATGTGGGAGCGTAGGCCGCGATTGTAGTGCATCCGCGGCCGATACCCCTTAAATGTTGTCGGCAATGCTTTAAAACAAGACTTTTGACCGTAAAATACTGGTTGGCTTAACCAATAAGCGAGTTTTCATGTTCCGCAGTATCCGTAGCGCAGCAGTTTTATGTGCTTTGCTGGCAAGCGTGCAGTCCGCCCAGGCAAACGTCGTCGTCGTGCTCAACTCGCGCGATGCCACGGTCCAGTTGCTGGACCAGGCCAGCTACAAGAGCCTGCAGACCTTTCCGGTCGGGAAGGAGCCTCACCACCTGATGGCTACTCCCGACAACAAGTCGCTGATCGTCGCCAGCGCCGTCGGCAATGAGCTGGTATTCCTGGACCCGGTAACCGGCCAGGTGCAGCGCCACGTCAAGGACATCCTCGATCCTTACCAGATCGGCTTCTCGCCGAACCAGAAATGGTTCGTGGCGACTTCGCTGCGCCTGCACCGGATCGATATCTATTCCTATAACGGCAAGGACATGACCCTGGCCAAGCGTGTTCCGCTGCCCAAGCTGCCAAGCCATATCGCCTTTGACGCCAAGAGCACCACGGCCTTCGTGACCCAGCAGGGCAGCGACCAGGTCAGCGCGATCGACCTCAAGACGCAGAACGTGCTGTGGACCATCCCGGTCGGCAAGCTGCCGGCTGGGATCGCCATGACGCCGGATGATAAATACCTGCTGGTCGGGATCATGGGCAGCGACTACGTCGAAGTGATCGACTGGCGCACCCGCCAGACCGTCAAGCGCATCAAGGCCGGCGCCGGCACCCACAACTTCCGCGCACTGGGCGATGGCCGCTATACCTATGTGTCGAACCGGGTGTCCAACACCATCAATATCATCGACCAGAAAACCCTGGAGAACGTCGGCACCATCGATGTGCCTGGCGGCCCGGATTGCATGGAAATCACCGCCGACCGCAAATACATGTGGGCCACGCTGCGCTGGATTAAGAAAGTGGCTGTGATCGACCTGCAGCAGAAAAAGGTCGTCAAGATGATCCCGGTCGGCCGCTCGCCGCACGGCGTGTTCTTCGCCAACTCTTCGGCCAGGATGTAATGAAAGCCGCAGCGCCTGCCCGCATCGCGCCGCGCACCGCCCGCGTGCTGGCGCTGGCGGCGCTCCTGCCGCTGGCGGCCGGCGCGGCATCCGCCGGCGCGCCGGCCG
>DASWTB010000130.1:0-10289 GCA_036402315.1 Pseudoduganella sp. | reverse complement strand
AAACCACAGCTTCAGGTGGGCAGCTGGGATGCATTCCAGCGCGAGGCCAAGCAATTCTTCATCGATCGCGTCCCAGTAGACGAAGGGCGATTGCAGGCCGGCCTTGGCGGCGAAGTTGATGCGGATGGCGTCGCGGTAGCTGCCATCTTCCAGCCGTGCAAAGCAGGCTTCGAACAGCGGGGCGCGGCGGCGCTGGAAGTCTGCGCTGTGCAAATCGGCCGGGCCATGGTGGAAGGGATGGAAGAAGGCGCCGGGGATGGCGGCGAACACGGCGTCCCAGCACAGCAGGCCAAACAGGGAATTGGCCAGCGCATTCTCCACGTAGAAGCAGGGCGCTTCGGCCTGCCACAAATGGTCGCGCACCACGCCTTCCACCCACCATTCCTCGGCCGGCATCGGCAGCACCAGGTTGATGCGCTCGACCGGCGTTGGCTTGTGCGCTGGCTCGCGCATGTGGCCAAGCTTGCGGCGCAGGCGCGGCGCCATGCGCAGCAATTGCTGGCGCTCCGCCTCGCTCTCGGGCGCGGCCTGGGCTCGCTGCAGCCATTCGTAGGCCAGGCCGATCCTTTCGTCTTTCTCCAGCACGCGGATGGCGCGGGCGCGGGCGCCGGGATAGGAGCACTGTTCGTACAGTTCGAAGGCTCCGGCCCAGTTGCCAAGTTTTTCCAGTTGCTGGCCGAACTGGAACAGCATTTTCTGGCGGCGGCTGAGCAGCCATTCATTCTCGTCCGTCAGGGCGGGCAGCTCGCGTGCCAGTTGCAGGGGATCTTCGCCTTCCGCGAAACGTTCGCGGCAGGCGTGCAGCGCCAGGTAGTCGTCAATGTCGCGGCGCGAGCGGAAGCCGCGTGCGGCCGGCGAAAACTCGACTTTTTCGTAGCGGTAGATACCCAGGTTGGACAGCACGAATTCCGACCAGTCCTGGTGGAAGTTACCGAAGAAGATCAGGCGCAGGCGGTCGCACAGGGGTTTCGAGAGGATGTGGTAGACCTGGTCGCCGGCGTCGGCATACCAGGAGGAGAACCTGTGGCTGCCATCGTGGCGCTCGCGCAGGGCTTCCAGCTGGTCGGCTTTACGCGCGCTGCGTTCGGCGCCGCTAAGGGCGAATACACGGGTAATCTCGGGCTTTTGCAGCAGGTCGAATAGCTCGTCCAGCGTCAGTTCGGGGTCCTGTACCACCCAGCCTTGTTCGACCAGCGGACTGGCGGCGGAGACGGTACAGCCGATCTCGGGGTAGCTCAGCTTCGAGGCGCGGAACAGTTCTCCCTTGCGCATCACCATGCGAACGAACAGGGCGCGGGACGGCTGGGGCAGGGTGGGGAAGCAGGCGAGGAATCCGGCTTCCTCGTCCGTCAGCAGGTCGCTATAGCGCTCGCCAATCCAATGCAGGACCTGGTGGAAGTTCTCCAGGTAATAGAATGGATTTTCAAGGACTTGGTTCATGCAGGCGAGGCGACGCGAAAACTGTATTTTTATACAGTATAACGCGTCACCCGCCGCGCTGTCACTTCTTGGCGGCGGCGTTGGCCTTTTCCACCTGCTGTTCGAAGGCTTTGACGGCGTCGCGCGTGGCCTGGGTCACCTGCTCATAGCCTTTGAAGGCGTTATCAATGGCAGTTTTGACAATTTCGACCGCATTGTCCGAACCGGGTCGAACGTTCTTGGTCACGTCGTAAATCAGCGCGCTCAGGTTGGACTTGGCCTCGGCCAGGTGGGCGTCAGCTGCCTTGTGGAAGTCGTTCGACATTTCGGTCAGCAGGGCGCCCAGCTGCTGGTTGTAAGCGTTGGTGGCGGCCATGCCGGGCTGCAGGCGGGCGTTGATCACGTCCATTGCCTCCTGCGGCGTGGCGGAGGCGTTGACCTTGCGGCCGGCTTCGATCTGGTCGTCCAGCGCCTTGCGCGCCGTGGCGATATTCAGCGCCACCGCTTGCTCCACCCCCTGCATGGCGCGGTTGGTCAGGGTATTGAAGGTCTCCAGCTGGAACTCAAACAGTGTCTTGGTGGCGTTGGCGAACTGCTCGGGATTCTGAAACATACGGTCTCCTTGTCGAGGTGGGATGGCGTTGCTTCTTGCTTTGACTTCATTATTTATTACGCACCAACTTTTCGCAATGGGCATCTTTAAACGGACCGGCCATTTTCACCCAGCCCTCGCCCAGCGGGGTTTGCGAACAGGCGCGCTGGCCGTCGATGCGGCTCTGGTACAAATACCACCAGGCCGGGCCGGCGCTGGCAATGCCGGCCGCGGTGGCGGCGAATAACAGGATCGCGAGCTGTCTTTTCATAGCGGTGCGGTGGCCGGCAGGCGCATGGTGAAGGTGCTGCCGTGGCCGGGCGTGCTGGCCACGTCGATATGGCCGGCCAGCACGCCGGACACGATGTTGTGGGTGATGTACAGGCCCAGGCCCGATTGGCCCGCGCCCAGGCGCGTCGTATAGAACGGGTCGAAGACCCGGCGCAGGTGTTCGGGCGGGATGCCGGCGCCGTTGTCGGCGACCGACAGCAGCACGTCGCTGCCCTCGGCACTGGCGGTGATGGTGACCGTCGGCTCGCCGTTACCCGGCGCGGAAAAAGCATGGGTGATGCAGTTGTCGACCAGGTGCCCGATTGCCTGGCTAAGCGGGATCGGATAGCTGTCCAATTGCAGGCCGGGTACCACGTCGAGCACCAGCTTGGGACGCGGTTGCGGCAGGCCGGCCCACAGGGGCGCCAGCATTTCCTGCAGCAGCTGGTCGAGGAAGAAGTGGCGACGCTGTGCGCCGGTAGTCTCAACTGCGATTTGTTTGAAGCTCCCCACCAGGTTGGCGGCGCGCTGCAGGTTGCGCTGGATGATGTCTCCCGCTTCGCGTGCGCGCTCCAGGTAGGCATCCAGTTCCGAGCGGCGGATGCCGGCATCGACCTGGCGGCTCAGGGCTGCCGTGTGGTCTGCCAGCGTGGAAGCGGTGATCAGGCTGTTGCCGATCGGCGTATTCAGTTCATGCGCCACGCCTGCCACCAGGGAGCCGAGGGCGGCCAGTTTGTCGCGCCGTACCAGTTCATCCTGCGTCATGCTGAGGTTTTCCAGCGCTGCTTGCAACTCTTCGCTGGTCAGTTCCGCATCCTGTTTGGCGCGCGTCAGTTCAGCGGTGCGGGCTTCCACCAGTTCCTCCAGGTGGCTGCGGTGGCGCGCCAGTTCGGCTTCGCGGCGGGCGCGTTCGATGGCGATGCTGGCCAGGTGGCTGGCGACGCCGATCAGGCGCTGTTCGTCAGTGTCCGGATGGCGCACGGTGCGGTAGTACATGGCGAAGGAGCCCAGCACGGTGTTCTCGTCCTGCATGATGGGCATGGACCAGCATGCGCGCAGGCCATAATCCTGGATCAGGTCGAGGTAGGGCGCCCACAGCGGGTCGTGTTCGATATCCGATACCACCACAGCCTCGCGGCGGTACATCGCCGTGCCGCAGGAGCCCACGCCAGGGCCAATCGCCATCCCCTCGAGCAGGGCGGCGTAGGAGGCGGGCAGGCTCGGGCAACAGGCGCAATGCATGTGCACACCATCTTCGTCGAGCAGCATGACGGAGCACAGCACGCCCGGCGATTGCGATTCAACCAGCTGCACCAGCTTGTGCAGGGTGTCTTCCAGCGGCACGCCGCGCGCCATCATTTCCAGCAACTGTTCCTGGCCGACGCGCAGGTCATCCGCCCGCTGGGTGCCGGTAACGTCCACCAGGCGGATATGGAACAGTCGGCGGCCCGGCTTGGCAATCCGTACGCCGCGCGCATTGCACTCGACGTCGCGCCCGCTGCTGTGGCGCAAGGTGATGCGGTGCACGCGCAGCTCGCCGGCCAGCACGCTTTGCATCATGGCGTTCATGTCCAGCGGGTCGCAGAAGGCGGAAAACGGGGCAGTCAGCAACTCCAGGGCGCTGCGGCCGAGAAGCTGTTCGGCGCGATGATTCAGGTCGACCGGACGGCCACTGTCCAAGTCGATCAGCACCACCGCATCCGGCGACGCGGCCGCCATCATGTGGTAATTCACTTCGAGGTCGAAGCCGCCGATGCGCTGGCCTTGCAGCGCAAACAGGACATGGTCAACCACGCTGGTGGTGGCCAGGGGCAGGGTGAAATAGCCATCGGCGCCGGCGCGTGCGGCACGCTCCTTTTCATCGTTCGACGGGCGGTGCGACATGAGCAGTACCGGGATGCGGCGGCTGGCGTCGGCCTGGGTCAACTGGCCGGTCAGCTCCAGCGCGGCACTGCCGGCCAGGGTGGTATCCAACAGCACGAGCACGACACCGCCGGCGGAGGCCACTTCCAGCGCATGTTCGCCGCTGGTGACCGATTCGACCCGGTAGTCGTGCCGGGCGAGCGCCAGCTCCAGCGCCGCCACATCGAGACTCGCGCCAGTTGCTACCAGGATGGTGTTGTTTGCTTCCACGCCGCCAGTGTATTACAAGCTGGCCTCAGCTTCGACCTCGGGTGCCAGGATGCGTGGCAGGTTGTCCTCAATCCAGTCGACCAGCACTTCCAGGCGCTCCGCGACTTCGCGGCCCAAGGGCGTCAGGCTGTATTCGACATGGGGTGGAATCACCGGCAGGGCTGTGCGCAGCACGAAACCGTCGCCCTCCAGCGCGACCAGGGTTTGCGCCAGCATTTTCTCGCTGACGCCGCCCACTTCCTTGCGCAACTGGCTGAAGCGGTGCATGCCGCCCAGGAGCACCACCAGCACCAGGACGCCCCAGCGGCTGGTGACGTGACTCAATACCGCGCGCGACGGGCAATCGTGCACCAGCACATTGCCCGGCGTTGCCGAATAGCGGGCCAAGGCAGCCCGCAGAGATTTTGAAGTTTTTTCCATACTTACTAAAAAGTACGTACTTACGAAAAGTTAGTGATGGTCCTATTATAGCCCTACATTGTTTTCAACCAAGGAGAAAAACATGATCGTAGTAACTGGCGCCTCCGGCGCATTGGGTCAACTGGTGGTGGAAGGCTTGCTGGAGAAAGTACCGGCAGCGCAAATCGTGGCAGCGGTGCGCGATCCGGCCAAGGTGGCGCACCTGGCGGCGCGCGGGGTGCAGGTGCGCCGTGCAGATTACACCGATCCGGCCAGCCTGGATTCGGCATTCGCTGGCGCTGACCGCGTGCTGCTGGTCTCGGCCAACGAAGTCGGCAAACGCACTGCGCAGCACCTCGCTGTGGTTGACGCGGCAAAGCGCGCCGGCGTGAAGCTGCTGGCTTATACCAGCATCCTGCGCGCTGACACTTCGCCGCTGCGCCTGGCTGAGGAACACGTTGCCACCGAAGCGGCCATCCGCGACAGTGGCCTGGCGTACTCCTTGCTGCGCAATGGCTGGTACTTCGAGAACTTCAACGGCCGGATCGCAGGCGCCGCGCAGCGTGGCGAAATGGTCGGCAGTGCAGGCGAGGGGCGCATCTCCGCCGCAGCCCGTGCAGATTACGCCGCTGCTGCCGTGGCCGTGCTGACCACAGAGGCGCCGCAGCAGGTCTACGAACTGGCTGGCAGCACGTCGTTCACGTTGGCCGAACTGACTGCCGAAGCGGCGCGCCAGTCGGGCAAGGCAGCCGTGTACCGCGATTTGCCACCGGCGGAGTTTGCCGGTGTGCTGGCTGGAGTGGGCGTGCCTGCACCTTGGCCTGAATTGCTGGCCGATTCGGATGCCGGTTCCGCACGCGGCGCCTTGTTTGATGATGGGAAAACGCTGGAGAAGCTGATTGGCCGCCCAACCCGCAGCCTGTCGCAGGCAGTGGAAGCGGCACTGAGCGCGTAAATGAAAAAAGCTCCCCGAGGGGAGCTTTTTTGCGGAATTTTTGGTGCCCACGGAGGGACTCGAACCCCCACACCTCGCGGCACATGGACCTGAACCATGCGCGTCTACCAATTCCGCCACGTGGGCGCTAACTTCTTCAACTCTCTGTTGCGGTGTTGTGTGCAACAGAGGCACGCATATTAATGGTCGAGACCGGTTCGGTCAAGTGTTAATTAATAATTTCGTGCAACTTTCCATTCTCTGGGCTCGCGTCGGACCCGGAAAACAAAAAAGCCGCTTTTCAGCGGCTTTTCTGCGGAATTTTTGGTGCCCACGGAGGGACTCGAACCCCCACACCTCGCGGCACATGGACCTGAACCATGCGCGTCTACCAATTCCGCCACGTGGGCATTGTTGCGTTGTTCTGCAACGAGGCACGCATAGTAATGGTCGGATGCCCTCTCGTCAAGTCAATTATGAAAGCTTGTTGGAACGGCTACGCTGGCGCACCGCAAGCAGCAGCATGCCGGCGCCCAGCATGGCCCAGCCTGACGGTTCGGGAATGGCTGCCACGTTCCAGCCGATGGCGTCCATTGCCATCAGGTCATAGCCGGTAATGTCCAGCGTTTCGCCCATTCCGGCGGTTGGATCCATCAGGCCGATGAACAGGTTGTCTTTCCAGTGGCTGGCCTGGCGGCCGTCGCCGAAGTTCACGCCGGTGGAGAATTCCGGCCCCACCGTGCTGCCGTCGAGCGAGAAGTATTTGGCGCGGTTGTCGGCGGTCCAGTCGATCACGCCGTGCGCGGCGCTCATGGTGGAGTAGCGGAACAGGTCAAGCGCGGAGACGTAGGTGAACAGGTTGTCGTTAAACGGGCCGTTGTAGGGCGGCGAATTGCCGTCCAGGATGTCGACGCCGCTGATGAACCCCAGCACGTGGCCAATCTCATGAGCCGCCACGCCAATGAAATCGAAGGCGTTGGCATCGGTGCCGTTACCCGGGTTGAAGTCGAATTTGAAATCGCTGTTGAACTGGATGAAGCCGTCGCAGTTGCCGATGCAGCCCGACAGGGTTTGCGGCGTCACGGCCAGGCCAATGGCTTTGGCTTCGGCGTTGGTGATGGCGAGGATACGGTTGTTGTTGTCGCCGTCGTTGTCGACATAGGGCAGGGCGCTGCCCGAGCCGTTCGGATTGTTGGCGGTGCGGTTGATCAGTGTGCCGAAAGTCGAGCCGCCGGGCAGGTGGGATACTGCTGTGGCGTCGATGGCCGAGCTGGCGTCGGCCGCAAGCGCGTTGCGGACCGAGGAATAAGTGTGGAAGTCTTCCGCCGAGGCCGCCTGGCCGAGAATGCCGCCGCCAAGGGAGTTGAAGCCAACCGTCAAATTTACCGTCACATTATCTGTCAGCAAACTTGACCAGCGTGCAGCCGCGGCCTGGAAGCCTTGCTGTGCCTGGAGAGAGGTGCCGGGAACGTAGTTGAAGTTGAAAACCGGGGCTGCAGAGGCGGTGCTGGCGGCCAGCAAAAGGCTGGCGAGCAATGTTTTCATGGCGGTCTCCTACAGATTGATGGGTAGGGAGGATGCCGCAAGAAGTATGCGCGCTGCCGCTTTGACGTGGCGCGCGACTGTCGGGGAGGCTGGAGCGTCAAGGAATCCGACGCGGCTGGGGAACGCCCAAAACAAAAAAGCCGCTGGTTAATCAGCGGCTTCTCTGCGGAATTTTTGGTGCCCACGGAGGGACTCGAACCCCCACACCTCGCGGCACATGGACCTGAACCATGCGCGTCTACCAATTCCGCCACGTGGGCATTAGCAACAACATCTGCTATCATACTGCTTTGGTGAGTTTTGCGCCAGATGAACTTTCATTCCACACTGCACATCGACTCGCCATTCCCGCATCGCTGCGAGAGCCAGAATTATAGAGGAAACTCTGCCGATGTCAAAGGGGCTGCGAAAGATTTTTGTGCGCGGCCCTTCCTGTTACACTAACAACCAATAATAAGATTACTGAAGAACTTTTGAACTCCACTCATATCATTCCTAGCCGCGAAGAGATTCTCGGCATCTTCCGCAGTGCCAAGGCGCCGCTCGACCTGCGCACGCTGGCGCTGTCGCTCAAAGTCAAAGCCGATTCCCAAGCCGTCCTGACGCGCCGCTTGAATGCGATGGAGCGCGACGGCCAGATCCGTTCCGATACCAGTGGCTTCTACGTGCTGGCGGACCATTCCGAATTCATTGCCGGCCGCGTGTCCAGCCACCGCGACGGCTACGGCTTCCTGATTCCTGACGAACCGGGCGAAGACCTGTTCCTGGCCGAGCGCGAGATGCAGAAGGTGCTGCACGGTGATAAGGTGCTGGGCCGCATCATCGGCTACGACCGCCGTGGCCGCCCGGAAGGCACCATTGTCGAAGTGGTCCAGCGCGGCACCACCCATATCATCGGCCGGCTGCTGAAGGAGAACGGCGTGTGGGTCGTGGCGCCGGAAGACAAGCGCATCAGCCAGGACATCCTGGTGCAGGGCGCTGTCGGCAAGGCCAAATCGGGCCAGATCGTCAGCGTGGAGCTGACCGAACAGCCGGGCCGCTTCAAGCAGCCGTCCGGCAAGATCGTTGAAGTCCTGGGCGATATGGACGACCCGGGCATGGAAATCGAAATCGCCGTGCGCAAGTTTGGCGTGCCGCATATTTTCTCGGATGCTGCGCTGAAGCAGGCTGCCAAGCTGCCGGACGTCGTGCACGAAGCCGACTGGGGCGAGCGTGTCGACCTGCGCGACGTGCCGCTGGTGACCATCGACGGCGAAGACGCGCGCGACTTCGACGATGCCGTCTATTGCGAGCCGGTGAAAATCGGCCGCAGCAAGGCCTTCCGCCTGATCGTGGCGATTGCCGACGTGTCGCATTACGTGAAGCCGAACGATGCCTTGGATGGCGACGCGATCGAGCGTAGCACCTCGGTCTATTTCCCGCGCCGCGTGATTCCCATGCTGCCGGAGAAGCTGTCCAACGGACTGTGCTCGCTGAACCCGCGCGTCGACCGTTTGACCCTGGTGTGCGATGCCGTGATCACCGCGCAAGGCGAATTGAAGGCTTACCAGTTCTACCCGGCCGTGATCCACTCGGCAGCGCGCCTGACCTATACCGAAGTGGCGGCTATCCTCGGCAACACCAAGGGCCCGGAAGCTGCACGCCGCGCGGAAATCGTGCCGCATCTGCAGAACCTGTACGACGTCTACCATGCGCTGCAGAAGTCGCGCCAGGAGCGTGGTGCGATCGATTTCGAAACCACCGAAACCTATATCGTTTGCAACCCGGCCGGCAAGATCGAAAAGATCATCCCGCGCACCCGCAACGATGCGCACAAGCTGATCGAGGAGTGCATGCTGGCGGCGAACGTGTGCGCGGCGGACCTGCTGCTGCGCCATAAGCACCCAGGCACCTACCGTATTCACGCCGGCCCGACCAAGGAGAAGCTGACCCAGGTTCGCGATTTCCTGAAGCAGCTTGGCCTGTCGCTGGGTGGCGGCGATACGCCGGTAGCACGCGACTACGCTGACTTGATGAAGAAGATCAAGGAGCGTCCGGATGCGCAACTTCTGCAAACCATGTTGCTGCGCTCCATGCAGCAGGCGGTGTACAGTCCTGACAATATCGGCCACTTCGGCCTGGCTTATGAGGCGTATGCGCACTTTACCAGCCCGATCCGCCGCTATCCGGACTTGCTGACCCACCGCGCGATCAAGGCGATTTTGGCGGGCAAGAAGTACGAGCCGAAGATCAGCGACCAGTCGGTGCTGAACACCACGATCTCGAATGCCCAGCGCCGCCAGGCTTTGAAAGACAAGCAGGAAGGCAAGGAGACCAAGTCCAAGGGCGACCAGACCATCTGGGACTCGCTGGGCGTGCACTGCTCGGCCAATGAGCGCCGCGCCGACGAAGCTTCGCGCGACGTGGAAGCGTGGCTGAAGTGCTACTTCATGCAGGACAAGCTGGGCGAAGAGTTCAGCGGCATCATCACGGGCGTGACCAACTTCGGCATCTTCGTGCAGCTGGACCAGCTGTTCGTGGAAGGCCTGGTGCACATCACCGACCTGGGCGCTGACTTCTTCGAATACGACGACGCCCGCCACGAATTGCGCGGCGAGCGTACCGGCAAGCGCTACCAGCTGACTGGCCGCGTCAATGTGCAGGTGGTTCGAGTCGACCTGGAGTCGCGCAAGATTGACCTGCGCCTGGCTGACAGCGAAATCTCGACCCTGCCGCCGCAGGGCAAAAAACCATCCCGCAAAGGTGGCGGCCTGGCTGGCTCGTTTGGCGATTTCGACAGCTTTGATGACGAAGGTGAAAACCAGGCGGTGGCGCGCAAGCGCAAGGCCGCACGCGGTGCTGCGGCACCGTCGATCTCGGCGCGCGAGGAAGCGCCGACCCGTGCTCCTGGCCGCGCGACATCCAAGCGTGGCGCGGCTTCTTCGGCTTACGCCCCGCCGGCTCCCGCCGCGCGCAAGGCCGCCAAGCCAAAGCCGAAGGCCAAGCCGAAAACCGCCA
>DASWTB010000129.1:0-12405 GCA_036402315.1 Pseudoduganella sp. | reverse complement strand
CCAGCCTGCACTCTTCGCGACAGCAAAGATCCAGTCGATCTCCTCGCGGTTTGTTTTCCCGACCTGATAACCCATTCTCGGAATTCCAATAGAAAAGCCGCGCAATGCGCGGCTTAACTGTAGCAACCGAGATTAGACGTTGAACAGGAAGTTCAGCACGTCGCCATCCTTGACCACGTATTCCTTGCCTTCCGCGCGCATCTTGCCCGCTTCCTTGGCGCCGGCTTCGCCTTTGTAGGCGATGAAGTCGTCGAAGGCAATGGTCTGGGCGCGGATGAAGCCGCGTTCGAAGTCGGTGTGGATCACGCCTGCAGCTTGCGGCGCGGTGTCGCCCACGTGGATGGTCCAGGCGCGCACTTCCTTCACGCCGGCGGTGAAGTAGGTCTGCAGGCCGAGCAGCTTGAAGCCGGCGCGGATCAGGCGGTCCAGGCCCGGTTCTTCCATGCCCATGTCGGCCAGGAAGGCTTCCTTGTCGGCGTCGTCCAGGTCGGCGATTTCCGCTTCGATGGCAGCACAGATGGCGACGATCGGGGCCTTCTGCGCTTCGGCGTACTTGGTCAGCTGGTCCAGCAGCGGGTTGTTGGTGAAGCCGCTGTCGGACACGTTGGCCACGTACATGGCCGGCTTGGCGGTGATCAGGCACAGTGGCTTGATCAGGGCCATGTCTTCGGCGCCCAGGCCCATGGCGCGCACCGGCTTGGCTTCGTTCAGGTGCGGCACCAGGGTTTCCAGCAGGGCCACCAGCTTGGCGGAGTCCTTGTCGCCGGAGCGGGCTTTCTTCTGCTCGCGGGCGATGGTTTTTTCCACGGTCGACAGGTCGGCCAGCGCCAGCTCGGTCTGGATCACTTCGATATCGTCCAGCGGCGATACGCGGCCGGCCACGTGCACCACATTGTCGTCTTCAAAGCAGCGCACCACGTTGACGATGGCGTCGGTTTCGCGGATGTGGGACAGGAACTGGTTGCCCAGGCCTTCACCCTTGGAAGCGCCAGCCACCAGGCCCGCGATGTCGACGAATTCCACGATGGCAGGAAGGATGCGCTCCGGCTTGACGATTTCGGCCAGCTGCTTCAGGCGCGGATCAGGCACTTCCACCACGCCGACGTTTGGCTCGATGGTGCAGAACGGGTAGTTCTCGGCCGCGATGCCGGCCTTGGTCAGTGCATTGAATAGGGTGGACTTGCCGACGTTAGGCAGGCCGACGATGCCGCATTTGAGACTCATGGAAAACCTTTAAATGATAATGTTCTGCTACGGAATTTTCCGCAAATAGACCGAGATTGTACCCCAGATCATGTCAAGAACCGCCCATATCACCCTGCTGGCCCGCTACAACGAGTGGATGAACAACAAGCTGTACGACGCGGCGGCAGCCTTGCCGGCTGCAGAGCTGGCAGCCGATCGGGGCGCGTTCTTTGGTTCGCTGCTGGGCACCCTCAACCACATCGCGGTGGCGGATACCATCTGGCTGAAGCGCATCGCCAGCCATCCGCGCTTTGCCGCGATGCTGGCGCCGGTCGCGGACCTGCCGGCGCCCGCTGCGCTGGACCAGCCGCTCTTCGATTCCCTGGCCGCCCTGCGCGAGCGCCGCACCTGGCTGGACCGCTTGATCCTGGACTGGACCGCGGGCCTGGACGAAGCCGACCTGGACGCCGTCATCTCCTATCGCCGCATGAATGGCGAAGCGAACAACCGGCAACTCGCGCTGCTGCTCCAGCATTTCTTCAACCATCAGACCCATCACCGCGGCCAGGCCACCACTTTGCTGTCGCAAGCCGGTGTGGACGTTGGCGTAACGGACCTGTTGTTGCTGATTCCGGAAGCCGAGGTTTGAACAGCATCAAATCCTGATACGCCTGTGGGCAAACGGCGATACGGGTATCCCCAGCGCTTGTAATATTGTTACCGATGGAAAATAATGCCATTAGAACAATATAGGGAGCATCCATGGATTTGCTTTGGTTTATCGTGTTGGCGGTTGTCTCGCGCTGGGCCTGGCTGGCCCGCCGCGATGCACGCCAGGCACGCGAGCAGGCGCTCCAGTTGCAGCGCGACTTTGCTGCGCTGGAGATCACGCTTGCCGAGGTCAGGCACAGCGCCGCGACCAGGCAGGCCGCCGTCGCACCCGAACCGGCGCCCGCGCCGGAACCACCTGTCACACCAACCACACCGTCCGAGCCAGCCGAGCGCGAGCCGCTGGTAGCGCGCGCCACGGCACTCGCACCGCTACCGGCGCCTCCAGCGCCGGCGCCGGTGATGGAGCCGGAACCGGCAACCGCAGCAGCCATGCCTGCAGGACCTGACGAGCCAGTCACCGTGCAGCGGCCGGAAGTCCCGGCCGGGACAGGCGATGCTGCCGACTTGGCCTGGGCCGCCGCCAAGGAAGCCGACCGGGCCGACGCAGTGCCATCGCGCGCCACGGTGCAACCAAGTCTGCCGCCACGCGAACCGCCGGCCTGGTTCACCGCTGCCCGCAACTGGCTGTTTGAAGGCAACCTGGTCGCGAAAATCGGCTTGCTCATTCTCTTCATCGGCGTCAGCTTCCTGCTGAAATATGCCGCTGCCCGCGTCACGGTCCCGATCGAACTGCGCCTGGCCGGCATCGTACTGGCCGACCTGGCCGCGCTGGGCTGGGCCTGGCGTATCCGCCACAGCAACCAGGGCGTCAGCTTGCCGCTGCAAGGTACCTGCATGGCTGTGCTGATGCTGGTGGTGTTCGGCGCCTTCCGCATCTACCACCTGATCCCCGGCGGCATGGCCTTCGCCATGCTGTTCCTGCTCACGCTTGGCACCTGCCTGCTGGCCGTGCTGCAGAATGCGCAATGGCTGGCCATCTTCGGCATTACCGGCGGCTTCGCTGCGCCGATCCTGGCCTCCACCGGCCAGGGCAGCCATATCGGCTTGTTCAGCTATTACGCCCTGCTCAATGCCGGCGTGCTGGCCATCGCCCTCAAGCGTTCCTGGCGCGCCCTGAACCTGCTAGGCTTCGCGTTCACCTTCGCCATCGGTACCGCCTGGGGCGTGCTGCGCTATGAGCCGCAGTTCTACCTGTCGGTGCAAGGCTTCCTCGCACTGTTCTTCCTGTACTACGTCGGCATCGCCGTCGCCTACGCCCACCTCGAAGCGCCCAAGCTGAAAAGCTATGTCGACGGCACCCTGGTGTTCGGTACGCCGATGCTGGCGGCCAGCCTGCAATTCGGCCTGGTGAAAACCTTTGAGTTCGGCATGGCCTATTCCGCCCTCGCGCTCGGCCTGCTCTACGCCGTGCTGGCGATTACGCTGGCGCGCCGCCGCGCTACCTACGGCTTGCTGGTGGATGCCTTCACCGCGCTGGCCGTGGTGTTCGGCACGCTGGCCATCCCGATGGCGCTCGACGGCCGCTGGACTTCCGCCGCCTGGGCGCTGGAAGGCGCCGGCATCGTCTGGATCGGCCTGCGCCAGCGCCAGCCGCTGGCCTGGGGCTTCGGCTTGCTGGTGCAACTGGGCGCGTGGGTCAGCTTCATCGGTTCGGTGTCCGGCCTGAACCCGGAGGCTGCAATGCACTCCAACCTGTGGCTGGGCTTCCTGCTGCTGGCGGTCAGCGCTTGCATCATGGCGATGCGCTTCCGCAGCCATTCCAGCGACGAGGGCCTGGGCGGGCTGCGGCTGTTGGGAGCCGTGTTCCTCACCGGCGCCGCCCTCTGGCTGGTCGGCGGCGCCTGGACCGAAGTCATACTGCGCACCAGCGGCAAGCTGCAAGCCAACCTGCTGGTGGCCAGTGCCCTTGGCGCTGCGGTCGTGATGGCCCTGATCGGACGCCGCCTGGCGTGGCCGATGGCGCGCGGGCTGGCCCTGGCCGCGCAACTGCTGGCAGGCCTGGTGCTGGCCTTCCTGCTGGCCCTGAACTGGCACGTGGCACCGGTTTCGCCGGACTTGTTCGCTACGCCTTTCCTTGGCAGCTTGATGCTGCTGGCGGGAGCCTTGTTCAGTGCCTGGACGTTGAAGCGCTATGGCACCGAGTATCCGCCGGCCTGGTCGAACGCGGTGCTGGCGTATTCAGGCTTGTGGTGGCTGCTGGTGATCGTGCCAACCGTCGCCAACTGGCTGCTGGCCCATTACGAAATCGCCACTACCGGCAATTTTGAACCGCACAGCCCATTGCGTGCCAGCGCCTACAGCCTGATGATCGTGGCCACCACGCCATTGTTCGTCAAGCTGGCACAGCGCCTGTCGTGGCCGGCCCTGCGCGCCGCAATGCTGCCGGCATGGCTGCTGTTCGGCATCACCACGCTCGGCATGCTGGGCGCACTGTATAGCAGCAGCAACGTGCCCGCCGGCGAAGTATGGTTCGCCTATGCAGCACTGTGGCTGCTGTCCGAATGGCTGATGCGCGGTACCCAGCTGGGCGAAGCGCCCCTGGTCCTGCTGCACACGCTGCGCAGCACCGGCCCCTGGCTGATGATCTGGCCAGTCGGCGCCTACTGGATTTCGCGCGGACTGGAAGGCAGCGGCGCCGATCCTGCCTGGGCCAACTTCCTGCCGGCCTGGCTGATGATGGGCGGCCTGGCCTGGGTCATGCGCCGCGTGCGTGCCGACGGCTGGCCGGTGAAGCCGGTTGCTGGCTGGTACCGCGACGTGCTGCTGCCATTGGGTTGCGGCTGGTCGCTGCTGCTGGTAGCGGTGTGGAACCTGACGCAGAACGGCGCGATGGCGCCGCTGCCATACATCCCGCTGGCCAACCCGCTCGACCTGACCAGCATCTTCGCGCTGCTGCTGTCGATTGCCGGCTACCGCCTGCTGCAGGACAAGCTCTCGCCATACCGCCCGCAGTTGCTGGCCGGCGCCGCACTGGTCGCCTATGCATGGTTCAATCTTGCGCTGCTGCGCACCGTCTCGCATTACGTCGGCGTGCCTTACCAGTTCGACGACCTGTTCGCGTCGCAGTTCGTGCAAGCCATGCTGTCGCTGGTGTGGAGCGTCACCGCGCTGCTGCTGATGCGCTTGGCGACGCGCAAGCAGGAGCGCAAGCTGTGGATTGCCGGCGCCGTGCTGCTTGGCGTCGTGGTGGCCAAGCTGTTCCTGGTCGACCTGTCCAATGTCGGCGGCGTTGAACGCATCGTCTCCTTCCTTGGCGTTGGCGCGCTGATGGTCGGTATCGGCTACCTCGCCCCCTACCCGTCCGCCCGTGGCGGTGAAACTGAGAAGGAAGCTGCATGAGTGCGCTACTCCTGGCGGCTGCTGTCGCCACCACTGCGGCAAGCGATTTGCCGCAGGATTACACCCACGTGATTCCGCTGACGGTCAACGGCAAGCCAAGCGTGGTCCAGTTGCAGTTGCCGCGCGACGCCTACCTGAACGCGCGCTCGGCATCGCTCAACGACTTGCGCGTGTTCGATGCACACGGCGCGCCGCAGCCATTCGCACTGCGCCAGCCCGACGCGCTGCCCAGCACCATGCATCGGGCCCTGCCCGTGCGCATCTTTCCGCTGATGGCCGAACGCCCCGACGTTCCGCTGGCGGGGCTGGAAGTCAGCACCGCCACCGACGGCCGCGTGCTCTCGGTGCGCCTGCCAACGCAACAGGGGGCGGCATCGCCTGGCCGCGCGCCGGAACGCCTGGCGGGACTGGTGCTCGACCTGCGCCAGGAAGGCATGCAGGAGCCGCCGACCATCGATGCCTTGCATTTCACGCTGCCGCCTGGCCGCAACACCTATACCGGCCAGGTGTGGCTGGAAGCGAGCGACGACCTGAAACACTGGGATGCCATCGGCGTTGCGGAATTAAGCTGGCTCGCCAATGCCAGCGCAGAAACGCTGGCGAACGACAAGCTGGAGTTCGCGCCACGCCCGATGCGCTACGCGCGCCTGAGCTGGCGTGGCGGCGAACCGCTGGCCTTCGCCAGCATCAGCGCCCAATCGCCGGTGCGCGGGCCGGCGACCGCGCCAATTGAGTCGCTGTTGCTGCAACCGCAGCCGGGCCGCGAGCCGCGCGACCTGCAATACAGCAAACCGGTGGGCGTCACGCCACGGCGCGTCGGGCTGCAGATCGACAGCGGCAATATGGTGCTGCCAGCCATGCTGGGCAACTACGTCGACACGCAACGCACCGGGCAGTTCCGCTTCGAGCCTGCCGTGCGCACCACGTTCTTCCGCCTTGAAAAGGATGGCCAGGCACGCGTGTCGGACGACATCACGGTCCCGGCCTGGCTTGGTGACCGCTGGGTGCTGCGCTTCGACCAGCCACCGCCGGTCAAGCCCGCGCTGCGCCTCAGCTGGGTACCGGCCACGCTGGTGTTCGTTGCCGGTGGCACGCCACCTTACAAGCTGGCGGTCGGGCGCGACAAAGCCGCGCCGGCAGAACGCGATATCAACGAAGTGGCCCCCGGCTTCAGCCCGGCGGAATTGCGCACGCTGGATCGCGCCACCGCAGGTCCCGCCCAGGAGCAGCTTGAGGCATTGGCCAGCGCCGCCAAACGCGCCAGCGCCGACAGCAGCGCAGCCCGCAACCGCCTGATGATCCTGTGGGGCGTGCTGGTGCTGGGCGTTGCGCTGGTGGCCGGGATGGTGTGGCGCCTGCTGCGGCAGCCGGGCAGCAGCGCTTAGTTGGTGTGCAGCTCCATCGTCGCCTTGGTGAAATCGCCGGCGACGGCGGTGGGGATGATGCGCAGGGCTTTCTCGATCGCTTCGTCAATCAGCAATTGCTCTTCGCGGCGCGGGCGGTGCAGCACGAAGTCGGCCACCGGCTGGTTCAGGTTCAGGGTGCGCGGGTGGCCGATACCGATGCGCAGGCGCCAGTAGTCCTGGGTGCCCAGCGCGGACGTAATGTCCTTCAGGCCGTTATGGCCGCCCGAAGAGCCGCCCTTTTTCAACTTGGCCGCGCCAGGCGGCAAGTCCAGTTCATCGTGCACCACCAGCACTTCGTCCGGCTGGATCTTGTAGAAGCGCGCAATGGCGCCAACCGACTGGCCGGAACGGTTCATATAGGTTTGCGGCTCCAGCAGCCAGAGCTGGTTGCCGCCGATGATGGTCTTGGCCACCATGGCATTGAAGCCCGACTCGCGCTGCAGGCGCGCATTCGGCAGCGAATTGGCGAGATTGTCCACCAGCCAGAAGCCGGCGTTGTGGCGGGTTTGTTCGTAGTCGGGGCCGGGGTTGCCGAGGCCAACGATCAGGCGGATGGGCATAATCTTGCGGTTGCGAGTGCAAAAGCGCAGATTATACCCGTGCCCTCAGTCCAACATCCCGCGCGCCAGCAGGGCCACCTCGCCGAGCAGGATCATCGCCATCATGCCAAATCCCCAGCGGCTGATCCGGTCCACATGGTTGCGCAAGGCGTCGATCTGGGCCTGCAGCGGTGCGATCGCTTTGGCGATCTCATCCCGCGTATAAATCTGCATTTCAAGACGCAGTTTAACGAAGCCGTCATCGACATATTGGCGCATGTTGGCGAATTGCGCGTCAGTAGAAGCCTGCATGTTGGCGAGCTTTGCGTCAAAGGACGCCTGTATGCTGGCGAGCTGCGCGTCAAACGACGCTTGCATGCTGGCGAACTGCGCGTCAAACGACGCTTGCATGCTGGCGAACTGTGCGTCAAATGACGCTTGCATGCTGGCGAAGCGTGCGTCCATATGCTGCCGCAGCAAGGCCCGCTCACAATTGACAGCATCCAAGGCCTTCTCCTGTGCGGTGATCCGGTCATCCGGGGTCAACTGTTACATGATGGTCTCCCGCTGTCGGCAGACCACCATTGTTTGACATTTTGGCGCTACGCGCTTTGCGCTGGCGCACAGGAAGCAGCGGAACTATTTGGGCGGTGTACTGTCGGCATTCCAGGCATCGCGCACGTACAGCCACTTGCCATTTACCTTCTTGCTCACCGACAGGAACTTGCCGGTCTCGACCACCTTGCCGTCCTTGTCTTTCACCGTGTAAGCACCTGACGACCAGCCAAGGTTGCCGCTGGCGCCGCCAACGCTCTTCCCGGCAAAGCCGAATACCATGCCGGCCTGGTTTGCGCCCTGGGCTTCCTTCAGCAGGAATTCACGGATGGCGGCGCGGCCAGTGACGGCAGGCGCGCCCGGCGGCAACAGCACCGCCCCCTCGTCGTACAGCCTGGCCAGTCCATCGCCATCGGCAGCGCTGAAGGCCTTCAGCCAGGCCTGGTCGGCGGCATGGATCGCCGCCAGTTCGGCCTTGGCATCGGCGGCAATCGCCGGTGCCGCGCACATCGCTGCCACCACCATCACCCCTGCACATTGCGCTTTCATCGCCTGGCCCTCCTGTGGTGAATTTGTTCTTCCAGCATAGGACACTTGACAACAACTTCCACCTGTAAGATATTTATTACACGTGTCTTCAATTTAAAACAGAAAGGACGTGCCATGAAATACCTGACCACCCTGCTGCTTGCTGCCAGCCTGGCTGCGCCAGCCTTTGCCGCCGATGCGCCGCCGTCGGACAAGGACCGCATCGACCAGTTGATCGAGCAAAACAAGATGCTGATCGCCCAGAACGCCCGGCTGGCCGAGCAATGCGATCGCCCCAAGACCAAAGAGGAAGCCTTTGCCCAATGCATGCAAGCCGCAAGCGGCGAAAAAGGTGCGATGGCGACCGAGTCGGTCGGCACAAACTGCCGCCTCTTGCTGAAGTGAGTGGAATGCAAAAGCTGTTACCGGTGCTCGAAGCGCTCGCCAATCCGCACCGCTTGCGCATCATCGCTGCATTGAAAACGGACGGCCGCAACTACGTCAGCCAGTTGGCGCGCGACGTAGGAATCAGCCGCCCGCTGCTGCACCTGCACCTTGCCAAGCTGGAAGCGGCTGGTCTTGTCACCAGCAAGCACGAATTATCCAGCGACGGCAAGGCGCTGAACTACTTCGAAGTAGCGGATTTCCGCCTGACGCTCGATCCCGCAGCGATCGCGGAAGCCGCCAAACATCTCAACCTGGAAGAGGAATGACCGTATGTCCGAGCACATTTACCTGATGACCCTGGGCCTTCCGCTGGCCACCGTACTGCTTGTATTTGGCATGAAGTACTGGTCCGCTGCGCATAAAGCCCGCGCCGAAGCCGCCAGCGCCGAAGCTTACCGGGATCTTGCCGCGAAGTCGGCTGCTGCCCAGGCCGAACATGCCGCAGCACTGGCTGCCATGCAGGCCACGCTGTCCAATATGAACAGCCGCCTGGCCGAAGTCGAAACCATGCTGAAAGAGGTGGGCTGATGCTGGCCCGCCTGTGGCAGCGCGATCCGCGGCATGAGGGCGTCATGCGCATCAACATCTACTTGCTGCGTCTGCTCTATGCGCTGATGTTCTTCATGCTGGGCCAGACCACCTGGACCGAAATCCTGACCCACCAGGGCCAGTGGGAGCCGAACAAGGCGGTGGCCTGGACTGTGTGGACCGCGTTTGCCACGCTGGCCGGCCTGGGCCTGCTGCGGCCGGTGAAGATGCTGCCGATCATCCTGCTGGAGATCCTCTACAAGGTGCTGTGGCTGGCAATCGTCGCCTACCCGCTCTGGTCGCGCGGCGAACTGCTTGGCTCGCCAGCGGAAAGCACGACCTACGCTTTCCTTGGCGTGCTGCTGGCCATTATTGCCGTCCCCTGGGGCTATATCGCGAAGGCTTACTTCACCTGGCCAACTAAAACCCAACCTGCCTGACATGTCCATCCTCGCCAGCGTAGTCCTTGCCGCCGCACTCACCGCGGCGGCCGAACCGAAACAGATTTACCAGATGTCGCTGCAGGAAGCCGGCGCCTTTATCGCCGAAGTGCGGCGCGCCGAGCCCGATCTGCGCAAGCGCATCGCCACTATCGGCCGCCGCAATATCGGCCAGCCATACAAGCTGAACCTGCTGGGAGAGTTCCCTTACGAGCTGCATGACACGCTGCCGATGTACAGTCTGTCCGCCAGCGACTGCCTGGTGTTTGCCGAGCATACCTATGCGATGGCGCTCAGTTCGTCATGGGAAGAGTTTTTCTGGACGCTGCAGCGCATCCGCTACAAGGAGGGCGTGATCGGCGTGGCCAGCCGCAACCACTACATGGAGGTGGACTGGAACGTGAATAATCGCTGGCTACTGTCCGACGCCAGCGCCGGCGCCAGCTACGCGATGCGCGTCGACCGCGCGCAGTTCCTGCTGTCCCAGCACCACGTGCAGCGCGACATCCCAGTGCAGGACACGGTGGAAGCTTTCCTGCCAGTTGAACGCGCGCTGCAGGAATTCGGCACGCTTGGCGAAGGCGACCTGGTGGAAGTGGTTTCGGTGCGCAAAGGCCAGCACATGGTGACCCACGTTGGCCTGGTCGTGCTCGATGCGCAGGGTGGACGCCGCTTCCTGCATTCGGCGGCGCCGGAAGTGCGCGAGGAAACGTTCGAGGCCTTCATCGCCCGCACCCAGGCGCGCGCCAACAACGGGCTGGCCGGCTTCAAGTTCATGCGCCTGAACCAGGCGATCGTCGTGCCGCCCGCGGCGCCGCAACCCCGGCCTGGCGCGCAGAAAACAAAAAACCCCGCCAAGGCGGGGTTCTTCAGCGGTGCAAAGAGGATTACTCTTTAGCAGCAGCGGCTTCAGCAGCAACAGCGCCGGCTGGCACGGATGCGGTAGCGATGGTGGCATCGGAACCGTGGGTCACGATGGTCACGCCCTTCGGCAGGGTCAGCTGGGAAGCGTGGATCGACTGGCCGACGTCCATCTTCGACAGGTCAACGGTCAGGAACTCTGGCAGGTCAGCTGGCAGGCAGGAGATTTCGATCTCGTTGGCCACGTGGCTGATGGTGGCAGCGTGCAGTTTCACAGCTGGGGATACGTCAGCGTTTTCGAAGTGCAGGGCAACTTTCACGTGCAGTGGCTTGTTGGCGTCAACGCGCTGGAAGTCAGCGTGCAGAACCAGTTGCTTGAACGCGTGCATCTGGAAATCGCGCAGCAGCACTTTTTCCACTTTGCCGTCAACTTCCATGTCCAGGATGGACGAGTGGAACGCTTCTTTTTTCAGCGCGTGGAACAGGGCGTTGTGGTCCAGGGCGATGGTCACAGGGGCTTCGGTGCCACCGTAGATGATGCCAGGGGTCTGGCCGGAATTGCGCAGGCGGCGGCTCGCACCCGTACCTTGCAGATCACGTTTGAATGCTACAACTTTCATGGAATACTCCAAAAAATAAAACAAGGCTCGCGCCTTGTTGATAAACGAAGTGCCCCGCGACCAGGGCACTTCAACAAATCGGCCGCAGCTTGCGCCGCGGCCGGAAAATCTTTAGTCGACGAACAGCGAAATCACCGAGTCACCCTTGATGATGCGCTTGAAGGTCTCTGCCAGCAGCGGTGCGCAGGTCAGTTGGCGGATCTTGCCGCAGGCCTTGGCAGCTTCGGACAGCGGGATGGTGTCCGTCACCACCAGCTCGTCCAGCGAAGAGCCGGAGATGCGGTCGATTGCCGGACCGGACAGCACAGGGTGCGTGCAGTAAGCGGTTACTTTCTTGGCGCCGCGCTCTTTCAGCACTTCGGCGGCCTTGACCAGGGTACCTGCGGTGTCGACCATGTCGTCCATGATCACGCAGTTGCGGCCTTCCACGTCGCCGATGATGTTCATCACTTCGGACACGTTGGCTTTGGGACGGCGCTTGTCGATGATGGCCAGGTCGCAACCGAGGCGCTTGGCCAGCGCACGGGCGCGCACCACGCCGCCGACGTCAGGCGACACCACCAGCAGGTCTTGCTCGGCCTTCTTCTGCAGGTCGCCCAGCAGGATTGGCGAAGCGTAAATATTGTCAACCGGGATATCGAAGAAGCCCTGGATCTGGTCGGCGTGCAGGTCCATGATCAGGACGCGCTCGACGCCGGCTTCTTCCAGCATATTGGCAACGACTTTTGCAGAAATGGCGACGCGGGCGGAACGCGGGCGGCGATCCTGGCGGGCATAGCCAAAGTAAGGAATTGCAGCAGTGATTCGGCCAGCGGACGCACGTTTCAAGGCATCGACCATCAGGATCAGTTCCATCAGGTTGTCGTTGGTCGGCGCGCAGGTCGATTGCAGCACGAATACGTCCTTGCCGCGGACGTTTTCGTTGATTTCGACCATGACTTCGCCGTCCGAGAACTTCGATACGACTGCTTTGCCGAGTGGGATGCCGAGATTTTTTGCGACCCCTTCTGCTAAGGCTGGATTAGCGTTGCCGGTAAAAACCATCAGGTTTTCGTAAGCCATTGGGAGTCCCGAGAGGTAGTGTTGAATTCTTGAGGCACTCCTGCACGCAGGAGCTTTTGTCTTAACCCTGGCTGGAGACTGCTGCCTCGACAGACCCAGGGAAAACGGTGGCAGGGGAACAAGGATTCGAACCTTGGTATGCCGGAATCAAAATCCGGTGCCTTAACCAGCTTGGCGATTCCCCTACTCTTAACTGACTGTCTTCCGTCAGTAGGCCGACATT
>DASWTB010000128.1:0-10201 GCA_036402315.1 Pseudoduganella sp. | reverse complement strand
CACTTCCGTCGAGAGCAGCACGCTGCCGGCCCCCAGTGCGGTTGCCAGCAGCACTGCGGTGGTAATGCCGATGGCAGCGGCGCGCAGC
Organism: Pseudoduganella sp.; assembly: GCA_036402315.1. Taxonomy (GTDB): domain Bacteria; phylum Pseudomonadota; class Gammaproteobacteria; order Burkholderiales; family Burkholderiaceae_D; genus Rugamonas. The sequence goes on along the minus strand of DASWTB010000128.1, from coordinate 10,113 downwards.
GCAAGACGGGCGTCGAAATGGAATAGTGCAACCAGCATCACCAGCATGACCTGGGACCAGGTCACGTTAGCGTGATTCATCAGGAACATGAAGGTGCAGAAGAATGGCAGCTCGTAGGTCACCAGCACCAGGGCATAGCGATCGCGCGCTCGCGGCGGCAACCGGCGCGCCAGCAGGCCGCCGATCCCGAGCGCCGTACCGAGCGCGCGCGCGGCCAGGTTTTCATAAGGCTGCGGCACCAGCCAGCCGAAAATCGCGTAATACAGGGGAAAGCAGATGATTCCGAGCCAGCTCAGTGCAGCCAGGCGCAGGTCGGCGAGTTCCTCGGCACTGCGGGCGCGCAGGCGGGTTCGGATAAGGCGTCGGATCATCTGGCAATAATGGCTGTTTGTTAGCGCATTTTGCGCAGAATCAGCACTATGCTTGATCCACATCAATACGTCCATGCGCTATCATTGCTTTATGAATGATGAAGCACGCACCCTTTACGAAGTCATCGGCGGCGAAACCAAGCTGCGTGAGATGGTTGACCGTTTTTACGACCTGATGGAACTGGAGCCGGAGTTTGCCGGCATCCGTGCCATGCACCCGCCGAGCACCGATGGCTCGCGCGACAAACTGTTCTGGTTCCTCAGCGGCTGGATGGGCGGCCCGGACCTGTTCATTGAACGCTTCGGCCATCCGCGCCTGCGCGCGCGCCACCTGCCATTCGCGGTCGGTTCCAGTGAACGCGACCAATGGCTGCGCTGCATGGCCTGGGCCATGCAGGATGTCGGCATTGAGGAAGACTTGCGGCTGCGGCTGATGGAATCCTTCTACCAGACCGCCGACTGGATGCGGAACAAGGCCGATTGATGGAGTTGACCATCCTGCTGGCGCTGGCCGCCGTCATCATCGTCCTGCAAATTGTGTCGCTGCTGCGCAGCCGCGCCAGCGATGTCGCCGACCAACTGGACCGGGTAGAACGCGAAGTGCGACTGCAGTTGCAGGCCACCGCGCAGGCACAGCGCCAGGAAATGGGCAATATACTCGCACAGTCGCATGCGGCCACCGTGCAGCAACTGGAAACCATGCGCCGCCAGATCGAAGTGCTGACCGAGTCGAATACACGCCGCCTGCTGGAGGTGCGCGTGGCGCTGGAGACGAAGATGCGCGAGCTGCAGGCCGACAATGGTGCTCGGCTGGAAGAGATGCGCAAGACGGTCGACGAGAAGCTGCACGAAACGCTGGAGACGCGCCTGACCGAATCGTTCCGCCAGGTGTCCGAGCGCCTGGAGCGCGTGCACCAGGGCCTGGGTGAAATGCAGCAGCTGGCGCTGGGAGTGGGCGACCTGAAACGCGTGCTGACCAACGTGAAGACGCGCGGCACCTGGGGCGAAGTGCAACTGGAAATGTTGCTCGAGCAAATCCTCACGCCGGATCAATACGCCAAGAACGTCGAGACCATCCCGGGCAGCAACGCCCGCGTCGAATTCGCGCTCAAGCTGCCAGGCCAGAAAGAGGGCGGTGCGCCGGTGTGGATGCCGATCGACGCCAAGTTCCCGAAAGAGCAGTACGAACGCTTGTTGGAAGCGGCAGACCGCGCCGACGCCGATGCTGTCACCGCCGCCGGCCGCGAGCTGGAACGCGCAGTACGCGGCGAGGCAAAGACCATCGCGGAAAAATACGTCTCCCCGCCGATGACCACCGATTTCGCCATCCTGTTCCTGCCGACCGAAGGCCTGTATGCGGAAGTGATGCGACGCCCCGGCCTGGCCGATGAGCTGCAACGCATGAACCGCGTCAGCATCGCCGGCCCATCCACGCTGACCGCTCTGCTGAACAGCCTGCAGATGGGCTTCCGCACGCTGGCACTGGAAAAACGCTCGTCCGAAGTATGGCAAGTGCTGGGCGCCGTGAAGACGGAGTTTGCCAAGTTCGGCGACGTCCTGGCGGCGACCAAGACCACTCTCGAACGTGCGGCCCGCAATATTGAAAACGCAGAGGTCCGAAGCCGCCAGATGGCCCGCAAATTGAAGTCCGTTGAGGCGCTTCCATCCGAAGAAGCCTTGCTGATGCTGGGCGCGGCCGACAGCACCGACGCAGAAGACGGTTCAACCTGACCGATGAAGCTCGCCGCCTGCCTCGCGCTAACATTGCGGCTACCAGCATCAGCTAGCACGTGGGCTGGCGAACTTGAACTTCCCGCCGCAAAAACCACCCAGCGGCCGCCGCTTGACTTAGCTCCCGCGCGTGACCGCTTCGGGCGCCCGCTAACCGCGCCGCTGCACCACTAGACAGCGGTGGCGCGGGCCATGTTTTGAGCCGCCTCCCGTCGCGATCAGCGGCTCGGGGTAGTGAAGTGGATCTTCTGCAGACCTGGGGACTGCATATGCTGAGAAAAATAATGACCAGGACGTCTGAAAACTACCGCCCGCCTATGATTTCGTAGGCCTCTTGCCAAGTCGAGATACGGTTATGGTCAAGCATGATCTCTTCGGTGGAGAAGGTGAATTTCGAGTACAGGAGATCCCAGTCAATGGGCTTGGCAAGCAGCAAATGATAGCCTTCCTTGTCTACGCCCCAGCCTGGCCCGACGATGGCGTTGCCATTTTCGACCAGCACCGTGACGACGGCGTCGAAGCTCTCCTTTGATCCATCGACCAGGCGAGTCATCAGATCAATCCCTCGAAGACGATGACATCGACCAGGTCGCCTTCGGCGACATTGCCTTGTTCGTCATGCAGCACCACCATGCAGTTCGCTTCCGACATGGAGCGCAGGATGCCGGAACCTTGCGAGCCGGTGATGCGCACTTCGCGGGCACCGTCCAATGTGGTGGAGAGGATGCCGCGCTGGTATTCGGTGCGGCCAGGCTTTTTGCGGATCGCCTGCGCGGAACGCACGCTTAGTAATTGATCGCCGGGCGTATCGGCGCCCATCATGCGCAGCAGGGCGTGGCGGGCGAAGAAGTAGAATGTGACCATGACGGCCACCGGATTGCCCGGCAGGCCAAACAGGTAGGCGCTGTGGCCGTTGGAGCGGATGCGGCCGAAGGCCATCGGTCGCCCAGGGCGCATGCCGATCTTCCAGAAATGCACATCGCCCAGCGTGGCCATGACCTGCTTGGTGTAATCCGCCGCGCCCACCGAAACGCCGCCGGAAGTGATTACGGCGTCGGCACATTCGCAGGCCGTGCGCAGCGCTTCTTCGAGCGAGGCCGCGTCATCCTTCACGATGCCTATGTCGACAATATCGCAGCCAAGCCGCTGCAGCATGCCGAACAGGGTGTAGCGGTTGCTGTCATACACGCAGCCTTCGGCCAGCGGTTCGCCGATTGAGCGCAGCTCGTCACCGGTGGAGAAGAAGGCCACGCGCAGGCGGCGCTGCACCGGCACTTCGGCCAGGCCGAGCGAGGCAAGCAGGCCAAGGTCGGCCGGGCGCAGCACCTTGCCTTTGCGCAGTGCCGGCGTGCCGGCGGCCAGGTCTTCGCCCTTGAAGCGGCGGTTGTCGCCGGTGCGAACGGTGTTCGGGGCGATTGTCACAGCGACGTCGCTCAGGTCGGCCGCTAGTTCCTGCGGCAGAACCGTGTCGCAGCCTTCGGGCATGACGCCGCCGGTCATGATGCGCACGCATTCGCCGGGACCAGGCTTCAACGCGGAAGGCCGGCCGGCATAGGCGGTGCCGATCACCTTCAGCGTAGTGTTGCCGTCGGCTTTGAGCTGGGCGCCGGCGAAGGCGAAACCGTCCATGGCGGAGTTGTCGTGCGCGGGCACGTTGATGGGCGAAATCACGTCGGCTGCCAGCACGCGGTCCAGGGCGCTGCGCAGCGCGACTTTTTCGATGCCGCGCGCCGGCTGGATGAAGTCGCGGATGATGCGCTGGGCATTGCGCACCGGCAGTGCGTCCGGGTCATAGCCGGACAGGCAACTGGCCACATCTTTCAGCGAAGGATTGGCGGCCGCGTCTTCCTCATTCTGCAGCTCGGTCAGCGTATTGATATTGCGGAAGGCGGCCGCATCGTTGAACAGCACTTCGGCCACCTTGATCGACTTGTACCAGCCATCCATCTTGCGCGAGCCGGATTGCAGGTAGTCGTCCAGTGCGGGCAGGGCGCTTTTGCGCACCAGGCAGAACACGGGATGCAGTTGCGTGCGCGTCTTGCCGTCTTCGTCGGTTTCCAGGGTGGCGGCGACGGCAAGGTCGGCGCCTTGCGCATTGAGTGCGTCGTACAGGCGATGTGCCAAGTCGGGCGGCAGGAAGGGCGAATCGCAGGGCGCCGTCAGCAGCAGGTCGGTGGTGCAATGACGCAGGCCGGTTTGCACGCCGGCCAGCGGGCCTTCATAGCCTTCCAGTTCGTCCGGCAGGACTTTCACACCGAGCGCGCTGTAGGCGCCGATGTTGCGGTTGGCATTGATGGTGATGCTGCCTACCTGCGGCGCCAGCCTTTGCAGCACGTGCGAGGCAAGCGTGCCGCCGCGGAATGGCTGCAAGCCCTTGTCCACACGGCCCATGCGGGTGCCGCGGCCGCCGGCGAGGATCAATCCACTGATGTTTTGTTCCATTGCCAGATTAGCCCCCGATATATGACATTTCGACTTTGCGGTCGGCGCCCAGCGCCAGGCCTTCGGTGTTGATGGTGCGCTGTTCGGAATAGCGGTCGCCGCGCACGCTCCACAGCGCGCCGATGGCCGATGAGATTTCCGCGTCGCTGCGGCCTTCGCGCAGCAAGGCGCGCAGGTCGTGGCCGCGCGATGCGAACAGGCAGGTGTAAAGCTTGCCTTCGGTCGACAGGCGGGCGCGCGAGCAATCCTTGCAGAAGGCCTGCGTCACGCTGGAGATCACGCCGATCTCGCCGCCGCCATCGGCGTAGCGCCAGCGTTCGGCGGTTTCGCCGGTGTAGTTCGGGTCGACCGGCACCAGCGGCATTTCGGCGCCGATCATGCGCACCACTTCCGCAGAGGGCACGACGTCGCGCATATTCCAGCCGTTGGATGTGCCAACATCCATGAATTCGATGAAGCGCAGGATTGCCGGCGAGCCTTTGAAGTGGCGTGCCATGGGCAGGATCTCCTGCTCGTTCATGCCGCGCTTGACCACCATGTTTACTTTGACCGGCCCCAGGCCGACGCGGTGCGCCACGTCGATCCCGTGCAGCACATCCTCGACCGCGAAATCGACATCGTTCATGCGCTTGAAGGTAGCATCGTCCAGCGCGTCCAGCGAGACGGTAACGCGCTGCAGGCCGGCGTCCTTCAGCGACTGGGCTTTGCGGGCCAGCAGGGAACCGTTGGTGGTCAGTGTCAGGTCGAGTGGCTTGCCGCTCACCGTGCGCAGCCCGGCCAGCATGGCGACCAGCCGCTCCAGGTCCTTGCGCAGCAGCGGTTCGCCGCCGGTCAGGCGCAGCTTTTCCACGCCGTGCTCGACGAACAGGCGGGCTATGCGCGTGATCTCTTCAAACGTCAGCAGGGCATTGTGCGGCAGGTATTTGTAGTCCTTGTCGAACACTTCCTTCGGCATGCAGTAGACGCAGCGGAAGTTGCAGCGGTCGGTGATGGAAATGCGCAGGTCGTGCAACGGACGGGCGAACCTGTCCCGCAGGCTGCCGGTGGGCGCCTCTAACGTTGCCGGGACGGCCGGCGCCTGGCTGCGGCCATCATTCAGGAGGATGATTTTTTCGGTCATGCTGGGTGTTCGGTTACACCCGGTACGATAGCACGACGCCAGCAATCGCACAGGCAACCAGTACGCGGATTGTTCCTTGCTTGTACTGCATCAAGGCGATGGCGGCGGCAGCGGCGATTGCAACGGCTGGCCATTCCCAGGCGCCGGCCGGATAGAACACGTGGATGCCGAAAAATAATGCCAGGCTGGCAATGACACCCACCACGGCGGCGGAAATCGCAGTCAGCGGGGCGGTCATGCGGATATTGCCGCGCGTGGATTCGACCAGGGGACCGCCGGCCAGGATGAAGAGGAAGGACGGCACGAAAGTGAACCAGGCGGCAACCGTGGCGCCAAGTACGCCGGCCAGGGCAGGATGGCCGGCGATGGCTTGCTGCGTCCAGGCGCCGACAAAGCCGACAAAAGCAACCACCATGATCAGCGGGCCTGGCGTGGTTTCACCGAGCGCCAGGCCGTCCACCATCTGGGCTGGCGTCAGCCAGTGGAAATGCTCGACGCCGCCCTGGTAGACGTAGGGCAGCACGGCATAGGCTCCGCCGAAGGTCATCATGGCGGCTTTGGTAAAGAACCAGCCCATTTGCGCCAGCGGCTTGTCGATGCCGAATATCCAGGCCAGCAGCAGCCAGGCCCCGGCCAGCAGTACGATGCCGGAGACGGCGACGCGGGCCAGTCCGGTCCAACTGAAGCGGGCGTGCGCTGGCGTTGGCGTGTCGTCGTCGATCAGGGCCGGAGCGTGTGCGCCTTGCGCTGCGGCCGGGCCATGCGCGGCGCCGCCAAGCGCGAACAGGTCCGGGCGCAGGCGGCCGCCGATCCAGCCCAGCAGGGCGGCACCGGCGACAATGGCCGGGAACGGCAGTTTGATGAAGCTGATGGCGATGAAGGCCGCCAGTGCGATTGTCATGAGCAGGCGATTGCGCAGCGTGCGCTTGCCGATGCGCCAGGCGGCGGCCAGTACGATGGCCACCACGGCGGGCTTCATGCCGTACAGGATGCCGGCGATGGCGGGCAGGCTGCCGTAAGCCAGGTAGGCCCAGGACAGGCCAATCAACAGTAACAGGGAGGGGAGTACGAAAAGTACCCCTGCAATCACGCCGCCCAGGGTGCGGTGCATCAGCCAGCCGATGTAGATGGCGAGCTGCGTGGCCTCGGGGCCGGGCAGCAGCATGCAGTAATTCAGGGCGTGCAGGAAACGGTGTTCGGAGATCCAGCGCCGGCGCTCAACCAGCTCGGTGTGCATCAGGGCGATCTGGCCGGCGGGGCCGCCGAAGCTGATGAAGCCCAGCTTGAGCCAAAAGAGGAAGGCTTCCCACAATGGGACATGAAAAAGGGAAGCACCAGGCTTCCCTTTTTCGTCAGCTAAAGGCCGATTAGCCATTCACCTTGGTCTCAACCTGCACCAGCGGCTCGCTGGCGACCGGTGGCTGCGGCTTGCGCTCGCGTGGCACGCGGATCGGTTGGGAGTTGGCTGCAGCTGCAGCAGCTTCCTGCGCAGCGCGTACTTTGGCCGGGTCGGTCACCGCCATCGACAGGCCGGCTGCGGCCAGCATGGAGTCGACGTCAACTTTGGCGGCGGCGGGTGCAGGTGCAGGTGCCGGTGCCGGAGCGGCAGCAGGGGTTGGCGCAGGAGCTGCAACCGGAGCTGGTGCTGGCGCAACCGGGGCTGGCGCGGGGGCGGCAGCAACAGGGGCGGCAGCGACCGGCTCGGCCGGCGCTTGTACGGCGGCTGGTTCAACCACGTCAGCGGCAACTTCTTCTGCAGTTGCTGGTTCCACAGCAGCCGGGGCGGCTTCAGCGAATGGCAGCACGCCTTGTGGTGAAGCTGGTGCAGCAGCAACAGGCTCTGCAGCGACAGGCTCTGCGGCGGCCGGGGCGGCAACTGGCAGGTCTACAGCAGCAGGCTGCACTGGTGCAGCAGCAACTGGCGCAGCTTCGGCTGCTGCAGGAGCAGCTGGTGCAATCACTGGAGCAACAACGACCGGCTCGGCAACCGCTGGCGCCTCGACAGCCGCAGTCGCGGCAGCTTGCGCAGCAGCACCTTCGGCAGCAGCCGCGCTGGCTGCCTCGGTGGAAGCCGGTTCAACGGCAACAGCAGCAGGAGCAGCGGCTACGGCAGGGGCAGCAGGCGCAGCTTCAGTAGCGGCCGGGGCCACGACAGCAGCGGTTTCGCCTTCAGCCGGAGCAACGGTGAACGTTGCTTCGGTCGCGCCTTCCGCACCTTCCACGCCCTCAGCGCCTTCACGCTCACGACGGTTACGGTTGCGGCCACCGCGACGGCGGCGGCGGCGTGGCTCATCGCCACCTTCTGCGCCTTCGTGCTCTTCACCCTCAGGGCCGGTATTGGCTTTCACCAGCGCTGGCGTCTCAGGTGCGCCGGTGCCGGTGCCCACTGGGCCGACGCCTGCTGCTGCCAGTGCCAATTCTTCGGCCTTGGCTTCCGCTGGAACCGGTTTCTCGGCGCGTGGCTCACGCGGCTGGCGTGGCTGGCGCGGCTCACGTGGCTCGCGCTGCTCGCGTGGTTCACGCTCGGCACGCTGGCCCTGTGCTGCCTCGGCGCCTTCGCGCTGTTCGCGTGGTTCACGCGGCTGGCGTGGTTCACGTGGCTCACGTGCCTCGCGCGGTTCACGCTGTTCGCGCGGCTTGCGGGCTTCGGCTGCCGGTTTGGCTTCCTCGGCGCCTGGACGGGTGCCTGGTTCGCGGTCTTCACGCTCGCCACGGCCGCCTTTGCCGCCACGGTTACGGCCGCGCTGGCCGCGATCCTTGCGGTCGCCGCGTTCTGCGTTGGCTGGAGCCTTGGTGACGATGACTGGCGCCTTCGGCTGCACTGGCTCTTCCTTGTCACCGCCGGTGAAGAAGGAGATCAGTTTGGCGAAGAAGCCTTTTTCAGCCGGGGCAGGGGCAACTGGGCGCGGAGCGACGGCTGGCTTGGCAGCTTCCGGCTTGTGTTCCACCATCGGAGCTGGTTGCTCTGGAGTAATGGTCTTGACGACCGCTTCCTGGCGCGGCTTGGCTTCTTCCTTGTGGCGCTTGGAGAACGACATGTCGGTCTCGGCAGCTTCCGCCATGGTGTACGAAGCAGCGTGGTCTTCCAGGCGTGGATCGTCGTGCTTGATGCGTTCCAGCTTATAGTGCGGGGTTTCCAGGTGCTTGTTCGGGATCAGGATCACGGTGATGCGGTGACGGGTCTCGATCTTCAGCACTTCGCCGCGCTTCTCGTTCAGCAGGAAGGCAGCCACATCGACTGGCACCTGCACGTGAATGGCGGCGGAATTTTCCTTCATCGCCTCTTCCTGGATGATGCGCAGCACCTGCAGGGCAGACGATTCGGTATCGCGGATGTGGCCGGTGCCGGAGCAGCGCGGGCAAGTCACGTGCGAGCCTTCGGACAGGGAAGGGCGCAGGCGCTGGCGCGACAGTTCCATCAGGCCGAAGCGGGAAATCTTGCCCATCTGGACGCGGGCACGGTCGTGGTGCAGGGCGTCTTTCAGGCGCTGCTCCACTTCACGCTGGTTCTTCGACACTTCCATGTCGATGAAGTCGATCACGATCAGGCCGCCCAGGTCGCGCAGGCGCAGCTGGCGCGCCACTTCGTCGGCGGCTTCGCAGTTGGTGTGGAAGGCGGTGGTTTCGATGTCGGAGCCGCGGGTAGCGCGGGCCGAGTTGACGTCGATGGATACCAGGGCTTCAGTGTGGTCGATCACGATGGCGCCGCCGGATGGCAGCGGCACGGTGCGCGAGTAGGCGGTTTCGATCTGGTGTTCGATCTGGAAGCGGGAGAACAGCGGCACGTCGTCGCTGTAGCGCTTTACGCGGTGCACCATGTCCGGCATCACGTGCGACATGAACTGGTGCGCCTGTTCGTAGATCTCGTCGGTATCGATCAGGATCTCGCCAATATCAGGCTGGAAGTAGTCGCGAATGGCGCGGATCACCAGCGACGATTCCTGGTAGATCAGGAAGGCGCCGGAGGCTGCCTTGGAGGCGCCTTCGATTGCACGCCACAGTTGCATCAGGTAGTTCAAGTCCCACTGCAGCTCTTCCACGGTACGGCCGATGCCGGCGGTACGGGCGATCACCGACATGCCTTGCGGCAGGTCCAGCTTGTCCATGGTTTCGCGCAGTTCCTGGCGCTCTTCGCCTTCCACCCGGCGCGAAACACCACCGCCGCGCGGGTTGTTCGGCATCAGCACCAGGTAGCGGCCAGCCAGCGAAATAAAGGAGGTCAGTGCCGCGCCTTTATTGCCGCGCTCTTCCTTCTCCACCTGCACCATGATTTCCTGGCCTTCGCGCAGCGCTTCCTTGACGGAGGCGTTGCGCACGTCGACGCCTTCGCGGAAATAGGAGCGGGCAACTTCTTTAAAGGGGAGGAAGCCGTGGCGGTCTTCGCCGTAGCTGACGAAGCAAGCTTCGAGGGAGGGTTCGATGCGGGTAATGACACCCTTGTAGATATTC
>DASWTB010000127.1:0-4389 GCA_036402315.1 Pseudoduganella sp. | reverse complement strand
AGTCTCAAAAGAAGGACCGCCGCATGGGCAGCCGACAGGGGTCTTGGATTTGGACATCCCGCCATTATCCGCCATATCCGCGGCTGGCGTGACTTCCATAACGTCGCAAAACTTTACGCCTGGCCCGCTCGAAGCGGGAGGGAGCTGGATAATCAGGTACTTAGGCGCAGGTACAGTTGATGCATCGTCAAGCTTCAGGTCTTCGCCAACGCGAAATGGAGCGCAAAATGAAAGCTGATGTCTTGTTCAAGATTTGTCTGCTGGCCTGCGCTGTCCTGACGGGGGCTCCTGCGCTTGCGGATCCCATCATGTCGACGCAGTCCCCATATACCGTCAACAGTATCCATTTCAGCTACATGAACTACAGCCAGCCGCCGGCGTCATATTTCAGCCGCCGGCCTCAGCCATTTCGGGGATTGCCGCCGCCTTTGCCGGCAGAGCCGCCAGCCAGCGCGCCCGGCCCGGCATTGCCTCCGGTCCAACAGGGCCAAACCGGCACACCCCCGCTCATCGAGCCGCCGGTCCAGTCGCCAGTGGTGGTCGTGCCTGAGCCGGGGACAGTCGCCTTGCTGATCCTGGGCCTGATGCTGCTCGCCAGGACAGTAAAGAAAGCCGACGATGCCAAGTGATAACATATCGGCATGAATGAAGTAAGCAAAAGCAAGTTCCTGAGCCTGGTCTTGCGTCACAAACCAGAAGAAATCGGGCTCGTACTGGACCAGAATGGATGGGCGTCGATCGACGAATTGATTGCCCTCGCCAACGCCCGCGGAGCGAACCTGAGCCGTCCGCAGATTGAATCGATCGTAAAGAACAACGACAAGCAGCGATTCGCAATCAGCGCGGATGGCATGAGAATCCGGGCCAACCAGGGCCATTCCATCGACATCGCGCTCGGCCTGGCGCCGCAAACGCCGCCGGAACGCCTGTACCACGGCAGCGCCACACGCTTCCTCGAGTCGATTCGCGCCAGCGGGCTGCATTCCGCCTCGCGCCAGCACGTGCACCTCTCAGCAGACATGGCCACTGCCGAAAAAGTGGGCAGCCGCCATGGCAAGCCGGTCATCCTGGCGGTCGATGCGGGCCAGATGGCGCGCGACGGCCATCTTTTCTACCTGTCGAACAATGGGGTTTGGCTGACGGACACCGTCCCGCCGAAATACCTGGACTAGACCTTGTACGCCAGGCAGTCGAGCTCAAACGGCGGCTCCTTGCCGCGCATCAGTGTGGCCAGCAAGTTGGCGCTGCCGCAGGCGAAGGTGAAGCCGAGCGGGCCGTGGCCGACGTTGAGCCACAGGTTGGGATAAGGCGTGGGCCCGATGATCGGGGCGCTGTTCGGCGTGGCGGGACGCAGGCCGGCCCAGGCTTCCGCCTTGTCGTAGTCGGCGGCGTGCGGCATCGATTCGCGCGCCAGGCGGGATAGGCTGGCGATACGGCGCCGGTCGATGCGCGTGCTTTCTCCCACCATGTCGACCATGGCGGCGATGCGCAGTTCCTTGCCGATGCGCGCGTACAGGATCTTGCGCTCAAAGTCGGTCACGCTGATATTGGGCGCCACATGCTCGCTGCGGATCGGCGCCGTCAGGCTGTAGCCCTTCAGCGGATACATGGGCAGGTCGAGGTTGGCGGTAGCCGCCAGGTCACGGCTCTGGATGCCGGCCGCCAGCACATAATGGTCGGCCGACAGCCAACCGGCGTCGGTTTCGATCGCCGTCACCTTGCCATCTTCAACGAATATGGTGCGCGCCGCCGTGTGCATGCAGCGCTCAAAGCGCGGGTGGGCGACAATGCGCTTTTGCAGCGCCAGGCAGAAGGCATAGCAATCCGCCACTGCCTCGCCGGGATTGAAAATGCCGCCGGCCAGCTTGGGCGCCATCTCCGCCAGGGCGGGCTCGATGCGGGCCGTATCCCGGCCCCACAGCACGGCGCGATTTTCGTCGGTATCGGGTTTGTCCAGCGCGGCCTTGAACGCCTCGTCGGTGCGGTATACGACCAGCTTGCCGGCATTGCGCCATTTGAATTCCGACAGGGGCAGCCTGAGTTCCAGCAGCGACAGGGACAAGCGGCTCAACTCGCCGAGTTGCAGCAGCTTGGCGGTGGTGCGGGCATTGGTTTCCGCCTTGCAGTTTTTCAGGAATTGCGCCATCCAGCGCCACTGGCGGTAATCGGCTTCGGGGCGGAAGCGGAACGGGCCGTCGCGCTCGAACAGCCATTGCAGGGCCTTTTTCGGCACACCCTCATCGGCCAGTGGAGAGACGTAGCGATAGCTCAGCTGGCCGCCATTGCGATAGCTGGCGGCGCTGGCAACGGTCGGAAAGCGCTCGAGCAGGGTCACGCGGAAGCCTGCTTCCAGCAGCCACCACGCTGACGCCAGGCCGACTACGCCGCCGCCAATCACCACCACATGCCGTGCTCCCGCCATCCCATCTCCGAATTGTATTGCCGTGTGGAAAATTAAACGTATTGTAGTTCAGTCGCTGCGGCCGAGGATGGCGCGTTGGTAAATTGCATCAAGGATCTTTTCTTCCGCACGGGTGTGCGCCGATTGCAGGCCCGGATCGGCATCCGGATCGCTGCCAAAGCCACCGATCAGGGAGATGATGCCTTGTTTCTTCTTTAAGTCTACGGCGAAGGTGGAAACCAGGCCATATGCTTCGCCCAGATGGCCGACCGCGTGGAAGCGGCCATCTTTCGGCATGCCGCCCATATTGCCCCGCACGTCGGCAAAGCGCTGTGCGCCCAGCCCCCAGCTTTGGTAGAGCCCTTTCAGCGTATCGCCATTGCGGCCATCAAAGCGCCACTGCTCGCCAAACATCAGGGCCAGCGAGGCCGGCCTGATAATCTGCTTGCCCTGATGGCGGCCATGGTTGATCAGCATGAGCATGATCTTGCCCAGATCGCCGGCCGACATGCGCAGGCCGCCGGTTGGACTGAATGGTGTGGCATTGGTGCCGATCACATACTTGTCGAGGCCTGGCGGCTCTTGCGGAGCGGCCACGCCGAAGTCATCCACCTGCGCAATCCAGGGACCCTTGCTATCCCAGACTTCGGTATCGCGCGTGCGGCGGCGGTACAGCGTCGCCGTATCCGCCACTTCCTGCGGACTGAATTCGGCAGGGTTATAGCCGCCGCGCAGTCCCATTGGCGCCAGCAGCAAACGCTTCATCAGGCGGTCAAAGCGCTCGCCCGTCACGCGCTCCATAACGGTCCCGATCACAGCCCAGTTCAGGTTGGAATAGGTGAAGTACTGGCCGGGCTCGCCATCGCGCGCCCACATCTTGCCCGCCGGGACCAGCACGTCGCGCAAGGACGTGCCTGCGGGCCAGTAGTAGCCATCGTCGTCGCGCAACGTTGACGTGTGGCTCAGCATATGCCGCAGCGTGATCGCGCGCGTTGGGTAATGCGGATTTCGCAGTGCAAAGCCAAGGTAATCGCCAACGTCGGTGTCGAGCCGGAGCTTGCCTTCTTCGACCAGCGTCATCACGCCGAAGGTAGTCATCATCTTGGAAATGGAAGCAATGCGGAACATGGTCTGCGGCGTGACCGGTGCGGTGATCCCGCTGCCCGTCGTATCCAGCCGGCGCAGGCCGAACTGTTGTTGATAAGCCACCTTGCCACCGCGGATCGCCAGCACCGACAAGCCTGACAGCGGCCGCTGCGCATCGTTAACAATGGCCGCCAGTTCCGCATCCAGCTTGCTGGCCGCAGCGTGGCCGATACTGCCCAACAGTACGGCGCCGATCAAGACGCGCATCCCCTTTTGCATGCATTCTCCTTTTGCGGACAGCATACGGCGCTGTCCTTTAGGCTAGCTAATGAAAACTGATTATCTGCCCATAACCCCGGTGTATCGGGCCCTAAAGCCCAATGAAAAGAGCAGCGGGATTTCTCTTTCGCTATTACACTAGCAGTTATAGGAGAAATGTAATGAGCCTTACCAGCGTTGAATTTCAACCAGATCAACAAGACAATTCGCCGCTGTACATGCAGATTGCCCGCAAGTTGAGCGACGATGTTCGAAACGGACGTTACCAGGTCGACCAGGCGCTTCCATCCGAACGGACCCTCTCGGAATTGCTGAACGTTTCGCGCGTCACCGCCCGCAAAGCCATCGACCAGCTGGTGGACCAGGGCCTGGTGGTGCGCCGCCGCGGTTCGGGCAACTACATCGCGCCGCGCATCGAGCAACCGCTGTCGAACCTGACCAGCTTCTCGGAACAACTTTCGCAGCGCGGCTACAAGCCGGGCTCGCGCTGGCTCAAGCGCGCTCTTGTCGCGGCCAGTGCCGACGAACAATTGAGCCTCGGCCTGTCGCCAAACACCCGTGTGGCGCGCCTCGAACGCTTGCGCCTGGCCGATGACGTGGTGATGGCGTATGAGGCTTCGGTG
>DASWTB010000126.1:0-8214 GCA_036402315.1 Pseudoduganella sp. | reverse complement strand
GGTGCGCGGCATCCTGCTCAAGGGCAACGGCTGGGTCGAACTATGGCCCCAGGTCTGGCCGATGGCGCTGTTCATCGTGGTGGTGATGGCGATCGCGGTGCGTTTCTACCGCCGCACGCTGGACTGAAGGAGTTCGCCATGCATCTGTTTCGCACCCCTATGCTATTTGCCGCGCTTTTGACGGCACTGCTGGCCGGCTGCGCGGTCGGCCCCGATTTCCGCTCGCCCGAGCCGCCTGCCGATGCCGGCTATGTGCCAGGCCCTCAGGCACAAACGACTGTCGCCAGCGAGATGCCCGGCAACTTGCCGCACGGACAGGCGCAGACACTCGCCAGCGGCGCAGATGTGCCCGCACAGTGGTGGGCCTTGTTCCGCAGCCCCGCGCTGGACGACACCATTCGCGCCGCCCTGGGCGACAGCCCCACGCTGGCGCAGGCGCGCGCCAAGCTGCGCGAGGCGCAGGAAAACCTGTCCGCACGTACCGGCGCCACGCGCTGGCCGACTGTCGATGCAAAACTCAACGCCACGCGCCAGCAAGTCGATTTCCAGTCGCTGGGCATCACCGCCATTCCAAGCCCCGGCCCGTTCACGCTGTATGGCGCCACCGTTCAGGTCTCGTACGTGCTCGACCTGTTCGGCGGCCAGCGGCGCGAGCTGGAAGGGCTGCAGGCTGCCGTCGACTACCAGCGCTATGAATTCGAAGCGGCCCGCCTATCGCTGGCCGCCAACGTAGCGACAGCAGCGATCCGCGAAGCAGGATTGCGCGCCCAGCTGGCCGATACGATAGCCATCGCCGAATCGCAGCAGCGGCAGCTCGGCATTGCCGAGGAACGCGTGCGCGCGGGCGGCGTGGCGCAGGTCGACGTGCAGCGCCAGCGTTCCGAGCTGGCGCAGACGCAGGCGCTGATCCCCGGGCTCCAGCAACAGCTCGACGCCACGCGGCACCAGCTGGCTGTCTATGTCGGTCAGTCACCCGCCGCCGCCGCGCTGCCCGAGTTCCAGCTCGAAGACCTGCAGCTGCCCGACACGCTTCCGCTCAGCCTGCCGTCCACGCTTGCACGGCGCCGCCCCGACATCCGCGCGGCAGAAGCGCTGCTGCACCAGGCATCGGCCAACATCGGCGTGGCCACCGCCAACCTGTATCCGCAGATCACGCTGAGCGCCAGCGGCGGCACGCAGGCCACCGCCGCACGTGACCTGTTCAACAGCCTCAACGTCTGGAGCCTTGCGGCAGGACTGGTGCAACCGGTCTTCCACGGCGGCGAGCTGCGGGCGCGCAAGCGCGCCGCCGAAGCCGCGTACGAGCAGTCGCTGGCGGCGTACCGACAGGCGGTCCTGCAGGGCCTGCAGAATGTCGCCGACGCCCTGCGCGCGCTGGAAGCCGACGCCGCCACGCTGCGCGCCCGCGCCGACAACGCACGCCAGGCGCGGGCCACCCTGGCCATCGTGTCGGAGCAATACCGGCTGGGCGGCGTCAGCCAGCTGACCCTGCTCGATGCCGAGCGCCAGTCGCGGCAGGCATCGCTGGACCTGTCGCAGGCGACGGCGAGCCGGCTGGCGGATTCGGCCGCGCTGTTGCAGGCGTTGGGTGGAGGGTGGTGGCAGGAAGACCTGCAGGTCAGCGGCCGATGAATTCGCGCAGGCGGCGCACACACCATCGTCCAGACGCGCAGGATCCGTACCGCCAGCCGCTTGCCGTTTGTGTCCGCTACTGCCTGTCGGTCTACGTGTACCCGTGTACGTGCGACGATGACTCACCCGGTTAGTTGGTACCGCTAGATTTCCAGTACACCGCCTTGCGCTTCGGAATAATGGTTGGCGTAACCCGTTGAGGTGAAATGGGCGAACTGGTGCCACCATCTCGCTGTACCGCCCCGATGACCACCGTCGTCGCTTGGCCGTCGATCGGCACCGTGCCGACCATTGGCGAAGGCGGCAGTCCGCCCCCAACAAACGTTGTAGACCGGTTGCCCCCGCAGGAGCCCGTTACGCCGATGGCGCCGGACGCATTGAACAGGTTGACCCAGTAACCCCGCGCCTGGCCCAGCATGGTCGAGCAGCTACCGGCACTGGCTGGAACCGGGCGATTCGTGCTGAACGTGACCATGCCTGCGGCAATGAGAGCGGAGGTCACGGTTTGTTCCCCCTGTCCATTCTGGTTCAGATTCATGAACCACCCCTTGCTACCGGATCCTGGCAAGACGCCAGCTACGCTGCAGCTGGTACCGGTCGTGAAATCGTTCATGGAGTTGGTATCGTCGAGGTTGATTGCAGTGGTGCCAGCAAGATCATCCAGATACACGTAGAAGCGATTGGTGACGCTGCCAAAGGGGTATTGGCTCTGTAACGGGTGCTCGCGGTCACCGGAACCGAGGGCGAGATACACCTTCCCTCCGGGTGCCGGCAGAACTGCAGGTGCGAACAGGAATTTCCGGCCCGAGCCGTTGGTGTAGGCAACCCGGTTCATGACCCAGTCATTGGGATTCGCCGCGAAATCGATGCGATAGATGTTCCCGCCAGTGTCCACCGCGTAGGCATGATCGACCACGCCGGCCGTGGTGATTGCGGCCAGCGCGATATCCGCGGCAACACTGCGCTGCGTGCTGAACGACTTGATCACGGCGCCGGTATCGGCATTCAGGACATAGACACGCGCTCCCTTTGGACTTGCGCAGTTCGGTGCCGCCTGATTTGCGTCCTCGCAGCTATCGTAGCCGCCGCCAATAATCACGACGGGGCCCGTATGGCCAAGCACCGTCGGTACCACCTTGGGCGTCGACCATGTCTGACCGATTCCGGTGAAGTCATCACCGGCGATAGGGGCCACGCATCCCAGGTCGTTCGTCAGGTTCGGACAGCCCGCTTTCCATTTGAACGCGGGCGAAGCGGGGTCGGTGACATCGAGCGCATACAGCATGCGCCCACCACGGCGCATGGTCGGGTAGATCCAGACCCTGGAATTGTTGACGGACTGATAGACACCGATCGAACCGTCAAAGAAATAATTCTTCGGGATGGGTGTCGGCGTAACGCCAGCGGGCGTCGTGGGGTAATTGATCAGCGGACTGTTGTCCATCAGGCGCTGGAGCTTGCTGAAGAATTCAGGCGCGATAAATGCCCAGCGCTCCGCCCCGGTAGTCGAATCCACTGCGCGCAGCATGCCGTCGTTGGAGCCATAGTAGGCGGTGACGCCGACCGTGCCACCATAATCGACCGGCAGAGGTCTCGAATGGATGGCATCTCCGTGCAGGGATGGCCGGGTTTCCGTCACATTGGCATTGTTATTCTCGTCATTGACATCGTGGCCACGAATGAAATCCACCAGCGATTGTGAGAGCCCTGATGAACTTGAGTTGAATGAAACCAGCGCACTGCCAGATTGCGTACGGATATCCCGATTGACCGACCAAGTCGGATTCGCATTGGTTGTAGCCGGGGCGTTGCCCTTGCGTATGACCTCGGCCACGCCACCTTTTTCCACAAACGGGCCATCGGGGGCATCTGAAAATTCAGGCGCATTATCACAATTCCCCTTTGGCGAAACGTCCTCCGTTACAGTCCTCCAATATGCCTGCGAGTCGGTCGTCCAATAGCTGACGGCACAGTCAGTCGGATAACCGGTTAGCGGGTTTACCGCCAATTGTGGTGGGCTGGAACTATCACCAAGCTCAACGGAATTCCCATTATTGATCAGCTGATACTGTTTCAGGTTTCCCATCCAACGAGGCTTGGTGCTGGCATCAGGACGAAACATGGGTATGAATACCTGGTTCTTGTCCTGAGCACGGTTGGTCGTATTCACCGGGAGGCTGGCCGAAGCAAAGGTCGAATTGACACCCTGGATCTGGGCAAGGATGAGCTTCAGTTTTGTCTCTATATCTGCCTGGCCATCCGCGTGCAAATAGATGCCACCACCAACTTCTGCCGCGTCCATCAGCGATTTGGAATACGGGACATTCTGCTGATCGTGATACACATCTATCACATAAGTGACGATCGAACCGTTATTGTTCCCGTCGGGCACGACCGCACCGCTGTTATGGAGAAGCTGGGTCCATTCATTGGTCCAGGTGTTGAGGGTGCCAACTGATGATGGCAAGCTCGATCCGGCGCTGGCAACACCGGGCTCGTAGGACTGGCGACCTATCGAACCGATCTGGTTTGCATTATTTGCTATATAAATAATAAAATTCTTCGCACATGGATTGTCCGAATTGATCGGACTCTGGTACTTCCCACTATTAATCGCAAACCCGGATCTCAGACCTCGACCATATGCGGAATATGCCGCCGTGTTTGTGGACGCATCAGCATTGTCATTCGGGTACTGATTAGTTGAAAAATATGCGCCACCGAATGGAGCAAGACCGGAAAAATACTTATATAGCTCATAAAGCCCGGCCGCCTCGTCCTTATTATTCATCCCACCGACCTTCTCGGTGGAGGCGGTTATGTTATTTCCGATATTCGCCAGGATACTTTGGAAAGCAGTTCGACTCGCCGTATCGGTCATATCACGTGCACCGAATCGGATATACCCACCGCCGGTACCTGGTGTCGCACCGTTAGCGCTGGTACCCGCATAGTCTGTGAGCAACGCCAACCCGATATTCGCAGGATTCGTCGTATTGACCGTGTTCAATACATTGCTCAGCGCCATGACCTCGGCCTTACCCTGAGTCTGCCCACCGTCCCAGCCCTGGGAGTTGCGGCTCCAGTTCGGGCTGTTGTCAATCAGAACCATGATATTGGGCGCCTCAGCTCTGCCGCCCACGCCGATGAAGACGTCGATATCCTCGGCCATGCCACGCAGCGGCATCGCCACAAGGGCGCAGGAGACAATCAGCGCGATGCATTTCCTGATTGAGGTAGCTGGATAGTTCACGGAAATTTACCTCACGAATTATGGACAGACAGTGGTCGCCGGAACCCGGACGGCCGCACCCTGGTTGACTGTTGCCTGGGCATTGCCCAGGGTATCTGTGGCGACGGCCTGAACATCCCACAAAGTGTTTGCACAAAGTGAATTGTTGGAAGCCCCTCCTTCCACACCAAATTCCTGGCCCGCACCCATGAGACAACCGGCATCGTCGGCTTTGGTAAAGTCAAGCGCTGCGGCCGGTATGACTTGCGCCGATATACATTTCGCTGTGACGCCGACCGTCACGTCCGTGACGCCATCGCCGTTCACGTCGACACAACTTGTATTCGGCACATTGCCGCACGGATTGGGTATGGCATTCGCGGGGGTGCTGGTGAACTGAGTACTGCTGATAACCTGCTCAATTGCTCCCTGGGCGGATGAAACTGCCTGATCCCTTTGCTGGGCATTGCCAGCAGCCTGGAGATTGCCCTTGGTCAGCTTGAATGAGGTGATGGCCAGCAGCGTGATCAGAAGCAGCATGATCATGCCCACCAGCAAGGTGGCGCCGCGCTGGCGGAATCTCATTGTTCTCATGGCGTATTCCTGCCAGCGGTGTTGTTCACTCGGATCAGAGAGGTGTAGGCATGACGCCTGTAGGCATCGTTAAATGGGCCGACAGTGTTGGCGGTGCCATCGGCGTTCATGCCCATGGCAAAGGTCTTGAGCTTGCCGTCGTTGTAGCCCACGGTCTGCTTCTTGTTGCGTGCCAGCAGGTAGAGCTTCGCCGAGACGATGTTGCGCCAGTAACCGATGCAGACTGCTCCCGCGCAACCGCCGTAGCTGGCCGGATCGGCCGTAAATACGCTTGCCACGCCCGTGGTTGGCGTCACAGTCTCGATGCCATACTCGATCTGCATGTTCTCGATGCCTTCGACCAGAGGGACAATGGTAAAACCGGAGGCCCCGAGTTCGGCACGCTTCAGGGTGGGAATGCCATCGCCATTCTTGTCATTGTTTGCGATGAAATAGATGTGCGTGCGGTACTGATGCAAGGGAGCCGGAGTTCCCGGCGTTGTCGGCGGATTGCAGTCCTTCTGATGCAGCGTCAGCTTTGTCGTATCGACATCGAGCCCGTAGTAGTTGGCAACGTTAGGAGATGAGAGTTCTGTCGGGCTGGTGCAACCCGATGCCTGGAAATATGGGGCACCGGCGATCAGCGGGTCGCAGTCGGTGGTACCGACTGCGCAGCCACTGGCGCGGCGGATCACAACGATATCGGCCCCCGCCTTTACATCGCTCAGGCAAGTCGGGATGCTTGCAGCATTGTCATTGCCTTGAACGGCGATCGGCAAGGCCGCTTTCAGGTCGGTCAGCGCAGTGGCGCAGGGATCCGGGGTTGTTGCTGGCAGCGATAACAGGGCCGGATTGAACTCCGCCAGGTAGCCAGCATTGCGCAGGTCGTCGGTAAGCAATTGTATGGCGTAGCGGCCATTCTCGGTCTGCTCATTGGCGCGCTCGATTTCGTCGCGCGTCTGGCTGTTGTTGACAAAAATCGTTGTCAACGCGGCGATGATCAGCAGGCCAAGGGTGATCGCCACCATCAATTCGATGATGGTGTAACCACCCTGCGCGGTTCTGCGGTTGACTATCATATTGACTTCAATCCGGAATCATGACGAAAGCGCCAGGAGATCAGAAACAGGCAGGCTGCCCGATGGAAACCTGCGCGGCAATGACGCGGCGATAGGCGTCATCGGCGCCATACTGTCCTTGCGCACAGCCGATGGCAGGCACGGCGGTATGGTGAAGTCCCTGCCAGGCAACCGCGACCTGATAGATTCCCGGCGTGCAGGTACCGGGAGTGGGATCGGGTGCCTGTAGTTGCGTGACGCAGCCGCGCGCACCGAGCATTGCGCCCACATTCACCGCAGATTTTTGCTCCGCCGCCCCCTTCAGGGCATTGCTCCATTCGCAAATATCGCGAGCAGGTCCTGCCGCAAGGCCGATACAGGAAATTTGCTGGGTATCTCCGGTGCCAATCGCGTTGGCGGTAACGTAACTGGAAGCCAGTGTGCGGTTGGCGCTGATTCGCTCGGCCATGTCCTGTAGCAGCAATGTCGCCTGTGTGCGCTGGTAGGATTCAACCCCTGCGAGATAGACCTTGGCCAGCAAGGCCGCAGTACCGAGCAAGCCAAAGGTCAGAATCACGATGGCTACCAGTACCTCCAGCAGGGAAAATCCGTGCTGGTATCGATGCATACGCCGTGCGGAGGTCAGCATGATGAGGTTGCCAGCATATAGGGCCGTCCACTCAGATCGACCGACACGCACTGGTATGTCGTGGTCGAACCGGAAGTCACAGTAATGAGAAACGATGGCGCGGCGCCTGCCTGGAGGCGTCCCGAAGCCCGGTAGATGACATTGGCCGGACCGGTTATGGCAGCACCGGTGGCGCTGCCGCGATCATCCAGGATATCGGCCGCGTTGGCCGGATTGAGGATCTGCCAGCCGTTTTTCCAATCCCCGGCTTTAGGTGACAAGGTCACTGCCGCATTGCGCGCGATTGCCTCGCTGCGCGCCCTTGTCAGCGTTGCAAAGAGGTCCGAAGCGACGGCCTTCGCACGCTGCGACGCAATCAAACTGGAAAACGAGGGAGCGGCCATCGCTGCCAGGATGCCAGTAATGGTGATGGCGACTAGCAACTCCGGCAGAGTGAATCCCGCCTGGCGGTCCCGTGGCCGCCCGCCAGCCAAGGATGCTAATCGATTCCGGACATGACGGATGGACATGGCACCTACCAGGTGTTCACAGGCGTCTTGGCGCCCGTGTTGTCGATACTCAGGGTGACGTCGTTTGCCTGAGAAGTGCCCGCTATAGGCGTTGCGGTGGCTGTAAAGGTGGGCGGAGATCCCGCAGGTGTTGCAATACTGATGGTGTAGTAAGCCGTAACATCGCTTGGCGGTGTCACGTTAAGTATCGCCAGGCTACTGGCGTAGCTTCTGGAATCGAGCAGGTACTGCTGCTGACGCTGTGCGATGTCCAGCAGACTGGCTTGCGCCGCTGCGCGCCTGCCCTTGATGACGTGATTGATGTACGAGGGGTAGGCAATCGCGGCAAGGATGGCAACGATGGCCACCGTGATCATCAGCTCGATCAGCGTGAAGCCATGCGGCGGCCCGCCGCGGCATGGCATGCCGCCGGCCCCCTGCGCCATCTCGATGGCACCCCTGGTGCGGAACCTGACCCGGCTCCCGCCCCCGGACGTGATTTGACCCTTGACCCGAAACGGCAGGTTGACCATCCCGCCGTGTCGCACTGCAGGGCTTCTATGTCCCATGCTCGCGCTCCGA
>DASWTB010000125.1:0-22090 GCA_036402315.1 Pseudoduganella sp. | reverse complement strand
GGGATGATGGTCTTGAACACTTTGTCGCCAAAATGCTGTTCCAGCTGGGCCGACACCTGTTGCGACAACGTCATGCGCGGGTCGAACATCACGCGCAGCAAGCCGATGATCTTCAAGTCCGGGTTCAGGTTGGCGTGCACCTTCTTGATGGTGTTGACCAGGTCGGACAATCCTTCCAGTGCGTAGTACTCGCACTGCATCGGAATGATCACGCCATGCGCCGCGCACAAACCATTCAGCGTCAGCATCGACAGCGCCGGAGGGCAATCGATCAGCATGAAGTCATAGTCTTTGGCTACCAAGCCCAGCGCATCGCGCAGGCGGCGCTCGCGGTTCTCGAGCTGCACCATCTCGACTTCAGCACCGGCCAGCTCGCGGTTGGCGGGCAGCACATCGAAGCCTCCAGCTTCCGAACGCACGCGCGCGGTTGCCACGTCAGCCGTACCGAGCAATACTTCATAAGTGGAAGCTTGGAGTGTCGCCTTATTGATCCCCGCGCCCATTGTCGCGTTACCCTGAGGATCGAGGTCAACAAGCAACACTCGTTGATTCAATTTGGCCAGGCCGGCGGCCAGGTTCACAGTCGTGGTAGTCTTACCCACGCCGCCCTTTTGATTTGCTACACAGAAAATTTTGGCCATCGAGTTTTCTTATATGGTCTAAATCGTTTATTCGGTATAAACCGTTTATACTATTTATTTCGTATAAACGATTAAAATTATTTATACTGTTTAGCCAGTTAAGCCCTGCCGATGAAAACCAGGTGGCGCTGTGCGTCCAGTCCTGGTACTTGCAAAGGCTGTAGCTCGTTCACTTTCCATGGGTCTGGCAGTCGCTCTCGCTCCTCTGCCGGCGCCGTTCCTTTCAGGGCAATGAATCGCCCGCCCTCTGCCAGCAGGTGCCCGGACCAGTTCACAAAATCGCTCAGGTCCGCGAAGGCCCGCGAGGTGATAACGTCGTAGGGCGTCTTGACCTGCAGTTCCTGCACCTTCTTCGTGTACACCGTTACGTTGCCAAGTTCCAGCTCTGCTTTCACCTGGTTCAGGAAGGCCGTTTTCTTATGGACGATGTCGATCATCGACACCTTCATATCCGGCCTCGCGATCGCCAGCACTACACCCGGCAATCCGCCCCCTGCCCCGACATCCAGCACATTCTGCGCATCCTTGAATGCCGGCACTGCTGCCAGCGAGTCGAGCACGTGCAGGGTCATCATTTCCATCGGGTCGCGAACGGCCGTCAGGTTGTACACCTTGTTCCACTTGTTCAGCAGGGCCAGGTAGTCCAGCAGTTTTTCATGCTGTGCTTCGCTCAGGCCCAGGTCCAGCTTTGCGACACCGTTCTTCAATACGTGCGCCAGTGCGGCGCGATCAAACACCGCCATCAAGCCGCCTCGTCTTTCAGCGTAACGAAGCCACCGTAGCCGGCTTTTTTCAGGTGCACCAGCAACAACGAGATCGCCGCCGGGGTCACGCCCGAAATACGCGAAGCCTGGCCCAGCGTTTCAGGGCGATGCTTCTGCAGTTTCTGGCGTACTTCCATCGACAGCGCCGTGATCTCGGCGTAGTTGAAGCCCTCAGGCAGCTTCAGGTTTTCATAATGCTCGTGACGCTCAACTTCGCGCAACTGGCGATCGATATAGCCCGAGTACTTCAGGGTGATCTCGATCTGCTCCATCACCGCTTCGTCGGTAACGCCCGGACCTGCCAGTGGCTGGCCTTCGTTGCCGGTCATGGTCATCAGCTTTTCATAGCCGACACCCGGACGGCGCAGCAGGTCTGCCAGCGAATATTCGCGTTCGATGGCTTGGCCAATCACACGCTCCGATTCGGCTGCCGCCAGGATGCGCGGGTTGACCCAGGTCGACTTCAGGCGTTCCAGTTCTTTTGCCACGGCCTCGCGTTTGCGGTCGAACGCTTCCCACTGCGCATCACCAACCACGCCGAGCTTACGCCCGATTTCTGTCAGGCGCATGTCAGCGTTGTCTTCACGCAGGCTCAGGCGGTATTCGGCGCGGCTGGTAAACATGCGGTACGGCTCCTGCACGCCCTGGGTCACCAGGTCGTCGACCAGCACGCCGAGGTAGGCTTCGGAACGGGCCGGAGTCCAGGCCTCTTCACCCTTGGTTTGCAGCGCAGCGTTGATACCAGCCAGCATGCCCTGTGCCGCCGCTTCCTCGTAGCCGGTGGTGCCGTTGATCTGTCCAGCGAAGAACAGGCCGTTGATCGCCTTGGTTTCCAGCGAGGCCTTCAGGCCGCGCGGGTCGAAATAGTCGTACTCGATGGCGTAGCCGGGACGCAGAATGTGCGCGTTTTCCAGGCCCTTCATCGAACGCACCAGCTCAATCTGCACATCGAATGGCAGGCTGGTCGAGATACCGTTCGGGTAGAACTCGTGGGTCGTCAGGCCTTCCGGTTCCAGGAAAATCTGGTGCGATTCCTTGGCCGAGAAGCGGTGAATCTTGTCTTCAATCGATGGGCAGTAACGCGGCCCGACACCTTCGATCACGCCGGTGTACATCGGGCTGCGGTCCAGGCCGCCACGAATAATGTCGTGGGTTTTCTGGTTGGTGTGGGTCACCCAGCACGGCAATTGTTGCGGGTGCATGGAGGCATTGCCCATCACGGAGAACACTGGCACTGGGTCCAGGTCTCCCGGCTGTTCGGTCATTTGCGAGAAGTCGATGCTGCGGCCATCGATGCGCGGCGGGGTTCCGGTCTTCAGGCGGCCCTGCGGCAACTTCAATTCTTTCAGGCGTGCGGACAGCGAAATCGCTGGCGGATCGCCAGCGCGGCCGGCCGAGAAGTTCTGCAGGCCGACGTGGATCTTACCATCTAGGAAGGTACCGGCAGTCAGCACGACAGCACGGCCCAGGAACTTCAAGCCAATCTGGGTGACGGCGCCGACCACGTGGTCGCCCTCCACCATCAGGTCATCCACCGCTTGCTGGAACAGCCACAAGTTCGGCTGGTTTTCCAGACGATGACGGATGGCAGCCTTGTACAGGATACGGTCGGCCTGTGCGCGAGTTGCGCGCACAGCGGGGCCTTTGGACGAATTCAGGATACGGAACTGGATGCCCGACTCATCGGTTGCGATGGCCATGGCGCCACCCATTGCGTCGACCTCTTTGACGAGGTGGCCTTTGCCAATACCGCCAATGGATGGGTTGCACGACATCTGTCCCAGCGTCTCAATGTTGTGAGTCAACAGGAGAGTCTTCTGGCCCATGCGGGCAGAAGCGAGGGCCGCTTCGGTACCGGCGTGACCACCGCCGACAACGATAACGTCGAATTCAGTAGGAAATAACATGGTAAAAATGGGGGAAAGCTGGGGATCGAACTGAATTATAAAGTTTTTTCGACCGTGCGAATTTTTTGGGCAGGATTTTTTTGATCGCAATGTTTCACGTGAAACAAAAAGGGCGCCGTTTGGCGCCCTCTTCAACATTGTTTCACGTGGAACACTATCACTTAAACCATGCGTCATAGCCCGTTTTGATGATTAACAGCCCGACCACAACCAGGAACAAACGGCGCACGAACTCGCTACCATGCTTAAGTGCCAGCTTAGTTCCAAGCACCGAACCGACCACCTGGCAGACGGCCATCATCAAGCCCAACTGCCAAATGATATGGCCCGTAAAGCCAAACAGCAGGATCGCGGCAACGTTGCACGCCACATTCACCACCTTGGCAGCGGCCGAAGCGCCAAGGAAATCGAAGCCAAAACTCCGGACAAACAGGAAGACCAGGAAGCTGCCGGTGCCCGGCCCGAAGAAGCCATCATAGAAACCAATGCCCGCCCCTACCAGTATCGCCAGCACCTTCTCTTTCGTCCCGGTATGCAGCGGGGCGTGGACACTGCCGAGGTCTTTGCGGCAGAAGGTATATACCGCTACCGCCAGCAACACAAATGGAAGCAATCCGCGCAAGAAGTCCGGCGGGATCTTGGTGACGGTGTAGGCGCCAACGAAGGCAAACAGGAATGCGGCGACCGCCGCCGGCGCGACAGTCGTCCACGCAATCCGGGTTCGACGTGCGTAATTCACCGCCGCCGCGCTGGTTCCGAACACGCTTGCCACCTTGTTCGTTCCCAAGAGCGTGGCCGGTGGAGTGCTACCCATTGCCGAGAACAGTGCCGGGATCTGGATCAGTCCGCCGCCACCAACTACTGCATCCACGAAACCTGCCGCGAATGCGGCCCCCGCCAACAAACCGAACTCGACCATCACGCTGCCCCAACTATATTCAGAAACGTAATATTGTAAGTCGGAACTGTGCAGGGCGCTGAAGGCTGGTGTAAGCTCTTCCAATGGACTCGTTGACTTCCTTCAGCTTCGCGACCGTTCCGACAATCCTATCGGCCCCAGGTGCCACGAAGGCATTGGGCCGGGAACTCCGCGCTCGTTTCCCAAATGTCCGGCGGGTGCTGGTCGTGACCGACCAGGGCTTCCTGCGGACAGGTTTGGCCGATGCGCCTGTCGCGAGCTTGCGCGCGGCAATGTTTCACGTGGAACAATTTGCGGACGTGATAGCTGATCCGCCCGAGCATGTCATCGAAGAGGCCCTCGCTCTCGCCCGCCAGCATGAAATCGAACTCGTCATCGGCCTCGGCGGAGGAAGCTCAATGGACGTCGCCAAGCTCGTTGCGGTTCTCGCCACCAGCCCGCAATCGCTGGCTGAAATTTATGGCATCGGCAATGTGCAGGGCCCGCGTCTGCCACTGGTCCAGATCCCGACGACAGCTGGCACCGGCTCCGAAGTAACGAACATCTCCATTGTCACGACCGGGGCGACTAGCAAGATGGGCATCGTCGCCCCCCAGCTTTACGCCGATTTGGCCATCCTGGATGCGGAGCTCACTCTCGGCCTGCCGGCTGCAGTGACCGCCGCCACCGGTATCGACGCCATGGTCCACGCCATCGAGGCCTACACCAGCAAGCATAAGAAGAATCCGCTATCGGATGGCCTGGCACGACAGGCCCTCAGCCTGCTGTCCCGCCACCTGATCCGTGCCTGCGAAAACGGCCACGACCTGGCTGCACGCCAGGCAATGCTGTTGGGTGCCATGCTGGCCGGCCAGGCTTTCGCCAATGCACCAGTCGCAGCGGTCCATGCGCTCGCCTATCCCATCGGCGGCATCTTCCACGTCCCGCATGGGCTGTCGAATTCGCTGGTTCTGCCACACGTCCTTCGCTTCAATGCGGATGCTTGCGCGGAACAATATGCCGAACTGGCGACGATTGTCGTGCCCCATGCCGAAGGCAGCGTGGCAGCGCGAGCAGAGGCTCTTGCTGTTGCAATGCAACAATTCTCGACCATCACGGGACTGCCGCGCACCTTGCAGCAAGTCGGGATTACCGCCAACGACCTCGACCTCCTCGCCGACGACGCCATGAAGCAAACCCGCCTCCTCGGCAACAACCCTCGTCCGGTCACCCGCGACGACGCATGCGCACTCTACAAACTGGCGCTCTGAGCATCTCGTCTGGCAACGATATAATCCGCCCTTCTTTCACACGCGGAAACTGCACATGGCCCTTCGGTCAGCCCTTTCATTTCTCGTTTTGCTGATGGCCGGAACAGCCAACGCAGGCGATGGAATTGACGGGCGTTTTGGCCGAACAGAAGTCCGCTACATCGCCGCCAAGCCGGCAGTCTTCCACAATGGACGAAAGGCACTCGACATCGACGATGCGGACGAGGCAGCGATCCTCCGCCTGATGCCGGAAGCAACAAGAGACTTCGTCCTCCTTCAGGCCAGGAAGCCGGCCCAGAGATGCTTCGCCAGCTATCGCCTGCTGAGTATCCAGTCCAGGGCGCCGATGCAGGCCTCGCCCGCATTCGGCGACTGTGCCGAAATCGCAGGCATCAGCATCGCTGGCCAATATCCGGTCATGCACCTGCGCCAGGCCAGCGGGAAAATTGAGCAGCTTGCGTGGAAAGACGGGAAGATATTCGAACTGCCACCAGTGACCGAGCCATGCTTTGCAAAGCACCAGCAAGCGATTGAGAAGAGCAGCCGGCAGCCTCAATCAGCCATCTTTATCGCGGCAGGCGAAGGGCGTCTGCAATTCCACACTGCGCCGGATGAACGCTGCGAAATCATAGGCACTTTCGTCGTTCCGGGCGACCGGCTGGAAGCTTCTCGCGTGCACGGCCGCTACACGCTGGTCTTCTACCAGCACCCTAAGGCGGCCCGCGTAGCTGCTGGATGGGTTGACAGCGCCCGCCTCAAGCCAGCCAACTAAGCCTGCTTTCTCTTCTTGCCCTGCAAGTAGAGGATTTCGCCACCAATTCCTTTGCGAAATAGCAGAACGCAAGCAACGAAGATAAAGCCAATCACCAAGCTGACCGCTTCACCAAGAGTCGAGAACCATTCGATCCCAGTCGAACTGGCCATCATGCTGCCAAAGTCGCCGAGCTTGTTCTCCAGTGAGATGATCAGGATCGCGCCGATGATCGGGCCCACCAGCGTCCCCATGCCGCCGACGAGGGTCATAAGAATCACCAAGCCGGACATCGCCCAGTGCACGTCGGTCAGCGTTTCGAAGCCCAGCACAATTGACTTGGTCGCGCCAGCGAGTGCGGCGAGAGAACCGGAAAGGACGAACGCCGCCAGTTTGTACTTGTCCACGTCATAGCCAAGCGAAATCGCCCGCGGCTCGTTTTCCTTGATCGCTTTCAGCACCTGCCCAAACGGCGAATGCACCGTGCGCATGATCAGCGCAAAGCCGGCGATAAAAATCCCCAGCACCACGTAGTACATCGTGAGGTCGCTGCCCAGGTCAAGTACACCAAGCAGCTTGCCGCGCGGGACACCCTGCAAGCCGTCTTCGCCGCCGGTGAAATCGGTAAAGCGCAACGCAGCGAAGTACACCATCTGCGCCAGCGCCAGCGTAATCATCGAGAAGTAAATCCCCTGCCGGCGAATCGCCAGGCCGCCCATCACAAGCCCAATCAGCGCACCAGCCGCCACGCCAACCAGCAAACTCAGTTCAAACGGCAGCCCCCAATTCTTCAACGCGTTGCCGGCGAAGTAGCCCGCCGCACCGAAGAAAGCCGCATGGCCAAACGACAGCAAACCCGTAAATCCGATCAGCAGGTTGAACGCGCAGGCAAACAGCGCGAAGCACAGAAGCTTCATCAGCAGCACGGGATAGCCGACAAACGGCGCACCCAGCGCCAGCACAATTGCGATGGAGTAGCCCAGCTTCTTGTTCATTTACTTTTCCTTGCCAAACAGGCCGGCGGGTCGCAGCAATAGGATGATGACCATCACCAAAAACACCACGGTATTGGCGAACTCGGGATAGAACACTTTCGTCAGCCCCTCGATCACGCCGAGCGCCAGGCCGGTGACGATCGAGCCAAGAATGGAGCCCATGCCGCCGATCACCACAACGGCGAATACGACGATAATCAGGTTCGACCCCATCAGGGGTGTCACTTGCTGGATTGGCGCCGCCAGAACGCCTGCAAAGCCCGCCAAAGCGACGCCGAAGCCATAGGTCAGGGTCACCATCAGCGGCACGTTGATCCCGAAGGCTTCCACCAGCTTCGGATTCTCGGTGCCGGCGCGCAGGTAAGCACCCAGTTTGGTCTTCTCGATCACGAACCAGGTCGCCAGGCAAACCACCAGCGAAGCCAGCACCACCCAGGCGCGGTAATTCGGCATCACCATGAAGCCAAGGTCCGTTGCCCCTTGCAGGGCCTCAGGCGTCTCGAACGGCTGTCCAGAGACCCCATAAAACGAGCGGAAACCGCCTTCGATCAGCAGGGTCAGCCCGAACGTCAGCAGCAGCCCGTAAAGGTGATCGAGCTTGTACAGGCGGCGCAGCATGGTCCTCTCGATCGCCACGCCCAGAACGCCAACGATCAACGGCGCCAGCACCAGCATGCTCCAATAGCTCATGCCGAAGTAGGTCATGCCGATCCAAGCGAGGAAGGCGCCCATCATGTACATGGCGCCGTGCGCGAAATTGATCACATTCAGCAGCCCGAAAATCACGGCAAGGCCGAGGGACAGCATGGCGTAGAAAGAGCCATTGACGAGACCCAGCAACAGTTGGGACATCATCATTGGGAGCGGGCGACCGAAGATCTCCATCTAGCTTACTTCCACAAGGCGCACTTGGATTCGGCCTTCGAAATATAGGCCTGATCGCCCGGAATGGTCGCCGCGATCTTGTAGTAATCCCATGGATACTTGGATTCCGACTGCTTCTTCACTTCCATCAGGTACATATCGTGCACCATGCGGCCGTCCGGGCGGATCACGCCGTTGCTGGTGAAGACGTCCTTGATGGTGGTGGATTTCAGCTTCGCCATCACCTTGTCGGCATTGTCGGTGCCCACGGCTTTCACGGCCGCCAGGTATTGCGAGGCGGCCGAATAATCGCCCGCCTGCAGCATCGACGGCTCCTTCTTCATCTTTGCGAAGTAGCGCTTCGACCACGCGCGCGTGGAGTCGTTCATGTCCCAGTACCAGCCGTCGGTCAGGTACATGCCGGCGGTAGCATTCAGCCCCAGCGAGTGAATATCGTTGATGAACACCAGCAGGCCCGCCATCTTCATCTTCTTTGCCACGCCAAATTCATTGGCCGCCTTTACCGAATTGATAAAGTCGCCGCCGGCATTCGCCAGGCCCAGCACCTGTGCGCCGGAAGAAGAAGCCTGCATCAGGAAGGAGGAAAAGTCGGTGCCGGGGAAGGGATGGCGGACATTGCCTATCACCTTGCCACCCGACTTGTTCACAACATCGCTCGTATCCTTTTCGAGCGAATGGCCGAAGGCATAATCCGCGGTCAGGAAGTACCAGTTTTTGCCGCCCTGCTTGACGATGGTGCTGCCGGTACCGCGCGCCAGCGCTACGGTGTCGTAAGCGTAGTGCACGGTGTAAGGCGTGCATTCCTCGTTGGTCAGGCGCGAAGAGCCGGCGCCAACGACCATGAAGACCTTCTTCTTGTCCGCAGCCACTTTCGCCATCGCCAGGTTGGCGCCGGAATTGGTGCCGCCAACCAGCATGTCCACGCCCTGCTGGTCGAACCATTCGCGCGCCTTCGACGCCGCGATGTCTGCTTTGTTCTGGTGATCGGCAAAGACAAACTCGATCTTCTTGCCGTTGATCGCGCCGCCAGCATCGGCAATCGCCATCTTGATCGCTTCAGCACCGCCCTGCCCGTCGATGTCTGAATAGACGCCCGACATATCGGTGATGAAGCCGATCTTGATGGTGTCGCCGGAAATCTGGGCGTGGGCACTGCCCACGGCTCCAACCGCGCAAAGGGCTGCTGCAAAGGCAATGGCGTTGCGTTTCATAGTGTCTCCGTTTTCAGTTTTGATATTCAAACGCCCAGCAGCTCGGTCAATACCGGCATGCGGGCATTCAATTCAGATGACGCAAAACTCTCAACAATCCGACCGTGTTCCATGACGTAAAACCGATCCGCCAGCGGTGCCGCGAACCGGAAATTCTGTTCGACCATCACAATGGTGTAACCCTTGGCTTTCAGTGTGCGGATCATGCGCGCCAAGCCTTGCACGATCACCGGCGCCAGCCCTTCCGAGATTTCATCCAGCAGCAGCAGGCGCGCGCCGGTGCGCAAGATGCGCGCGACCGCCAACATCTGCTGCTCGCCACCGGACAGGCGCGTACCCTGGCTCGCGCGGCGCTCCTTCAGATTCGGGAACATCTCGTAGATTTCTTCGACCGACATGCCCTGCCCGGTTTTCAGCGCAGGCGGCAGCAGCAGGTTTTCTTCGGTGGTGAGCGAAGAAAAAATGCCGCGCTCTTCGGGACAATAACCAACTCCCAGGTGGGCAATTCTGTGCGTGGGCAAACCGATCGCTTCCTCACCGTTGATGCGAATTGACCCCTTGCGGGTTCCGGTCAGACCCATGATCGCGCGCAACGTTGTGGTACGGCCGGCTCCGTTACGGCCAAGCAGCGTCACTACTTCGCCGTGATTCACGTCCAGGTTCACGTCATGCAGGATGTGCGACTCGCCGTACCAGGCCTGGAGTTGCCTGATCTCCAAAGCGGCTGTCATGCTTCAGTCCCCATATAGGCTTCCATCACTTGAGGATTCTTCGAGACTTCTTCATACGGCCCTTCTGCCAGCACAGCGCCGCGCTGCAGGACCGAGATGCGGTCGCAGATACCGGACACGACGCTCATATTGTGTTCAACCATCAGGATCGTGCGGCCAGCGGACACCTTCTTGATCAACTCCGTCACGCGGTGTACATCTTCATGGCCCATGCCCTGGGTCGGTTCATCGAGCAGCATCAGTTCGGGTTCCATGGCCAGCGTGGTGGCAATCTCCAAAGCGCGCTTGCGCCCATAAGGCATATCGACCGTCAGCGTATCGGCAAATGAGGACAGGTCGACCTCGTCCAGCAATGCCATCGCGCGGCCATTCAACTGATCCAGGGTTCGTTCGCTGCGCCAGAAATGGAAAGTCGTACCGAGCTTGCGCTGCAAGCCGATGCGCACGTTTTCGAGCACGGTCAGGTGAGGGAAGACAGCGGAAATCTGAAAGGAACGGATCACGCCCATGCGCGCAATCTGCGCCGGCTTGTGCGAGGTGATGTCCTTGCCGTTAAAGAGGATCTGGCCCGAAGTGGGAACCAGGAATTTGGTCAGCAGGTTAAAGCAAGTCGTCTTGCCGGCTCCGTTCGGGCCGATCAAGGCGTGGATATGCCCACGCTGGACTTGCAGGTCCACGTTGGCGACAGCGGTGAATCCCTTGAACTCCTTGGTCAAACTCTTTGTTTCCAAGATGAAGTCGGACATTGCGTCTCCCCGGTTTTGCTAGATCATACACAAAAGCGCTGCCTTTTCGGCAATCATGATTACCGGGGAGTTCGTGTTACCGGAAGTAATGGTAGGCATGACCGAAGCGTCGGCGATGCGCAAGCCGCGCACACCCCGAACACGCAGTTCGCTGTCAACCACGGCCGAAACGTCATCCGCACGGCCCATTTTGCAGGTGCCTACCGGATGGAAAATTGTGGTGCCGATCGACCCTGCCGCCTCGGCCAACTCCTCATCGGTGCGAAAATGCACACCGGGTTTGCATTCTTCCGGCCTGTATTTCGCCAATGCCGGCGCCGAAACGATCTTGCGCGTGAGGTTCAGTGCAGCCGCGGCGACCCGCCGGTCTTCATCGGTACTAAGATACATCGGCGTAATTTTGGGCGGCGCGTAGGAGTCGGCCGAAGCGATCCGCACATGGCCGCGCGAAGTCGGGCGCAAGTTGCAGACACTGGCCGTGAAAGCAGGGAAGTCGTGCAGCGGTTCGCCAAAGCGCTCCAGCGACAGCGGCTGCACGTGGTACTCCAGGTTTGGCGTCACCTGTTCCGGACCGGAGCGCGCAAAAGCCCCCATCTGCGAAGGCGCCATCGACATCGGCCCGCTCTGGAACAAAGCATATTCGAGGCCAATGCGCGCCTTGCCAAACCAGCTCGCGGCCAAGGTATTCAAAGTCCGCGCGCCCTGAACCTTAAAAACCATGCGCAGTTGCAGGTGATCCTGCAGGTTAGCGCCAACGCCAGGTAAATCGTGCACCGGCTGGACGCCTGCTTGGGCCAGTACGTCTGCTGGGCCAATTCCGGACACCTGGAGAATCTGCGGCGTACCGATCGCCCCAGCCGCCAACAAGGTTTCGCGCGCCTCAGCACGCCAGCGCGTGCCGCCGCCGGTGAAAACAACGCCCTTACAGACGCCCTCCTCCAACACCAGCTTTTCAACGTGACAGCCCGTCATCAAAGTGAGGTTGGGGCGCCCGGTCGCAGCACGGAGAAAGGCCTTGGCCGTATTCCAGCGAATGCCCCGCTTCTGGTTCACCTCGAAATACGAACAGCCGAAATTGTCGCCGCGGTTGAAATCCTCGATCTTTGGAATGCCCGTCTGCTCCGCAGCATCACGAAACGCATCGAGGATATCCCAACGCAGGCGCTGCTTTTCCACCCGCCATTCGCCGCCGGCCCCATGGAAATCGGTCGCGCCGCCATGATGGTCTTCGCTCTTGCGAAACAGCGGCAAAACTTCCGACCAGCGCCAGCTCGGATCATCGCACATCTCGGCCCACTGGTCGTAGTCTTTGGCTTGGCCGCGCATATAGATCATGCCGTTAATCGAAGAACTGCCTCCGAGGACCTTTCCGCGCGGGTAAATCAGGCTGCGGCCGCCCAAACCGACGTCCGGTTCGGTGCGAAACAACCAGTCCGTGCGCGGATTATTGATGCAATGGAGGTAACCGACCGGGATGTGGATCCAGACGTAATCGTCCTTTCCTCCCGCTTCGATCAACAGAACCTGGTTTTTAGGATTTTGCGTCAGGCGATTCGCGAGAACGCAGCCCGCCGTCCCTCCGCCCACGATGATGTAGTCAAACTGGCCCGCAGATTCCAAGCTTTCTCCTGGTCCGGAGCTGTGGATAACGCTATGAATATCCACAGGCATCGTTTGTGAGTAAACAAGACTTCCCGAAAACCGCCCAAAATTGTCCAAAAACAGTTCGCAGCTCACACAAGGTTTACGCGCCTGCTTATACAGCTCGTAAACCCCTGATTTTTCTCCGCAAGGTGCACTTATCCACAGAAAGTCGGGGTTGTTAACAACCACTACTACTTTGTATACACACTAATCTAACGTAAACAAAACTCTCCACCTATACTGAACAAGCAAGTTGTTCCATGCAATTCGCCTGGAGGGGCTCTTGTCGACCACCGACGCCTATCGACGCTTTCGCAGGCGATTGCTCGTCACCATGGCGATGCTCGCCTTGCTCGCCACAGCGGTCGTCGCCTGGCTACTCACTTCGTCTGCACGCGACCGGGAACAAGCTATCCGCCAGCAAACCCAACACTACGCACGGGCCATCGAAGCCCAGGTCCTGAGCACAATCCAGCTTGCCGACATTGCCTTGCTTGGTTTTGCCAATGCAATCAAGGTCGCACCCTACACTCCACACACCATTGACGGTCTCCTCTCCTCTCGAGGAGCGACTTTCGGCAGCAGTTTCTGGATCACTTTTCTGGATCCCAATGGTTTTGCGACAGCGAGTTCACGCGACATAGCAGTGAAAGGCATCAACTATGCAGACCGCGACTACTTCCAGGCCCAGCTAAAGTCCGGAAACGAGCTGTTTGTCGGTGAACCGACATATGGCAGGATCACCCGTACGCGACTGTTTTTCCTGAGTCGCCGGGTCGAAAGCGCTGAAGGTAAATTCCTGGGCGTGATCGTGGCACCTGTTGACGCCAGCCGACTTGCCGAAACCTTCGAAAACTCGCGCCTCAGCGAAGACGTCACCATCACCCTGTTCCACACCAATGGCCACCTCGTTGCTCGCGCACCGCTTTTCCAAGAAACTTTCAACCGCGACATCCGCGACTCAAACATCTACACGGCCTTCGGCAACAACCCGATTGGCACCATCGAAACCGTCAGCCCTATAGACAAAAAATCGAGAATCGCCAGTTACCGCAAACTGCCAAACCTGCCCCTGGTAGTCACTGTTGGCAGTTCCAATGTAGGCCTGGCGCTGATCTCGCAACGACAAATCCTCATTGCCGGCATCGCACTGTTCCTCATCTTCACCCTGATCGTTGCCGCGATCATTTATGCCCTGCGCTCCTTTGCCGCGGCAGAAGACCGCGAGCGCCGCTATCGCGCCCTCTACGCAACTTCGGTCGAAACCGAAAAAAAACTAGCCAGCAGCGAACAGCGCCTGCGTCTGATAGCGGACAACCTGCCAATCGTCATCGCCTACATGGATCGCAATGAGCACTATTCGTTCAAAAACCGTCGCTTTGCTGAAATTTACGGCACCGGCGAAAGCCTGCAACAAGCCCTGCCACCGCACCTGTACACCGAAACCAAGCCACATCTGGAGCGCGCTTTCGCCGGCGAAACAGTGCATTTCGAACGGGGCATGCAGCGTAAAGACCAGGAATGCTGGGACGCGATCACCTACGTCCCGGATCGCGATGAGCATGGGAATGTCATTGGCCTGTTCGTCATGGCGGAAGATATCAGCGAGCGAAAGCGCCACGAAGAATCCAGCAAACTGGCGACACTGATGTACGAAAACGCCAGCGAAGGCATGATGGTGACCGACGCCGAAGGCCGCATCCTTTCCGTGAACCCTGCTTTCTCCCAGATCAGCGGCTACACGTCCGAAGAAGTGGTCGGCCACCTGGCCTACGAGCTGACTTCCAGCCACCAGGACATCAAGTTTTACAGCCGTATGCGCCAGACCATTACCCATACCGGCTACTGGGAAGGAGAAATCTGGCACCAGCATAAGAACGGCGACCACTACCTGGTTTCACTGCGCTTCAACACTGTGTTCGACAACAAGGGCAATCCCCTGCGCCACGTCGCCCTATTCACCGACATTACGAAGAAGAAGGCCAGCGAGGAAGCGGTTTGGAAGCAGGCTAACTTCGACACGCTGACAGGCCTGCCCAACCGCCGCATGTTCAACGACCGCCTGCGCCAGGAGATCAAGAAAGCAGCACGCGACCAGCTGCCAATGGCGCTGATCTTCATCGACCTCGATGGATTCAAGGCCGTCAACGATACGCTTGGCCACGACTTCGGCGATATCCTGCTCAAACAAGTGGCAGAACGCCTGCTGCAATGTGTGCGCAACACCGATACCGTGGCCCGGCTTGGAGGCGATGAATTCACCGTTATTCTCAGCGAGCTAAAAGAGCCGGGCGACGTGGTACGGATAGTCCAGGAGATGCTGCACAGCCTGGCCAGGCCATTCCAGCTCAAACACGAAGGCGCCCATATCTCGGGCAGCGTAGGCATCTCCCTGTTCCCGGACGACGGGAACGATGCCGAAGTGCTCATCAAAAATGCGGACCAGGCCATGTATCTCGCCAAGCAGCAAGGCCGCAACCGCTTCAGCTACTTCGCGCCCTTCATGCAGGAAGCCAGCCAGATGCGCATCGAGCTCGCTAACGAGCTACGCGGCGCCTTGAAAAACAAGGAGCTACACCTGCTGTTCCAGCCGATACGCAATCTGGCCACAGGCAAAACTGAAATGGCGGAAGCCCTGATCCGCTGGGAGCATCCGCAGCGAGGCCTGCTCACGCCGGCGGAATTCATAGGCGTTGCGGAAAATACCGGCGTCATCGCCGCCATCGGCGAATGGGTGTTCCAGGAAGCAGCAGCCCTGGCAGCCAGCTTCGGCGATGACTTCAAAGTTTGCGTGAACAAATCGGCCTGGCAATTCCGCCATGAAGCGGTCGGCGTCGATCATTGGCTCGAACTGCTGCGTGAACAGGCACTCTCACCCTGTTCGATGGTCGTCGAAATCACGGAAGGGCTGCTATTGGAGGCAAATCGGGAAGTCGTACAGCGTGTGCAATCGCTCAGGGATGCCGGCCTGCAGATTTCCCTGGACGATTTCGGGCACGGCTACTCGTCCCTGAATTTCCTGAAGCGATTCAAGATCGATTTTCTCAAGCTGGACACCAGCCTCAGCGACAACCAAATCCTCTGCGAAGCAATTGTCACCATGGCGCACAAGCTCGACATCAAAGTAATCGCCGAAAAGGTCGAAAACGAAGCCCAACTGGAAATCTTGATGGCTGCAGGTTGCGATTTTGGCCAGGGATTCCTGTTCGGAGAGCCAATTTCAGCTGAAAAACTGCATCGTCTGTTGATAAGTCAATGAATATCCACAGGATCGAATGTGCGTAAACACCGTTTTTGAGTTCACGCACAAAATTTGTTCAGAACTCATCCGGTTTACACGCAGTTCTTGTCCAGCCAGTTCTACAATTCGTAAACTTCTGATTCTGTGGATGTTAACAGGTTTATCCACAGACAGGGTCGCGTTTACTATCTACTACTATCCTTTCGTATACAACTTTAAATAAATAGAGGACAACTCGCGCATGCGTCTCGGGATCATCTCAGCCTTGGCAGAAGAACAACAAGGTCTACTGGAAGCCATGGAGAGCCCCTACAAGCTCATCCACGGTAAGCGTGAGTACACGGCCGGAAAACTCTGGAAAATCGATTCTGTGGCCGTTTTATCGCGAATTGGGAAGGTAGCTGCAGCAGTGACAGCTGCAACACTTGTGGAGAAGTTCAACGTTACCCACATAATTTTTACCGGCGTCGCCGGTTCTGCAGACCTTGGAGTTCGAATCGGAGACGTTGTCGTCGCGGATTCCCTGGCTCAACACGATTTCGACGCCAGTCCACTCTTCCCTCGCTTCGAAATACCACTGACAGGTCTCTCACGCATGCCTACAGACCGGGAGCTGAGCCTGAAACTGAGCCTGGCTACACGCCAATTCCTGCAAAACGACGCGCAGGTACACCGCGGCCTGATCGGCAGCGGCGACCAATTCATCAAGGACAGGGCCCATCTGGAAGCCCTGAAGGACGCACTGCCAGATTTATTGGCAGTGGAAATGGAAGGTGCAGCAGTCGCTCAGGTCTGTCACGAGCTGGGAGTACCGTTTGCCATCATGAGAACGATTTCGGACAACGCAAATGAAGAAGCGGCGACGGATTTCATGCACTTCGTGCAAACCGTCGCCGCCCGCTACGCCTTTGGCGTCATCCAGAATTTCTGCAAATCTTTTACTTGATTGGCAGTTTCGTGGTGTTTTTCACTTCTTCCATCACCGCATAAGTGTGGGTCTCCCGCACGCCCTTTTGCAGCAAAGTTTTGCCAAGGAACTCGCGGTAAGCCGCCATATCCTTCACGCGAGCTTTAACCAGGTAGTCAAAACCGCCGGCAACCATATGGCACTCCAGCACTTCCGGAATCAGCTGGACGCTATGCTTGAAGGCATCAAACACCTCCGGCGTCGTGCGATCCAGCACAACTTCGATAAACACCAGCAGCGAAACATCCAGTAGCTGCGGGTTCAGCTGCGCCGTATAACCCATGATGTAGCCTGCTTCGTGCAGTTTCCTCACACGCTCCAGGCAAGCGGCAGGCGAAAGGTTCACTCGCGCAGCCAATTCAACATTGCTGATCCGGCCATCGTTCTGCAACTCGGCCAGAATCTTCTTACTGATCTTGTCCAGCATTACATCCCCACTATTAATTTTATTCGGTCAAATTCTCTCACCAAAAACTATCTATTGCTAGTAATAAGTATTACCAGAATTAATCCGAGCGATTCCGACATACAATCGAATCATCAGTTGCACTGCACAACACGCCCGCGCAAACAGCGTTTGCCGGGCGTGTTTTCGTAGGTGCCAAACCATTTCTTACATACTAGCCAATAGAGACACTCATGCATCTGAAAGAGACATTCATGCATCTCAACACCACCCCGTTCGCCGCCCTTCAAGCAGAAATCCTGCGGGATCCGAGCCCGCTGCGCAGCGCCATTACTGCTGCGTATCGCCGCGACGAACAAACCGCAGTGCAATGGCTCCTGTCGCAAATTAACATCGGTTCGCCGGAAACTACCCAAGATGCGCAGTCGTTGGCCAAGCGCCTGGTGACCGCTGTTCGCGAAAAACGCACCCGTTCCTCCGGTGTGGATGCGCTGATGCATCAATTCTCTCTGTCGTCCGAAGAGGGCATCGCCCTGATGTGCCTGGCTGAAGCGCTGCTTCGTATTCCTGACTCCGCTACCGCCGACCGCCTGATCGCCGACAAGATCTCCAAAGGCGACTGGCGCAAGCACCTCGGCGAATCGCCTTCCCTGTTCGTGAACGCCGCGACGTGGGGCCTGTTGATCACCGGTAAGCTGGTGAACTCCTCCAGTGAAGCTGGCTTGGGTTCTGCCATTACCAGCCTGATCGCCAAAGGCGGCGAACCACTGATCCGCAAAGGTGTCGACCTGGCAATGCGCATGCTGGGCAACCAGTTCGTGACCGGCCAGACCATCGACGAAGCAATCAAAAACGGCAAAGACAACGAAGCACGCGGCTACCGCTATTCCTACGACATGCTGGGCGAAGCAGCGCTGACCGAAGCCGATGCCGCCAACTACTACGCCGCTTACGAAAAAGCGATCCACGCGATCGGCAAGGCATCGAACGGCCGCGGCATTCGTAATGGCCCAGGCATTTCGGTCAAACTGTCCGCCCTGCACCCGCGCTACAGCCGCGCACAGCGCGAACGCGTGATGTCCGAACTGCTGCCGCGCCTGACCGAACTGGTCAAGCTGGCCAAAAGCTACAACATCGGCCTGAATATCGACGCCGAAGAAGCCGACCGCCTGGAACTATCGCTCGACCTGATGGAGGCAATGTCCTTCAACGCAGAGCTGGAAGGTTTCGACGGCATTGGCTTCGTGGTGCAGGCCTACCAAAAACGCTGCCCGTTTGTGATCGACTACCTGGTCGACCTGGCTAAACGCAGCGGCCGCAAATTCATGGTGCGCCTGGTGAAAGGCGCTTATTGGGACGCCGAAATCAAGCGTTCCCAA
Organism: Pseudoduganella sp.; assembly: GCA_036402315.1. Classification (GTDB taxonomy): domain Bacteria; phylum Pseudomonadota; class Gammaproteobacteria; order Burkholderiales; family Burkholderiaceae_D; genus Rugamonas. The sequence continues at coordinate 3,653 of DASWTB010000125.1, read as the reverse complement.
GTCGACGGCATGCCTGGTTATCCGGTCTATACCCGCAAGGTCTACACCGACGTTTCCTACCTGGCCTGCGCACAGCGCCTGCTGGCAGCCGCCGACGTGATCTACCCGCAGTTCGCAACCCACAACGCCCAGACCCTGTCCACCATCTACACCTGGGCCAAGCGCGACGGCATCAGCGGCTACGAATTCCAGTGCCTGCACGGCATGGGCGAAACCCTGTACGACCAGGTAGTCGGTGCTGAAAACCTGGACAAGCCTTGCCGCATCTACGCACCCGTCGGTTCGCACGAGACCCTGCTGGCCTACCTGGTACGCCGCCTGCTGGAAAATGGCGCCAACTCCTCCTTCGTGAACCAGATCGTCGACGAAAGCATCCCGGTCGACTCGCTGATCTCGAACCCGATCGAAGTAGCGCGCAACCTGAATGGCCAACCGCACCCTGCCATCGCCCTGCCGCTGGACATGTTCGGCGCCGAACGCAAGAACTCCGCCGGAATCGACCTGGCGAACGAAGACGTACTGCGCGAAGTAGCGCTGGCGCTGGCACAACCGCGCAGCTGGACTGCCGGCCCACTGCTGGCCGTTGAAGCAAGCGCCGGCCAGGCCTCCCAGCCGGTCGTCAACCCTGCCCGCAAAGACGACGTGGTAGGCTCCGTAACCGAAGCGACTGCGGAAGATGTCAACAACGCCCTGAACGCCGCCAGCCAGTTCGCCATGGACTGGCAAACCACCGAACCATCGCAACGTGCCGCCTGCCTGGACCGCGCCGCCGACCTGTTCGAGACCCACAAGCTGGAGCTGATGGCGCTAGCCGTACGCGAAGCCGGCAAATCGCTGCCAAACGCAATTGCCGAAGTGCGCGAAGCAGTCGACTTCCTGCGCTACTACGCAGTACAAGTGCGCGGCTCCACTAACACGCTGGCGCTCGGACCTGTCACCTGCATCAGCCCATGGAACTTCCCACTGGCGATCTTCACCGGCCAGGCCGCCGCCGCGCTGGCAGCCGGCAACGTGGTGCTGGCAAAACCGGCAGAACAAACCCCGTTGATCGCCCAACGCGCAGTAGAGCTGCTGCACGAAGCCGGCGTACCGCGCGCCGCGCTGCAATTCCTCCCTGGCCGCGGCGAAGTGGTCGGTGCAGGCCTGTGCAACGACTCACGCGTCAAAGGCGTGATCTTCACCGGCTCCACCGAAGTGGCGCAGCTGATCAACCGCACCCTCGCCAAGCGCGCCACTGCTGAAAATGTAGACATCCCACTGATTGCCGAAACCGGCGGCCAGAACGCGATGATCGTGGACTCCTCCTCCCTGCCGGAGCAAGTGGTAGTGGACGCCATTTCTTCCGCCTTCGACAGCGCCGGCCAGCGCTGCTCCGCCCTGCGCGTGCTGTTCCTGCAAGAAGACATCGCCGACAAGACCATCAAGATGCTCAAAGGCGCGATGAAAGAACTGCGCGTCGGCTCGCCGGACCGCCTGGTGACCGACATCGGCCCAGTGATCGACAAGGAAGCGCAGCAAAACCTGCTGTCGCACATCGAGAAAGTACGCGCCCACGCCAAGGCCAGCTTCTCGCTGGAAGTGCCGGGCGCCGATGCAGGCACTTTCGTGCCGCCGACCGTACTGGAAATCCGCTCCCTGTCCGAACTGACCAAGGAAGTGTTCGGCCCAGTGATGCACGTGATCCGCTACAAGCGTTCCGAACTGCCAAAAGTAATCGAGCAAATCAACGGCAGCGGATTCGGCCTGACCCTTGGCGTGCACTCCCGTATCGATGAAACGATCGACTACATCACCTCCAGCGCGCACGTCGGCAACATCTACGTCAACCGCAATATCGTTGGTGCGGTGGTCGGCGTGCAGCCATTTGGCGGCGAAGGAAAATCAGGCACCGGCCCGAAAGCCGGCGGCCCACTGTACCTGAAGCGCCTGCAGCGCGCCCCAGTCACCCTGGAGCGCCACGAACGCCAAGGCGTACCGGCAATCGACTCGCTGGCCGCATGGGCCAAGGCACAAGGGAAGAGCCGCCTGGTGGAGCATATCGAAAGCTATGCACGCACCACGCCGGTAGGCAGCCTGACCGCGCTGCTAGGCCCGACTGGTGAACGCAATACCCTGGCCTTCGTCCCACGCGGCAATATCGCCTGCTTCGCAACGCATAGCGACGTGCTGCTGAACCAGGTCGCAGCCGCCCTGGCGACTGGCAACCGCGCCCTGGTAGTCGAAGGCGCCCTGCCGGCAGACTTGCCAGCCGACGTCAAAGCCGCGATCCAGACGGTAGCCGCAGCCGACCTGGCCAAAGCCGACTTCCAGATCGCGTTGGTCGAATCCAGCCTCGGCGCCAAGCTGCGCCCAGAACTGGCCGCCCGCGACGGCGCGATCGTCTCGGTAATCGACACCACGGAAGAAAGCGACATCCCGCTGTGGCGCCTGGTAGCCGAACGCGCCCTATGCGTCAACACCACCGCCGCCGGCGGCAACGCCAGCCTGATGACCCTCGACGCCTAAGTCGTACAGCCCAGTCCGTGTCCCACCATGGGGTCACACCCGAAATGGGACACGGGCGCAGCAGTTTGATCCAGATCAGCTTTCCCTGGATTGGCTCGTGCTAAGTTGCCTGCATGAGCCGCCCTCCTCGATTCGTCTTTCCTGGTGCCATTTACCACGTGACCTCGCGTGGGAACAGGCGTGCAGCTATCTACCATGATCAACGCGACCATTTGATCTGGCTCGATAAACTTGGTGAAACTGTAGACAAGCATGATTTCCGAGTGCATGCCTACTGCATGATGCCGAATCATTTCCATCTATTGGTCGAAACGGTTCATGCCAATCTGTCAGATGGCATGCACATGTTGAACGCCACATACTGCCAGCATTTCAATCAGCGGCATGGCTTGACTGGCCACGTTATCCAGGGCCGGTTCCATGCCGTCAGCGTAGGCAAGGAAAAGCACCTGCTCGCGGCAGCGCGCTATATCAGCCTTAATCCAGTACGAGCGAAACTTGTCAGCGATCCCAAGGATTGGGAATGGGGCAGCCATCGCTACTTCTTACAGCCAGAAATAGCGCCGGCCTGGCTTGAAACAAATTGGCTGCTATCTCAGTTCGGAAATGGCGACCTTCGTGAAAGGGTCGCAGCTTACGAAAAGTTTGTCGCGGCTGGCATTGGCATGCCTAATCCGTTGAACTTTCATTCAGAACGGACGAATTTGGCGCGAGAGCAGGTACAGCCACTTACCACTTATGCTGCGCGCTACCCTAATCGTGATGAGGCGATGGCACGAGCCCATCAATCTAATGCCTATACTCGCCAACAGATTGCCGACCATTTCGGTGTTTCGATCAAGACCGTTTCGCGGGCGATCCAGAACTACATATCGCACGATGCTTGAGTTCGTGTCTCGAAACGGGTGTGACCCCAAGGTGGGACACGAAGTCAGCCGTTAGTAGGTGTCGTTCTTTGGGTTGGTGCCCGGTGCGGTTTTTTGGGCGACGGAGTTCATGCTCTCGAGGTGGCTGCGCAGCCATTTGTGGGCTGGGCTGCGGGCGTCGCGTTCGTGCCAGAGCATGTCGAGGTGTACGGCTGGCAGCTGGAATGGCAGCTCTTTGTAGATCAGCGCGTCCGTCATGCCGGTGGAGGCAATCAGGTGCTT